>NZ_CP090978.1:3933333-4266666 GCF_021513275.1 Paenibacillus hexagrammi | reverse complement strand
CAAAAATTTCTTAATATAGATACAAGAAAACCGAGCCCACTCGATCGAAGGCTCGGTTTTTGTATTTGTTATTGCGCTTGTTCCTTTGTCATTTGCAGCAATTCCTTCAATCTGAACTGGCGCAGCTTTGTGATGGCTGTGTATTTGGTTTCTCCGCTCTTCATTTCGAAGTAGACTTTTCCGTCCTGAATGCCGCTGATCTTGGCAATGTTTGCGTAGCAATCGGTGTTTACTTTGAAGAATTTCGGATTCTCCGTAAGACCGCTCACCTCTTCACTAGACATGCGTTTTTTTATGTTGTAGTTTTTACCATGAAAGCTGACAAGACCATGCTCTCCGACCCTGAAAAACATAATGTCCTTTTCCAAAACAAAATCCTCGTACGTGTTTCTTACATTGAGCGCTACATTCATGTGTGCTTCCCCCTCATCTATAATGTGAACGCTTTCATTTGTTGCCGCTTTCATTTTAACATATTTTACTCGAATGTAAAAGGTCCTTAGACCTGTATCCAAAACGAGAAGCTCCCCCGAAATGGGAGAGCTCCTGTCGAAAGTTGAGTCTATTCGCTGCAAACAGCCAGCATTAGTATCTTTTTAAAACATTCTGGGCCACCCATACGCCTGCAGCGCCAGCTTGCGCCAACCCGCGGGTAATTCCAGCGCCGTCTCCGCCGCAATACAAGCCCTTGATCTCCGTTTCAAACCCTTCCGTTAATTTCGGACGAGCCGAGTAGAACTTA
Organism: Paenibacillus hexagrammi; assembly: GCF_021513275.1. Lineage (NCBI taxonomy): Bacteria > Bacillati > Bacillota > Bacilli > Caryophanales > Paenibacillaceae > Paenibacillus > Paenibacillus hexagrammi. The sequence goes on along the minus strand of NZ_CP090978.1, from coordinate 4,265,924 downwards.
GCCTCTACGCCGTAGAAGAGCGTGTGCTCCGCGGCGATACCCGGTGTTACTTTTTCCAGGGCATGAATCATCTCGATCAGGCTCTTCATCGTGTTGTATGGAAGCACCAATCCAAGGTCTCCAGGTACCGCTTCTTTCAAGGTTGGCTCCAAGAAGCCTTCGCGAATACGGTCTTCAGTTGATCTGCGTCCACGGAGGATATCGCCGAATTTCTGTACGATAACGCCCCCGTTTGAGAGATCGTTCGCTCTTTTACAAATCTCCCGTGCATATTCGTTCGGCTTGTCGAACGGCTCTGTGAATTTATGCGATACCAGCAGAGCGAAGTTGGTATTGCTAGACCCGAGCGCAGGGTCTTTGTAGGAATGTCCGTTGGCAGCCATGACGCCGCTGTGATTCTCGACCACAACGTGACCGGACGGGTTGCTGCAGAACGTGCGAACACGCGTACCTACGGAAGTATTGTAGATGAACTTGCCTTCATATAAATGCTCGTTGATTTCGCGCATCACGACATCGGATGTCTCCACGCGGACGCCGACGTCTACTTGATTGTTGTACATGCTTAGACGGCGTTTTTTGAGCACCTGAGTCAGCCACGCGGAGCCGTCGCGCCCAGGAGCGAGCATCACATGCTGGCCGCGGATTTCCGTTCCGTTTTTGAGCAAAATCCCTTGAATGATATGCTTGCCGTCGTCCTTGACGGTGATGATGTCTTCAACTTCTGTTTTGAACTGCATATCAATGCGGGTTTTCAAATGCTCGTAAATGGATTGCAGAATCATCAGATTCTGCTCGGTGCCTAAGTGACGAACCTGCGCGCGAAGCAGCTTTAGCCCGGCAGCGTAAGAACGCTGCTCAATTTGCTTGACAGCTTCCGTAGTCGGATCTGTAATCTGGGGAGTTGCACCGTGCTGCAGGTTGATTTCATCCACATAACGGATCAGCTCGAGCACCTTGGAAGGAGCCAAATAATCCGTCATCCATCCGCCGAACTCGGTCGTAATGTTGAATTTGCCGTCACTGTAAGCGCCGGCGCCGCCGAAACCTGCAGTAATCGAGCAGGCAGGCAGACATCCGGAGAAATCCTTCTTACCGGCGGGAGGAGGGCAAAGCTTTATTTTATTTTCCAGAATCGGGCAGCTGCGATGGTAAATATCGTGTCCTTTGTCTACTAGAAGAACCTTGGCGTCGGGCTTGCGAAGCGTCATTTCATAGCAGGCAAAAATACCAGCCGGACCTGCACCGACTACGATCAAATCATACATGCTCATTACCGTCTCCTTTGGTTGTACGTTCGTAAATTGCCTTCAGTGAACACAAAAAATCCCAGCCACCCGGATGTGCAAAAGCAGCATCCGATCGTAGCTAGGAAGTTATGGCTCCCTCTAGAGACCCTCAAGCCAATTCTCGAGGATATACGAACGTTGTATGTAAGGTTGACTGTTGTTTTGTGAACATGATTATCATAATACGTATGATATTTCAGTGTCAATACGTTAATGTTCGTGAAATGTGGATAATTAAGAATTTGTTAACATTTTGTATCTTCAAGCTAAATGGATCGACAATGCTAGTGCTGAGCTTCCGGACCCATATGTGGAATCGATAGGTTTTGCACGAATCATGCTGCTTTTTTAATTCCGATAAATGGATTTATTTTCATATAAAGGAGTTGGTTCCAAAACGTAATAGAATGCAAGAGACGAAAAGACCTAATAGCACAAAAAAGTTCGAATTGTATAAATACACGAAATGTGACTTCGGTCCATAATGATACATATTGGATGTCTAGAATTTGTAGGATTTGTCGAAGGGGGCATTGGATGTGTAAATAAATGTTGAACAGCACAGGATTGCTCAGATTCAAGGAAAGCCATGATAGGAGGGGAAAGGTTTGAATCATCATCTATTATTCAGCAATCATTCATTTCGCAAAGTAATGTCCTATGTGATGATGCTTTGCTTAGTAGCAAGCTTTTTGCCGCCGCTGCAGGCTTCGGCAGACGAAGGAAGTCCGCTGGCTATATTTTCGGACGATTTTGAAAGCGGACAAGCGGCCAACTGGACGACATACGCTTCTAACGACAATCGAGGTCAGTGGAGTGTAAACGCTGCCAAGCAATACACCATTGATGGAGTGCCGGGCGCCAAGACCATCGCGCAAGGTACAAGCTTCAAAGATCTCGTATATGAAGCCGATTTCCAAGTGAAGGGGTATAACTCTGATTCGACAGGAGTTCTGTTCCGTGTTGGCGATAAAGTGACCGGAAATGTATCCGACGGTTACACCGGCTACTATGCTTCAATTAGTATCGATAAGCAGGTAAGACTAGGCCGGGTTACTGGTGAGAACGGGGATGTTTGGAAGGAGCTCGCCGTTCATCCGATAGCCTCCACCTCCGGACATATGAAGGTAGTTGCCATCGATAATCACATTCAAGTCTATGTGAACGATATGGTAACGCCGCAGATTGATTACATCGATAACGACGGCAGCCAGATCACTTCAGCGGGCGCTATCGGTCTTAGAACCTGGTGGGGCACTTCGACCATTGACAATATCGTGGTGAGAGAATATTCGGATCAAGCAGCTGCTAAACCGGTGTTCAGTGCCGCTGAGGGCATCTATTCGACGCCGCAATCCGTCACATTGTCCTCCGCTACGCAAGGGGCGACGATCCGTTATACGACGGACGGTACTCAGCCTAATGAGACATCGCCTGTATACACGTCACCGATTCGGGTAGCATCCTCTACCTTGATCAAAGCCTATGCAGAGTATGGCGGAGAGATGGTTTCCGATACGTCCAGTGTTTTCTATATCATCGGAACGGCTGAAGAGGCGGTTCATGATGACTTTGAAAGCGCAAACACCGTGACCTGGTCGACCTATAGAGGCAATGGTAACGGAGCATGGTCGGTATCGGGCGGCCGCTATCAAGTGACGGATCCGAGAGGGGATAAATCGGTTGTCGACGCTGTTTATGAGAATTTCATTGCAGAAACGGATATCAATCCTAATAACAGCGGTCAAGATAACGGAATCATCTTCCGTGTGAGCGATCCGGGTGACGGAGCCGATAACATGAGCGGCTATTATGCGGGTCTTCACAAAGATGGAACCGTTATTATCGGCAAAATGGATTCCGAGGCTAATAGCGGCAATGGAGCCTGGACACAAATTCGCAAGGATGTGTTTCCTAACATCAAGGCGAATGCCGACAATCATATGAAAGTGGTTGGTATCGGAAACCAGTATTATGTATTCGTCAACGGAGGTCTGGCTGTTCAATTCACCGATTCCAGCTACACAACAGGAACGGTAGGTCTTAGACCTTGGAACGACAATCAAAGTGTATCTTTTGATAATTTCACTGTAACCCGTTTATCCAATGTGATGGAAACGGTATCTAATCCGGTATTCACACCGGCAGGGGGAACTTTCACAGATTCCCAGCAGGTTACGCTGACTACAGCTACTCCGGGTGCAGCCATTCATTATACGACGGACGGCAGCACGCCTACTAACAACTCGGCTGTATACAGCTCGCCAATCACACTGACTGATACAGCTACGGTTAAGGCTTACGCAACCAAGGATGGCATGCTGGACTCTGAGATACAGAGTGCTGTATTTACCAAAGCAGTTAGCAATCCGATAGGTGATTTCAACGACGATTTCAATGATATGAACATCAGCAATTGGACGACCTATCAGGGCAGCTGGAATGCTAATGATGGCGCACTCCATGTCAATAACGGAGCTGGTTATAAAGCGGTTGCGAACGGAACCGATTTTGCCAATTTCACCTATGAAAGCGATATTTCCATTTCTGGAGGAACGGACAGCAACAACGCAGGTGTGATCTTCCGTGTTAGCAGCCCGTCGAACGGCGCGGATAATTTAAAAGGCTACTACGCAGGCATCGCCGTAAACGGCTTGGTGCAAGTGGGCCGATTTAACAATAGCTGGACGGAGCTTGCTTCCATTCCTTATCCGATTTCTAGAAATACGACTTACCGATTGAAAGTAGAAGCGAAGGGCAGCAACATTGAGGTATACGTGAATGATGTTCATGTAGTAAGTGTGGTAGACCATACTTACACGCATGGAGCAATCGGCGTACGAACCTTCCTCGTGAACACAACGTACGATAACATGGCCGTTCATGACACAGGTGCCGCAGATCTGCCTGAGTATGATTGGTCTTGGGTAAGAGGCGCTGTATTCGTGCCTACGAATGTGGTCAATGAAGTTCAGCAGTGGGAAGAATATGACCATGATATCAACGATCGCGAGCTTTCCTATGCCCATCAATACGGCATTAACTTTGTAAGGGTCTTCCTGCATAACCTGCTTTGGGAAAAAGATAGCGCCCAGCTGCTGGGGAATCTGGAGGATTTCCTGACGCTGGCGGACAAGTACGGCATTAAAGTGGAAGTCGTCTTCTTTGACGATTGCTGGGACGATAATCCGCATCTGGGACCACAGCTGCCGCCTCGATACGGTGCTCACAACAGCAGATGGATGGAAGCGCCTGGCGATGCTGTAAAAGCTGACTACCCGAATCAAAAGCAAAAGCTGAAAGAATATGTACAAGGCGTTGTAAACGCCCACTTGAACGACAGCCGCGTAGCCTTCTGGGATACGTATAACGAACCGAGCAACGGCGAGTCCGGGCTGATGGATCAAGTAACGAAACAAATCATGAACGATGCGCGCATGTGGATCAAAGAGACAGGCTCGAGCATCCCGGTTTCCGCTACTGGCGGCCAATTCTCCGGCGGACCGTTCTCCGACTTTATCACATGGCATCCGTACGAATCTGATTATCCGACTCCGTTTGGAGTGAGTAAGGAAATTCTCGCTGACGAGACGATGAACCGACTGACACAATCTGTTCCAGGTGTTGTCGAGCACTATGGCGACAAAGGAATCGGCTTCGTGATGTGGGAGCTCGGCATCGGCCGCGATAACTGCCGCTTCCCATGGGGCTCCGATGTAACGCCATTGACGTATGAACCGACCGTGCCATTCCATGGTGTTGTTTACCCGGACGGACATCCATGGGATGTCAATGATGTGAAGGCTTTATTGAAAGGAACACCTGGCGCATTCGATACACTTCCTGTTTATCATGTGCAATATTTTGGCGATGAGCAGTGGGCAAATCCGGTGAAAGCATCGATTACGCCGCGTATCGACTTCGATCTCGGCAACGAGCGTGGAACAGGTTCTCCGGATGCATCCGCAGGAATCGGCGAAGATCATTTCTCCATTCGCTGGACAGGAACGATTCAGCCTGCCGAATCTGGTGCGCATACGATCTATGCAGATAGCGACAATATCGCGAAAGTATGGATTGGTGATGCCCTTGTTGTAGACAAGACAAGCAATTCCAGAGAAGAAGTAAGCGGGATCGTGAATCTGACTGAGGGTCACATGTATGCGGTCAAAATCGAGTACGCACACGCAGAAGGCGATTCGAGCTTGCATGTGAAATGGTCGGCATCCGGATTGGACAAACAAGCTATGCTGCCTGTGTATTCAGGTAAAAGTGTGGATTCGGTTTCCCTGCCAATGAGCGAATTGAGCTTGAAAGTCGATGAAAGCAAAACGCTGATTCCTGACTTCGAGCCGATCGATGCAGCGAACCAGCAAGTGACATGGGCATCGAGCAATACGGCGATCGCTTCCGTTGATTCTCACGGTGTAGTTACCGGTGTTGGTCAAGGAACGGCCGATATTACTGTAACGGCTGTCGATACGGCTAATGGAGTGAAAACAGCTGTCGTTCACGTAACGGTAGGAGCGAGTGAATCCTTTAGAAATCCAATCGTTCCAGTAGGATCCGATGCAGGTTCGGCGGACCCGAGTGTAGTCTTTAAAGACGGATACTACTACTATGTAAAATCGGATAAAGATTCAGCCATTCAAGTGGCAAAAGCCAAACGACTGCAAGATATCGGCACATCGCCTCGTGTAACGGTGTACACGCCGCCAAGCGGCACGATGTATTCCAAAGAGCTGTGGGCGCCTGAGCTCACCTATCTGGACGGCAAATGGTATATCTACGTTGCGGCAGATGACGGCAACAACAACAATCACCGCATGTATGTGCTCGAGTCGGATACACAAGACCCTCAAGGAACCTATACGTTCAAAGGCAAAATTGCCGACTCCACGAACAAATGGGCAATTGACGGAACGGTACTTGTTAAAGCGGACAATACGAAGTATTTTGTCTGGTCCGGATGGGAAGGCGATACCAATGTGCGCCAGAACATCTACATTGCTCCTATGAGCAACCCATGGACGATCAGCGGACCAAGGGTGATGATTTCAACTCCAGATCAAGCCTGGGAGCTGAATGGTACACCGAACATTAACGAAGGTCCTGAAGTGCTGAGCAAGGATGGCAAGACGTTCATCGTGTATTCCGCAAGCGGCAGCTGGACGGATGATTATAACCTCGGCATGCTGACAAACACGGATGGAGATGTCTTGAATGCTTCCTCCTGGACGAAATCCGGTCCTGTATTCAGCAAAACAGCATCTGCCTTCGGCCCGGGACATAATTCCTTCACGAAGTCTCCTGACGGTACGGAAGATTGGATTGTATATCACGCAGACAAGAATTCCGGCGGCAGCTGGGGTAATCGCAGTGTGAGAGCGCAGAAATTTACATGGAATGCGGATGGTACACCGAACTTTGGAACACCTGCGGCCTATGGAGAATCCATGAAGCAGCCATCGGGAACGCCGGTTGTTGAGCGCTACAAATACGAAGCGGAAGCTGCGGTATTGGGCGGCGCGGCTGCAGTTGCCAACGAAGATAATGCTTCGGGTGGTAAAGTCGTGGGCCATCTGGATCAAGCGGGCAGCGATTATGTGGAGTTCCAAGCGAACGTAGAGCATGCTGGAACCTATACGCTGATTGTCATGGCGGATAACGGTTCGGCAGGCGGAGCTGCAGCGCAGCAGGATGTTGTGGTCAATGGCGGTACAGCACAGAAGATTGCTTACAAAAATTATGGCTGGAATCATATGAACCCGACATCCATTGATGTAACCCTGCAAGCCGGTAATAATACCATCAGACTGGCTGCGAATGCGAACTTCGCGCAAGTTGACAGCATTATTCTGGAACGTGTTAACAGCGATGGAGCGGCTCCAATTGAATCCATTTTGCTGGACAAGCCAAGTCTGACTGTTACGGCAGGCGCCGCAGCCGAGCTGACGGCCATGTTGAAGCCAGTGGCTTCGTCCAATAATGACTTGATCATTAGCTCATCCAATCCGTCCATTGCGACAGCTGCTAAAACCGGCTCGGATTCGGCATCGGGTATCGTAAACCTGGGAATCCAAGCTCTGGCAGTAGGTACTACGACGATCAAGGTGCAAAGCGCTGCGGATGCGTCCGTCTACGCAGAGTGCGTCGTGACTGTACGCGGATTGCCTACGGAGCCTGATTTAACTGCTTACAAAGTCGATCGTTTTGACAACGCAGCACTAGGCAGCGATTGGTCCATCTTCCAAGAAAGCAGTAGCAATTGGAGCTTAACGAAAAATCCGGGCTTTATGACGATTCATACGACGCCTACGGATGTGTATCAAGATAATAACAGCCAGAATAACGTTTTCTTGCAAGACGTAGCAGCTGACAGTAACTTTGAAATTGTAACGAAAGTAACAGCGCCTATCGCCCTCAACCATCAGCAGGCCGGATTGTTCGTCTGGCAGAATGCCGACAATTTCGTCAAGCTTGCGCATGTGTGGGTTGACGGCAAAACACTGGAAACTGCTTATGAAATCAACAGAACGTATCAAAAGCCGGGTAACTTTGCTCCGCATCCGGGTACGGATACCGTTACACTCAAGATCAAGAAGCTCGGCAACGTGTATACGACCTACTATTGGAACGGGTATGAATGGATTCAAGCCGCAGATCCGGTAACAGCTAACCTAAGCAATATCAAAGTGGGATTCTTCGCGAACAACATTGTCGCAACGAACAACCCCATTGATGCGAAGTTCGATTATTTTGCAGTGAGAACGATTCAAGGCGGCGTTGATCTAGACCCAGCGACCTTAACGCTGCATGCAGGTGAAACCGGCCAACTTCAAAATCAGGGAGCAAGCGGCAGCGATGTGGTATGGACTTCGGATAATACCGATATTGCCACCGTATCGAGCACTGGTTTGGTCACGGCGAAAGCTCCGGGCAGAACAGTCATCCGCGCGGTAACGGAGTATGGTGACTTTAGCTCTCAGAGCATAGTGACCGTGCTTGATGACGCACCGGCACCTGATACTTTGTACAGCACAGACTTTACTGGTGATGCAGTGTCCTGGTCGTCTTATGGCGGCAATTGGACGGTTGTTGATGGACAATACCATGTAAACAGTGGTTCAGGTTACAAATCCGTACTGAATACGCCATCTTTTACAGACTATTCACTCGAAGCCGACGTGCAAATCAAGAGCGGTGAGGAAGCGGGTGTGATTTTCAGAGCATCCAATCCTTCCATTGGTGCTAATGCGTTTGACGGATATTATCTGGGAATCAATGCAGCCAATCAAACCTCAGTGTTAGGTAAAATGGCGAACGGCAGCTGGACGGAGATTGCTTCCAGAAAGCTTCCGATTCATCTGAATCAGAACTATCATTTCAAGCTGAATGTCAGCGGCGGCCATATCCAAGTGTACATCGATGACAATCCGCTGAATGTGAACGCTTATCCAAAATTTGATCTCGTGGACAATACGTACTTAAGCACCGGCCAAATCGGTCTGCGCACATGGAATGCAGAAGCTACCTTCGATAACGTGAAGGTTTCGTCCTACCAGGATTCGCTGACAGGACCAACCTATTCGAACTCGGTGCTGCCTAACGTAGCCGATCCTTACGTGCTCTACTATCAAGGTACTTACTACCTGTACGCGACTACAACCAATTGGAACGGAACAGGTCAAGGCTTTAAAGTATACACGTCCCCGGATTTGGTGCATTGGACCGAACAGCAGCAGCTTGCTCTAAGCAAAGCAGACTCTTGGGGCAACGACCGATTCTGGGCGCCTGAAGTCAGAGAGAAAGACGGAGTCTTCTACCTGTACTATGCGGTTGAAGAACGTCTGGCCGTTGCGACAAGCAGCTCGCCTCTTGGACCATTCGTACAGGATGTGAAACAGCCGATTCATCCGAACACACCGGAAATCGATGCCCATGTATTTACAGACGATGACGGCAAGAGATATATGTATTTCGTTCGTTTCAACAATGACAACGAAATCTGGGCTGCGGAACTAAACGATGATATGAAAACGATCAAGGAAGATACCCTGAAGTTCATGTTCAAAGCGACGCAGGATTGGGAGCATAGCCAAAAACAGCCTGTTGCGGATATCAACGAAGGTCCGTTCGTGATCAAGCATAACGGAACTTACTATCTGACATATTCGGGCAACCATTTCGAGAGCCCTGATTACGGTGTTGGCTACGCAACGGCTCCGACACCAATGGGACCTTGGACGAAGTATGCGTACAACCCGATTATGAAGTCAAATACGATCGTACCGGGAGCGGGCCATCATTCGCTTGTTCAGTCCCCGGACGGTAAAGAACTGTTTATGGTGTATCACACGCATTACCAAGTGGGTCAGACAGAGCCGCGCAAGCTGGCGATCGATCGGGTACATTTTGTACCGCAAGAAAGCGGTCCGGATGCCATGGAAGTATGGGGTCCAACGATTACACCTCAGCTTATGCCTTCGAACCAAACGGATGTTGCGGTAGAAAGCATCACGGTGAAGGCTCCTAACGGAGTTAACGAAATTACGAGCAAAGGCGGTACACTGCAGCTGGCAGCTGACGTGATGCCGGCTGACGCAACGAACAAAGACGTGACATGGTCCATCGCAGACGGATCGGCTTACGCGACCATTACCTCAGCGGGGCTGGTAACAGCCGTTGCCAATGGCAGCGTGACCGTGAAGGCTCAATCCGTGGGCAACCCAGCCGTATCCGGCACGTTGATCCTGAACATCTCCGGGCAGAAGAAGGGCTCGAATGGTTCCGGCTCTAGCTCGGGTGGAGGTTCAAGCGAGCCAACTGGCAGAGCGGAAGGCAGCATGCTGATCCTGCCTGAAGCCATGTCCGATGCGTCGGGAAAAGTGACGGTACAAATCGGAGCGTCCGATTTCAATCAAGTGATCGGCGCGGATGATGCCAGACATGTGGTCATTCAAGTTCAAGTATCCGGCGAAGTGAAAGATGTAAACGTTAAGCTGACAACAGCGCAATTGCAAGCGGCTAAAGAGAAAAAGGTGGAGTCGATCACGCTTGATCTTGGCGGCGTAACGCTTACGATTGATCCGACGCATTTTGCTGACAAGCAGGGCGGGGCAAGCGAGCTTGAGCTGTCCGCTGTCAAAGTAGATAAGGAATCTTTGCCGGCAGAGGCTAAGGCGCTGGTAGGCGAGCATGATGTTTATGATTTCTTTGTTAACGCAGATGGTGAGAAAGTAACTGATTTTGGCGCAAACGGCATTCAGGTCGCCATGAATCATGCGCTTCAACCGGGTGAAGGTCCGAATACCGTTGTCGTCTACTACATCAAGGATAACGGAGAGATGGAGCTCATCAAGAATACGCGTTACAATGAGCAAACCGGTCAAGCTGAGTTTACAGCGACCCACTTCAGCAAGTACGCGGCCGTAACGCGAACCGTAGACTTCCATGACATGGATGAAGCTGCTTGGGCGAAGGCAAGCGTTCAAGCACTGGCTGCGCGAGATATCGTCGATGGCACGGGCGCTCATGAATTTACGCCGAATCAACAGGTTACCCGTGCGCAATTCCTGAAAATGCTGATGTATGCATTCGATCTAACAAGTGAGCATGCAAGCAGTACATTCAGCGATGTGGAGAAGGATGCTTGGTACTACAGCTCCGTATCCGCGGCACAGAAGCTGGGCATTGTGCAGGGTAAAGATGACGGCACCTTTGGCGTAAACGATGCGATTACAAGGGAAGATATGGCCGTTATGGCATACCGCGCTGCACAAGCGGCAGGTATCGATCTGGCTGCGACTGTAGGTACAGCAGATACAGCAGGTGCAGGGGACTTCACAGATCAATCGCAGATTGCAACAGGGACGTCGGATTTCTCAGACAAGTCTGAGATCGCATCCTACGCTGTCAGCAGCGTAGCAGCTATGCAAAAGGCCGGTATTCTCAGCGGCAAAGCAAGCGGACTTTTCGCGCCGAAAGATAGCGCATCAAGAGCGGAAGCCGCTAAAATGATTTACGGATTGTATAAGCTTTACCTAAGCAAATAAATGAAATCAGAAAAGCCGCGTCGCTGGAATTTACAGCTGACGCGGCTTTCTTGTTTAAGGCGAGTGAATCGAAGTCGGGTATCGTATCCGATAAGCATTTAGACAGGAATGGCCACCTGGAATCGGGTCTGGTCATCATCACTTTTGACATGAATGCTTCCGTGGTAGGTATCTACGATTTTTTTCACGATATGGAGACCTAGACCTGAGTTCTTTCCTGAAGATGCTTTGGTCGTGAAGCCGGCTTCAAATATTTTATTCTGCATGTTCTCAGGGATAGGCAGGCCGTTATTAATGACTTCAAATACGAGCTGCTTGTTCTCGATACGTCCGATTAATTTCACTTCGAGGTCTGAAGCTTTACCTGAATGAGAGACCGCTTCAAAGGCATTATCCACTAGATTACTGACGATTTTAACCATGTCCGTTGCCTTCAAGGCTCCGAGTTGCAGGCGATTCAGATTCTCGACTTCATGCTGGAAATTGATTTTGCGTTCGACGGCCTGTATGACCTTGGACTGTACGATCGCGCAGAGGGCCGGGACATTGATCTGAATGATATCGTTTAAGGCGGTGGTTTCGCCGATAAATTCGTTCGTATATTTCTGCAATTCTTCGTATTGCTTGAAATACACCAGAGAAGAGATCGTCGCTACATGATTGTTAAAGTCGTGCCGCTGTTCTTTCATAGAACGAAATAGGGAATCGATGTTCTCGATATATACTTCTTGAATACTCTCTACCGCCGCCTCCTTGTTGCGGTTGATCAGACGAATGGACAGGAACACGATGATAAAAGCGACAATTGCCGTGGATACGATCAATATCAGCAGGCTGGTTTGCTGCTGCCGAAGGGATGCTTGGACCTGCTCGTAATCGGCGGTTAGACCGACCACAACCGGGAAGTCCAGCTGAAGCGGAATGAACATTTTGAGATATTGCTTGCCATCTAAGGTGGATATAAATTGTTTACGCTGCTTGGTGCTCATTACCTCTTGGACGTACTCGCGATCCCGATCATCTTTCATGGTGTAGGAGCCGAACAGGATTTCCCGGTCTGCAAACCAGGTATATCCTTCCTGTTTATATTGCTCTTGCTGTTTGAGAAAGATAGGAGGATTAAAGATGCTGATTTCCTTAGCTCCGTTATTCGTATTATTGTGAACCATTTCTTGAATGACGGAATCAACACCTGTCTTCTCCTGATATTCGTTGTAGTAAGTATCATGCACATAAGGGTCGATGATGTAGTTCGTTGTACCGTCGTAATAATAGCCCCATTTATCTACATATTGCGGATTGCTTGACGATGTGTTGAGAGGGCCTGACCAGTAGTGAGGAAGGGTTTGCCCGGAAGCTACATTTGCATTTGTAGTGTCAAGCAATTGATTGAACGCCTTGAACCAGTCATGGCTCCAGCCTTTGGTACTCAGATTGATTTCCTTAGGGTCCGATGATTTATATCCGATGATGTCATCACCGCTTCGTTTCATTAAGGTGATATGGTCCACCATTAATTCTTTACTGAGTTGTACAAGCTCTTCATTCGATACTTTCTCGATGTCAGGATTTAAGCGATATTGGGCCGCTACGGAGGCTGTCCGAAGATTCACGCCGATCAGGTTCTCCACATACGATTGTCCAGTTTTCGAAAGCTTGATGGAAACAGCCACATTGTCAGCGATCAGCTGCATCCGTTCCTCTAGCTGGGAAGTCAGCATACTTTTCGTAAAATGGTAGAAGACACTGTCCGTTAATAGTACAATAATTAAGGCAATCATCAGGATAAATGCGGAAAAGCGGAGCTGTTTTTTTTGCATAGCAGTCTTGGTGTTCATAGTTCCTCCCGTTATTGTGTTCTCTTGCCATGATACAATTTACATCGGGTTTCGACTACCATCAAATTATAGATAAGGTTGGGAGATTAGGATGAAGCTTACTTTTTTGGGCTGTGGCGACGGCTTCAGCGTCCTCCAAGGACATAACAGCGCTTTGATTCAGTTGGATCGAACCAATCTAGCGATTGATTTTCCGGAGTCCAATCATCTAAGCCTACATCAGCTGGGGATGAAATTGAATGATGTGAGGAACATCTTTATTACGCATTTGCACGAAGATCATATCAACGGCCTGCAAAAGCTAGCTCTGTTTCATCGGGTATACCCCGCCGCGCAGAAGCCGAGATTATTTGTTCCTACAGGACTTGTTGATGATCTCTGGCAGTGCCTTCGCCATGGTCTGGAGCTGACAACAAGAGGGAAGCGGGTATTGGAGGATTATTTTGAAGTGGTGCCGGTTGAAACTTGCTTCGAGATAGCGGGCGTGGAATTTGAGCTGGTGAAGACCTTGCATGTTCCCGGCATGTTAAGCTATGGGCTGCTGTGTAAGCCTTATTTTTATTTCAGCGGCGATACGGTGCTTGATGCAGCATATTTGCAATCCATCAGCGGTTCCGTAGAACGAATCTTCTATGAGTGCCACATGCAGGATGATGTGCTGCCTTCACATACTTCCTTGGAAGAAATCAAGTCGCTGCCTGCGGACATTCAGAAGAAAAGTGTTCTCATGCATTATGTGGACGATTATCTGGAAGGCAAGGCGCGGGAGAAGTTCCACTCGCGAGAGCTGCCTCGGCTGGCAGAACCGCTAGCTTCCTATCATTTTACGAAGGAGTAAGCTGTTATCACTTCGAATCAGATTCATACCGGGGACTAGGTCTAACCGGAGATGATTCTGGGCAATTGCCAAAGGATCCTGGGTACTTGCCAAATACCTCTCGCGTATATTGCTGTAGGTTCATAGAGATTGCTGTCGAAAATGCCTTCGGCTCTAGGTAATCTTACCTTGCCGACATGGCTGTGAACGTGAAATTCACAGATCTAGGAAGGATATGCATGGGAAAATAATCCTATAAAAACAGTAATTGACTGATTCCGTTTTTCAGCTTATAGTTTGTTTAAGTTTTAAATGACTCGTACTTTAAACTTAAGGGCAATGCTTTTAAACCTCTGGAAGGTTTAAAACAACCCCGCAATCTCGAGTAAGGGAGATGCGGGGTTATTTTATTTTAGGAGAAAGGGCTGAGGCGTTTATTTCTATGTAATTGTGCAAACGTTTCCACGTTGTTTCGAAGGTAAATTTTGATCATGAAGGAGAATCGTAATGAAGCTCAAACGAATGAAAGGTCTCTCCACATTGCTTGCCGCTTCACTTGTAATTGGAGCGATAGCCCCTGTACATACAGTAAGCGCTTTAGCGGATCCTGCGATGAATTCGGATTCGACCTCAACTGCAGTACAATCGGCGACGGTTACTGATTCGGCTTATGGTAGTAGTGGCAGTATTGACGGTGTCAGTAGTAGTGGCGGCAGCGGCAGCGTACAGCAGCCGGCGGGTCCAATTGTCAATCCGGACGGTACCGTCACTTTTCGAATTGCATATGAAGGCCCGTCATTGTATCTAGTCGGTTCCATGAATGGATGGGATAATACGGGGATCCCTATGGCGGAGGAGTCGCCCGGAATTTTCTCCGTTACGATTCCGTTATCGCCTGGGACCTATAGCTATCGCTTTCTTCCTCACTCCGGCAGCTGGTCCGATGTCTTTTCGGATGCAGCAAATACGAACCCTCGGGATGGGGATAATTCTGTGGTCTACGTGCCAGGTCTTGTCATTGAAACAAGCCAAATCGTCATTGATACTTCTGTTCAATTAAAAGCAGTCAGGTATTCGGACAAAGGGGAAAAGTCGGAGGTGTCGCCAGTCTGGCTTATCAACCAACCGGTTGAAGGGGTTACGCTCGAGAACGGCTCTTTGTCGATTACTCCTCAATCGAGCTTGAAAGCAGGCGATACGTTAATTGTTACTGCTTTTCTGGAAGGTATGACGATCTCGCGACCTCTGGATGTGCTGGCTAAAAACTTTCGTACGGCTTTGATGGATGCCGGGGACACGATCTATGCAGTCAGCAACGTGCCTGTATCGGATGAAGCGCTTCAAGGCCTGCAGTTACGAGATGTCACTTCGAGTGTCTATGTGGACATTCATGCGTCCAAAGTAACGGATACCCGTATCCAGCTGCATATCGAAGATCCTTCGAGCATAGACGTTCGTCATGCCTATCAAGTACAAGGGACGAATTACGTGCCAACGAAGGTCATTTTCAGAAATGTGCTGAATGATTCCCGCTACTATTATTCGGGCAACGATCTAGGAGTGACCTATGGAGCTGCGTCCAGTACGTTTAAGCTGTGGGCTCCTACCGCACAAAACGTTACTTTAAAGCTGTACGATACCTACACAGAAAATAAGGAGGGCGGCACTGACGCCGCGATGACCCGTTCTGATGAGGGCGTATGGTCCGCACAAGCGCCTGGAAACCTTGCTGGAAAATACTACATGTACAAATTGGAATTTGCAGACGGGACGGTAACCTATGCGCTCGATCCTTATGCCAGAGCATCCTCGGTGAACAGCCGCAAATCAGCGGTCATAGATTTGAACGCAACCAATCCGGAGGGCTGGAAGCCGGGTGAAAGACCTCGTACGGTTCACGCTACAGATGCTGTTATTTATGAGCTTCATACGAGGGATTTTTCCATGGATTCCAATTCGGGAATTCCAGCGGACGAGCGCGGCAAATTTGCAGCCTTCACGAAAACAGGAACGACACTGCCGGGAAATCCTGCAATCCATACGGGAATCGATCACTTAAAGGAATTGGGCATCACCCACGTTCAGCTGCTTCCTTTTTACGATTTTGGTGCGGTAGATGAAACCAAAGTGGATGACCCTGCCTACACAGGACGCAAATTCAATTGGGGCTATGACCCGGTTAACTACAACGTGCCTGAAGGATCTTATGCGACGCACCCGGAAGCTGAGGATCCTTCCAAACGGATTCGAGAGTTTAAGGAAATGATTCAAGCTTTGCACGATCAAGGAATCGGCGTTGTTCTTGATGTTGTGTACAATCATACTTGGACGTTCGGTCTAACCGATGATTATTCTGTTTTTGATAAAATCGTGCCTGGTTATTTCTATCGGACAGATGATCAGGGTGTTTATACGAACGGATCGGGGGTTAACAACGACGTCGCGTCGGAACGCCCCATGGTTCGCAAATTCATCAAAGACTCAGCCAAATATCTGGCAGAACAATACAATATCGACGGCTACCGATTTGACTTATTCGGGGCAATCGACAAGGATACCATCAGCCAAATTTCGAACGAGCTGAAGGATCAAATCGATCCTAGCATGATTACTTACGGCGAGCCTTGGACAGGAGGTCCGACTGCACTGCCAGCGGGGAAACAGACACTGAAAGGGGCGCAGAAGGGAGAACGCTTTGCGGTCTTTAACGATAATTTCCGCGGTGCGATTAAAGGTGACAGTGATGGATCAGGCAAGGGCTTCGCTACTGGAGATCAAGGCCGAGAAGCAGGGATCGTAACGGGAGTTAGAGGTTCGATTACCGATTTTACAAGCAGTCCGACCGAGACGATTAATTACGTTACGGTGCATGATAATTTGAACTTGTGGGATAAAGTACTGACCACGCAAGGGGTACCGAAGACATCGATACAAGCTAACCCTTTTGCAGGAGTGGATCCAGCGCATCTGTTTGACAATGAAACGGTAAAACGTTCTTTACTGGCCAATGGCATTGTCATGACTTCACAGGGAATTGCCTTATTTCAGGCGGGTGACGAGTTTCTCCGCAGTAAATTCGGAGACCAGAACAGCTACGCTAGTTCAGATGACATCAACATGCTGAGATGGAGCCAGAAGGAGACTTACAAGCCGGTATTCGATTATTACAAAGGGATGATTGAACTGCGCAAACAGCATCCTGCTTTCCGAATGACAACTGCGGCAGATATTGATCAAAACCTGCAGGTGCTTCAGCAGGATAACCAGGTCGTAGCTTTTCAACTCAAAAACTACGCCAATGCGGATCGTTGGAATAACATCGTTGTGATCTACAATGGCAATACAGCGCCAGTGGAGACAGCTCTTCCTGCGAACAAGGCGTGGAACGTTGTTGTCGATGACACCCAAGCAGGCGTCACGCCGCTCCGAACCATTCAAGGTGATAGTGCGGAGGTGCCAGGGCTGTCGATGCTTGTGCTCTATGATGAAGAGCGGAATGTGGACTCCGAGGTAACTTCCATTGATCTGGGGGCCAGTGTAATTGGTGTCGATCCAGGCAGCTACCGTGTCCTTAATGCTATTGTGAAAGATCAGACGGGGGCAGCTCTAACCGAACAGCAAATCACTTGGTCTAGCTCCAACGAAGACGTCGTATCCATAACAAGCAGCGGCAGAATGCATGCTGTAAGTACGGGAACGGCGACAGTAACCGCTCAAATCGGCGATGTGAAAAGGACCGTGACGGTTCATGTTGAACCTTTGCTGCCGGCTAAGATCAGTCTGACAGGAAGTAGCTCTGTCTTTGCAACAAGAACGCTTCAGCTCAGCGCATCCGTTTTCGATCAATTCGATCAGACCCTTTCGGATGTGCCCCTGACATGGGCGACTTCGGATAGCACCATTGCGACGGTGAATACCGATGGGGCTGTTACCGGATTACGTGAAGGGACTGTGACCATTACCGCACGTTCGGGGAACGCTCAAGGTACGATGACAATCACCGTTCGACCTGTCGTGAAGAGATATGTCGATGTCGTGTATCAAAGACCGGATCAGGATTATTCAGATTGGAACCTGTGGGTTTGGGACACGGGTATGGTCAACGGTCAATTCGATGTGGTCCCTATAAAAAACGGGCTCTCGCATACGATCATCGAAATTGCTCCAGAGACAACCAGTATTGGCTTTGTATTGCGCAAAGGGACAGATTGGTCGACCTCCAAGCAGGATGTGCCCGATGATCGGCGTATTCAGATTGATCCGAATGAAACGTTTACCAAAGTAAATGTCACAAGCATGGTGCCTGCTATCGGGTATTATCCGGTGTTGAAAGGACCTGTGATCGAATCGGGCAAGGTTCAGTTCGATTATCGTGATGAGGCGCTTTACCAAAGCGAAGATATGGATCAAATTACATCCGTTAAGCTGAAGCTAGACGGTCAGCTGTACCCGATGACCTACATTCCTGCGGAAGAAAGATTCGTTTATACGTGGAGTCAGCCTACATCTGGAACCCATACTTATACATATCTGGTGACCAAGGATAACACGGAAACGGAGATCAACGATCCTAAGAATCTGAAGGATGGAAAATCTGTAGTCGTGATTGAAGGATCTGGGAGTGGGAATGGAAACGGGGGATCACCAGGTTCAAGCCATTCAGGAAGCTCGGGAACTTCCAGTTCATCCACGAATCAGCCGGAAAATGAGAACGCTCTAGTTCTATCCGTTAGTCTCGATGATGTGAAGCCGGATAGCAACGGGAAAGTAATTCTTTCACTTCCTGAGGGGAAAACAGAGCTGCAAGTACCTTTAGGAGCAGCAGCTTTATTGGCCGCCAAGCCATTGGAAGTGCATGCAACCGGTATCAAGCTTGTGATTCCTGCGCAAGTATTGAAAGAATTGGAGGCATCCGTGCCCAAAGAACTTGCTCAAGGCGCCGTCTTAGCGCTTCAAATCACCGCGCAGCCTGATTCAGCTGTTGTGACAAAGCTTAAAGCGTCACAGCCCGGCAATGGTAATGTTCAATATGCAGCAGCTAGCGGGCTATACGAGCTTCGATTGGTTGCTAAAGATAACAAAGGAAAAGAGTACGAATTGGACCATTTTGATCAACCTGTCCAGCTAACATTACAAGTGAAAGCTGGTGTTGACAAAGAGATTGCCGGTATGTACGGTATCCATGATTCCGGTCAGCCCTCCTATCTAGGCGGGACATGGGAAGGAAACTTTTTACATGCTGAGGTTCCGCATTTTAGCACCTACGGCATACTCGAATACAGCAAGACGTTCGAAGATCTTCCGAAGGAGCACTGGAGCTACCGAGCCATACGAAGCCTAACCTCCAAGCATATCTTGGAAGGGGCAACGGACACACAATTCGTACCGGAACGCAGAGTGACACGCGCCGAGTTTACTGCGATGCTGGTCAGAACGTTAGGGCTTCAAAACGACGAGGAAGCTGCAAGCACCTACGCGGATGTCGATTTGAATGATTGGTTTGCTTCTGCCGTATCAGCGGCTCGGAAAGCTGGACTTGTTGATGGAAGAACAGACGATACCTTCGAACCGCAGGGGCTCATTACCCGGGAAGAGATGGCCGTCATGCTTATGCGGGCATGGAAGATGCATGCGAAGGAGGGTGCCGGCGCAGCTGAATTTGAGAGCAAAGTCACGCATAGTGGGCAAAGTTTCAGCGATCAAAGTGATATTTCGCAGTGGGCGCTTGAATCGATTCTGGCAGGCCGTTCGTTAGGTATCTTGAAGGAAGTGAGAACGGCTCCTTCGTTCCTCAAGGTCTTGCAACTCGCGCTGAAAGCGCAGCTGTATTGTACAGGATGCTGCAGGCGGAGTAAAAAGTGAAGAGATAAAGTGAACAAGAAAAGGTAAATCGAACGTCAATTGAACGCCAATTCCCTTAGGGGGTTGGCGTTTTAGTATAGTGGCCATCATACAGATGCCTCAGTGTTAATCAAAAATATTTGATTCAAAGATTGACTTGGAATTGTTATAGTGGTAAATTTAGGTTAAGAATTAAATCAAAAAAATTGATTAATCGTTCAGGGAGGTATAACCATGATTATGAACCTTTATTCGGCGGAAAGTCAGATGCTTCAACGGAGAGAAGAAATTGAACAAGCGGCCGCCAGTACTTGGCAAGAAACGAATCAGATTCAACTATTCACAGCCATGATTACGAAGTTTAAAGCTGTAGCTAACACTCAAACTCATTTACAAACTCAAGCAGCTTGCTGCAGCTGCTGCTAACATTCAAAAAAGGTGATGACCATGTTTAAAGAAATTCCCCTTAAACCTGCTGAGGAACCAGATGTATCCTTCAAAGAGTACGAAACCAAGTTCAAAGCACTTGCTGATGAAAAGCGACTACAGATCATGTATGAGCTTACTCAACGCGGTAACACCTGCGTTTGCGACCTTACAGAAATCGTTGATATGCCTCAGTCTAAGCTTTCTTATCATTTGAAAATTCTGCTGGATGCAGGAATGATCACAAAAGAAACGCGCGGCACATGGAGCTACTACGAGATTAATCAGACAGAGGTAGGGCGAATTCTTTCTGAGCAGCTATGCTGCATTTTTAAACCTGCACGCACGGATTGCTGCTAAATTTTTTTGATCAATACATCAAATTTATTTGATTTATTAGATTGCCGATGTAGAAGAGGTCCTGTACGGAAGTGGGATTATAGTGATCCAACTCAAGCATCTAGGGAGAATAAGATAAATCATCACCAAGCAAGGCCAATTCGAGATTTCTATTTAAACCGTATGGTACGGTTTGTAAATGAGGAGAGATTAACATGATAAAAAGAATGCACGTGGCACTAAACTGTAGCAACCTCCAAAATTCGCTCGATTTCTATAGAGCATTCTTCGGCATAGAGCCAACTAAGGTCAAAGAGAATTATGCTAAGTTTGAGCTTGAAGATCCAGCGCTTCACTTTTCATTAAACGTCCGTAATTTCGAGAAAGAAGGAGGGGTACTTAACCATTTGGGGTTTCAGGTAAATGACACGAATGAAGTACTTAGGATTAGCGAGAGACTCCGCCAGTCCGGGCTCCTTTTCGTAGATGAAATGAATACTACATGCTGTTATGCCGTGCAAGATAAAGTATGGGTATATGATCCCGATGGAAATGCGTGGGAAATTTTTTATACAAAGGCAGACTCCGTTTTCGAAAGTGCAGGAGAGCAGCGCGACAGCTCCGTATGCTGCACTCCAGTGGAAACAACAAGAGTGACAGCTGATGCATGCTGCACGCCCTCAAGCAAGAATAGCAACGATGCAAAGCCTTGCTGTAACTAATGCAGATATGAAGGTGTAAGGGTCGTTGATAAATTAGAATTTAAAGCAGCCGAGTTTTCTGAAAAAATTCAAAGCCTCTACCGAACAAAACTAATCATCGCGAAGAAGACGCGGGGAAGATGCCCGGCGTCTTTCTTTTTGAATCCTAGTACAAGCGTACTCTCCGTTAGCCTTAACCATGTGCCGCATCCATGTTCATGTAGTTAATGGCCCACAGATGACCGTCCAAGTCCACGAAGCCCCAATGATACATGAACCCATGATCTTCAGGTTCAGCGTGCTTCAAAACACCTCTTCGTCAAATTTGTTTGTGTTCACTTATGCCTTCGTTTATATAGACGACAGCGGATCCTAGAATTCATCGGTCTCAGGGGGAGTCGGAATTGGCCTGATCTCAATTGAGGGGAAACATATAGGAATTGTCTTCGAGCGAAAAGTCATAATAATGGCATAAAAAGTAATATTTCAAGCAGTGGATGAAATCCGTTACAGCTAGAATCATATGTATATCTAACAAAACTAGATCCTGAAGGGCCAAGCGAGCTGGATATCGCCAAGAGGATAACTTGCGGCTTGGACACATGGAAGGAGGGGACTTATGCTATGCTCCACGAAAGAAACGAGCAAATTAAAGTTAAGTTGAAGCGAATGATCGAGAAATTCGATGATGCGGGGATGAGCAATCATATGCTGCGGAGCTTCGACGACTATCTGTTTCATCGAAAGCATTTGGATCGGTTGCTGTACATGCTGGATTTGTTATTGCCTTACTGCCAGTCGGACAAGCGGATTGCGGATCTGGGAAGCAACATTGTATTTCCATATTTGGTGAGGCTGTGCTCAGTAGTGCAAGTTTGCGATGGCATCGCGTGGAACTTTGGACGATGTGAACATTTTATTTTCAGGGAGGACGGAACTACAAGCATTACACCTTTAGATGATCCGAACACGGATATAGGCGAAGAGAGCGGCATCCTTGTCCCCATACATCATTGCGATCTTTCCAGGGATCAAATTCCCTATGGCAATGCTTCATTTGATATCCTGACGTGCTACGAAACGCTCGAGCATTTAAGATGCGATCCTATGAATCTTATGTCGGAGGCTAACCGGACCTTAAAGTCGGAAGGAATATTCATGCTTACGACACCGAATGCAAATTCAATCTCGAATCTTACACGAATGATCCGGTACGAATCTCCGAACTTTTATCCGCCCTATAATCAATACATGGATTCCATCGAGCATGTCAAAGAATATTCCATTCAGGAAATTCGATTGCTCTTCGAAAGCGCCGGCTTCGAGATCATAAGACTGGAAACGTTCGACCACGTGAATTCGAATGAATTCAACCATAATGAAGCGTACCAAATCAACTATCTCGACGCCGATGAGCCTACTTTGCAAAAATTAAGAGCTCAAGACGATGAGTTAAAGCATGCGGTGATGCAACTGCTAGCTAAAGACGGCTTCTCACATCAATATCGGGGAGATTACATTCTTGTTTTCGCCAAAAAGGTTTCAGACGTGAAGGATCGCTATTGTTTTCCAATATATGAGAAATCAGAGCTTTAATCCTTCTGTCATTCAATGTGAACAACTGCTAAAGGGGAGTGTATATGTCAAAGGTGCTGTTCATTAATGGTCCGGCCAGCGGACATATCCATCCAACTTTAGGGCTAGTGGAAGAGCTTATCGCTCACGGCGAAGAAATCGTATACGTTGCAAGTGAAGAGTACCGTACGAAGCTGGAGCGTCTTGGAGCAAGATTTGTTGCCTATGATAATTTTCTGGCGGACAAGGATCCTTGGCAGCTCGGCGCTTTCATGCCCTTAGTCAATCTGATATTGGCATCCTATGAGGTTATCCTCCCTTGTATACTTCAGCTTGCCGAAACGAACTCCTTTGATTATCTGATTCATGACTCCATGTATGGCTGCGGCAATCTCGTAGCGGACCTATTGCAGCTTCCACACGTTTCCACTTGCTCTTCATTCGTATATTCCGAGCGTCTGTGGAGTAAGCATTCTAAGCACAACAAGGAATTTGCGAACAATTACAAGCATATGAAAGAATTTTTTTCTTTGGCTAAGAGAATGGAAGAAGCATACGGCCTACACCGCAAACTGCAAGTGAAAGATGTTTTCTTCAATAAGGGTGATCTGAATATATTGTTCACCTCTAAGGAGCTGCAACCTGAAGCCGAGACACTGGATCCAAGTTATCAATTTGTAGGACCATGTATCAATGATCGGAGAGATACCATGGATCTACACGTGGATCAAGCTTCCGGGAAGAAAATCGTCTACGTCTCACTAGGAACGGTCTTTAATAACGATAAAATTTTTTATGGTCTGATTTTTGAAGCTCTGCGGGACTTTGATGGTCAAGTGATCGTTTCCGTGGGGGAACGAATAGATATGGCTGATTTTGACGATATCCCGCCGCATTTCATGGTTCGCCCTTATATTCCCCAACTAACGGTGCTTCAGCAAGCAGACCTCTTTATCACCCATGGAGGAATGAACAGTGTACACGAGGCCCTCTACTTCGATGTCCCGCTAATTGTGGTCCCTATAGCTGCTGACCAGCCAATCGTTGCAAGCCGTATTGCTGAATTGGGTGCCGGCCGGGTCCTAGATATCTCTACACTAACGGTTGAAATACTCCGCGAATCTGTTCAGGATGTTCTTCTTACTGATACCTACCGACACAATAGCAGCAGAATCGGACTCGCTTTGCGACAAGCGGGAGGGCAACAAGCTGCTATAGAACAAATAAACCAATTCAAGCTTAACTTCGGGGTAGAGGGCTAGAAAAGAAGGGATCGATATCATGATTCAAATTGACAGAGAACAAATAGATAGAGCCAGCTTCTCAACAAAGATCAATGAGTTTAATAAGTTTGAGCCTTTCCGCCACCCGGAAGGAAAAGCTTACGCGATTTGTTCACATGATGCGCTCGGGCTGATTTTGTCTGTCATCTATCTTCGTGGGCAGGGGGCGTCTGTTCTGCTCCTCCATCCAGATACACCTTTCGAAACAGCAAAGCACATGTCTACACAGGCAGGCTGCTCCTATTTGCAGTATGGGCGTTGGGACGATGTGTGTACATTGGATGGTAGGGCTCCATTCTCGGAGCCGGGCCTTCTGCAATTCAGTTCGGGAACTACAGGCAGGCCGAAGCTCATTTTCCGGTCATGGACAGAAGTAGCAGCCGAGATTCAAGCTTACAACAGTGTGCTGAAGCCAGAGCCTGAAGAGATCTCGCTTATTATGGTACCGGTGTCCCATTCCTTCGGCTTGATTACCGGTGTATTAGCTGCCTTGGAGCGGGGGGCGGAGGCTGTGGTGGTTCAAAATAAGAATCCGAAGTTTCAGCTTCGTATGATAGGAGCGACTGAACGATCCATTTTGTATGCGGTTCCATACTTCTATCATTTGCTCTTAACCTTGGGGAAGGACACACTTCACTTTCATAAGCTGATCAGTTCCGGGGCAGCTCTTACGGGCAGCCTGCTGAAACAGCTGCAAAGCAGATCTCGGCAGGTATGGCAGCAGTATGGCTGTACGGAAATTGGCTGTATTTCCTTGGGAGAGCAGCCGCTCTCGCTTTGGGATGCAGGCTATGCACTTCCACACCTGCAGGTAAGCATACAGCCGGCTGCTCATCCTGAATATGGTGAGATTGTCGTGGAGAAGCCAGGTGGCGTCCGAATCCAAACAAGGGATTTGGGCTCTCTAACTGATGATGGTCGGCTGCGGTTGTATGGAAGATTGGATGACTTGATTAATGTTGGCGGTTTAAAGGTTATACCCATGGAGGTTGAAAGTGTTCTGGAGCGCATGCCGGGGATCAAGGAGACAGTCGTCTTCCGTACCCATCATCCCGTGTATGGCGAAGCGGCAAAAGCGCTGATCGTTGCCGACCAAGAGGTGTCCGGGGCAGCTGTTAAGGCTTGGTGCCTTACCCACTTGCCCTCTTATAAAATTCCCAACTTCATAGAATTGGTGCCAAAGCTGCCCCGGCTGCCTTCCGGCAAAATCAGCAGAAAATTACTAGAAGAACAGGAGCGAAGCAAACATGGACAATAGAAATCAAATTGCAGGGCAATTAAAAAGTATTTTAAGTGAAAATCTGGAGTTGGAGGTTCCTGACACTTTGGCAGAGTCGCTGCTCTTGTATGAAGATCTGAACGTGGACTCGATTATGATGCTTCAGCTAGTTGTGTATTTGGAAGAGACCTTTGAAGTGACAGTTCCAGAGGAGGAAATCAGTCCGGATACCTTCAAGACGGTCGGTTTGGTCATTGATTATATTGAGGCGCTCCAAGGAGCGATCGCATCATGATGCCCCCATCACCTATGAGGCTAGGTATGATCGGCTTTGGTCGAATCGTGGAATTGATTCATTTGCCTGTGGTGAAGCGATTGAAGGGGATCGAGGTGGCCGGTGTATACGATATCACTCCGGAACGTCTTCGTTTAGCGGAGAGGAGAGGCTTTCATACTTACACAGATCTGGATGAGCTGCTGTCGACTCCCCTGGATGCCGTGTTGGTCGCAACGCCGCATCAGAGTCATTATTCGATAGCGGCCCTGGCACTTCGAGCAGGCAAGCATGTCATTTTAGAAAAGCCCGTCACCTTAACTTCCGAGGAAGCCATCCAATTGAAGCAGCTTGCGCAGAGCTCCGGCAAAGTGATCACCGTTTTCCACAATCGGCGTTATGACAGCGATTTTGAGTTGGTTAAGCAAGTAATAGCAGGCGGTGAATTGGGACCCCTTCTGTCTGTTAGCAGACGGCATCATTCCTTCGGATCGGGAGCTCCCTTTGGGGTTAAATCCTTTTACCCTAATTGGCGCAATGAAGCCTATTATGGCGGAGGGGCTTTACTTGATTGGGGAGTGCATCTCATTGATCAATTGCTGCAGCTTCAAGCGGGTAAGTTCCGCCGGATCACCGCAACACTCCAAAACATGCGCTGGTTGCAAGGTGACGTGGAAGATTATGTGCAAGCCACCATTTGTACAGATCAAGACATTATGGTATCCCTTGATATTAATTTTGGTTCCTATGCCAATACGCCCATGTGGGTAGTCGGAGGGGAAGCGGGCACTCTTGAGGTAATTTCGGACCGGGAGGCTACTATTTATCTGAAGGACAGTAAGCCGAGGACAATCGAGCTGAAGCCGTCTCTGCTTGACGGCCCCTGCACGATATATGCATCATTCCTTGCTCACTTGCAGGAAGGTAAGCCGCTCGCGATTACGATTGACGAGGCGGTAGAAACGATGCGCGTTGTAGATGCCATCCGGCAATCCGCTGCACAGCGGAAGGAGGTTCTATATGGCGATTATGTTCTCAGCCCCTCAAGTTGAATATGAGCTGATCCGTGAAGAATGGTTGAACGCTCTGTCGCATCTTGGAGAGAAAGGAGTGTTTGTGGGCGGGCCCAGTGTTACAGATTTTGAAGAATCCTTTGCTGCATACTCCGGCACAGCGTATTGTGTGGGGGTGAATAGTGGTACGGATGCTTTATACCTGGCGCTTAAGGCACTTGAAATAGGGCCAGGGGATGAAGTGATAGCACCTGTCAATACGTTCATTGCTACAGTGAATGCGATTTACCACACAGGCGCCAAGCCTGTCCTGGTAGACTGCGGAACCGATTATCTTATGGATATGGCACAGGCTCGTTCTCTGGTCACAGCTCGGACCAAAGCCGTGATTCCTGTTCATTTATATGGTCAAATGGCAGATATGAATCATTTGAGACAATGGGCTCCGGATCAAGATATTGCTATCGTGGAGGACGGCGCTCAAGCTGTTGGTTCCCGAATGGACGGGAGGCCCGCAGGAAGCTGGGGGACTATGGGCTGCTTTAGCTTTTATCCAGATAAAAATTTGGGAGCCTTAGGAGATGGGGGAGCCATCTGCTTATCTTCGCAAGCAGTAACATCCCATTTGCGCAAGCTGAGAAATCATGGTGGAGAGATTCGTTATGTTCACGAATTCCCGGGGTATAACAGCCGCTTGGACCCCATTCAAGCTTGTGCCTTAAAGCTAAAGCTTACGCATATTGAAAAATGGTGCCAACACAGACGCCAGGTCGCTGCCTGGTATGACGAATATTTAGACGGAATTGAAGCTGTAACAAGACCCGCCCTGATACTTGACGGTAGTCACAGCTATCACCTCTACGTCATTCGTGTCGTGAACGGTCAACGGGAAGCGCTAAAGAAGTTTCTGCAAAAGAAAGGAATCCTAACGGCCATTCATTATCCTTCACCCATTCATTTAACTCCCGCATATGCCGATCTGGGCGGCAAGCAAGGACAGTTTCCCAATGCTGAACGCTATGCGGACGAAATTCTATCTCTTCCGATGCATATTGCCATGACGGAATCTTTAGTAGCCAAGGTAGCGGAGGAAATCCGCAGCTTCTTCAGTTAGAAAGGGGATTCAGATGATGACTTTACCTAGCAGCAAGGCCATGACAGCTGATTTAAAACATTTGATTGCTGAGGTGATCGAAAAGCCCGAGCTGGAGTATGTGTTGGACATGGAACAGGCCATTGAAGAATACGGCATTGATTCTATGAAAATCATCCGATTAATCGTATTGATCGAGAGCCGCTTTAACATTGCCTTTGCAGATGAAGAGCTTGTTCTAGACAATTTCTCAACCCTACAGAGTATCGCGGACAAGGTATTGGCCAAGTGCGGAGTTCATTCATGAACAGCCCCAAACAGATTCTGTGCTATCTGGACTGCTATACGTTCTTGGTTGAACAAAACAGCGATCATGATTATCGGCCCATGTATATCGGCACCTGGAATGCGGACTTCGAAGCGGATGAGAATGGAATCTCTTATTTTAGCAGCCAGAAGGATTCGATCAATTGGCCAGAGCGGTTTCAACAATTATATGGAGGGAAGGCAGAGAGGTGGCTGGATCACCGTCTGAGTAAACAGCAGAATTTCGCTTGCTTCATGGAGCTGGCGAAGAAGATGGATTCCAACCAGGCGCTGCTAGTGATGGTTGATCTGTTCTGGCTTCCTTATTCTCCCCCAGTACCAAACCAAGCATATTCCCCATGTGCTGATCATCAGGAAATGGGAGAGCTCTAAGTGGTACATCGAGGATCCTTATTTAGGATGGAAAGGCTGTATCGGACATAAGGAGATGGAAGCTGCATTCTATTATAAGAATTTGGCTATGGGGATACGGCTTGATATTTCCGGGCTTCATGCTCCGGACACAGAGCAGATCAGCTGCCTGATGACCGAGGAGATGAATACTCCACCCGGTCTGTTGGTCAAGGAAGTTGAGAAGTTCATAAATTCCGTGAATACGCAACATGACGGACAACCTTCCATGAAGCTGTTCTCCTTCATTGAGCATATACGAATCATATCCAAAAGAATGAAAGCATACCCGTTGGTTTTCGCATATTTCGCTCAAGGAAGGCATGACGAAGCAAAAGAGGGGATACGGCTAGCCGTGGAGCTATTCCATTCATGGGAAGTCCTGCTTCTATGTATCGCTCGACTCGCCATTGTGGGCAGCCGTATGGATTTTTCGCGGATTACACAACAATTGAAACAGATTGCTATCCTGGAGGCAGATGTTAGAAAAGAGCTTTTTCGAATATACGCACTATGGAAAAACGAGAAGCTGTGAAAAGGAACTCATAATATGAACGTCATGCGGATGTATGGGAGATTGAGAACGTATCAAAAAGTCCGTTGGAGCCAAACCGTAGCTGTTTTTTTGCTATCCTTCCTAAGTTTGGGCTTGAATCTGTACCAGCCTTATTTATTGTCGCGTTTCATTGATCGTGTGCTAATAAAAGGGCAACATGAGCTGATGCTGCCGATCCTTTCCGCCTATTTGGGCATCGTGCTTGTTAGCGTAGTTCTGACGATCCTTCAACAAACGGTAAGCCGTTACTTGGAAATCAATCAAATTCTGGATCTGCGGGGGGCGGTACTCCGGCATCTTCGTAAAATTCCCATTACCGAGATCGAGAAGAATGGCACAGGCAAATACCTTGAATTCATGGGGAATGATACCTCAGCCGTGGCCAGCTTTTTTGTATTCATATTCGTGGAGTTCCTTACACTGTATTTGCAAATGGTTGCAGCCGTAGTCATCCTCTTCTTTATGGATTGGCGTTTGGGGGCTATTGCGCTAATCAGTATACCCGTAACGCTGTGCGTCCCCCGTTTGTTGCGCGCACCGCTTAAAACAGCTGCAGAGAATATACGGACCCACAATCAAGAGATCGGATCCTATCTGGTTCAGAGCATTAACGGTTCCCGTGAAATCAGGGCCTATGGACTGGAAGAATGGGAGCAGCGTCGCAACAGGCACATGTATAAGGGCTTGATCAGAGCCAGCACGTTTGAGGGGTTATTTCGTCATGTAACCGGACAGTCCGGTATTCTGATTATCTCGATTACGGTAACTCTGCTGTATGGGTTAGGAAGCAAGCAGGTAGCAATCGGGACGATTACTGTAGGCATGATGATAGCGTCCATTCAATATATATACACGGCTTTGCAGCCGATTCAAGCTATAAATCAACTTTATGGACATTTGATTAACAGCGAGGTTGCCATGTCTAGGCTTGACAAGTTTTTGAATAGTCCGGTAGAGAACGCTGCTCAAATGGAAACCAGAGAAGTGCCTCACCCCATTCATCAAGAAGCGGTTGTTTCCGCACGTAATTTGAGCGTTTCCTATGATGGAATTCCTCTCCTCAAGGGTATTGACCTGGATATCGGCAGAGGACAATTAGCCGTCCTGGTAGGCCGGAGTGGTTCCGGCAAGACTACGCTCTTCCGGGTGCTGCTTGGCTTTATGCCAATTGAGTCCGGTGAGCTTTATATGAATGGGCTGTCTCATTCCCATTGGTCGAGACCCATGCTGGCCAAGCATATTGGCGTTGTGTTTCAGGAGAATTTCCTGTTTACCGGGACTCTGTTCGAGAATGTGGCCTTGGGCAGACCGGGAGTGAGCGAACAGGACGTGTACCGCGCGCTATGTGAGGTGGATCTTAAAGAGTACGTTGATTCACTTCCTGACGGTGTGCATACGCACTTGGATCATCAAGGCTTTCAACTGTCAGGAGGTCAGCGTCAACGAGTGGCTATTGCAAGAGCGTGTCTGAAGAAGCCGGATATTCTCATATTAGACGAGCCTACCTCGGCGCTGGACCGGCATTCGGAAGAGCAGGTATTGAGGTCGCTTCGCAAAATGATGTGGCAGAAGACGACGATTATTTCCACCCATAGGCTGGATACCATAATGGCCGCTGATGTGATTTATGTGATGGAGAAAGGCAAAATCATTGATCGAGGCACCCATGAACAGCTGATGGAACGTTGTAAAAGCTATGCCATTCTGATTATGAAACAGCATGCCCAAGAGGGGAGGATTGGAGATGAGTACACGTCTAAGCTCGCAGAACGAACATAATGTCAATCTTGGCTTCATGGAATGCTTTACTTCCTGTGTGATGACTTATGTTCGGGTTATGGGCTGGGATCACCGGAACCTACTATTGAATTATTGGAACCTGGATTATCAGCATCAAACCCTGCTAGGCAGTAAAGATTCGAGGAAATTTTCCATGGATTACTTATACGGCGTAGATATGAATTAT
This sequence comes from Paenibacillus hexagrammi, assembly GCF_021513275.1. Classification (NCBI taxonomy): domain Bacteria; kingdom Bacillati; phylum Bacillota; class Bacilli; order Caryophanales; family Paenibacillaceae; genus Paenibacillus; species Paenibacillus hexagrammi. The sequence continues at coordinate 4,234,922 of NZ_CP090978.1, read as the reverse complement.
GTGGCGGGAGATTTGGCTTCCTTGACCGGCCATATTCGTCAGGGGTACAGCGTTATTTTGTTATGTATGGCTTCCCGCCTTGATTATTTTCCCCGTGCTCTCCTATCGATGGAGTCAAGCGGTTTTCAGCATTCGATCCTTATTCTCGGCTTGGATGCGGAATCCGGGTTCCATGTACTGGATCCGATCGTCAACTTCTCCGGCTTCACTACAACCGCTGTTGTAGCCAATGCGGGAGCGACTGGACGCAGTGAAACCCTCCATTACTTTACTCTTTCAGAAAAAAAGGTGGATTCATTGCCCTCTAGCCAGGAGATCCTGGCATTCTGCTCCAGACGGAATCTGGAATTCTATGAGCATCCGTCGCAGTCGGTAAAGATTCCGGGAGGGGGAAATCAAGAAGAGAGGAAACAAGCCTGGATAGAATGGTTCAGCAACCGGCGCGGAGGTACGCAATCCTTTCGCTTGTTTATAGCGGATCTTATGGCTTCGCTCGAATGGCCGGAGCAGAAGAGAAGCAGTTGGGGGAAGAGGAACAGCATGACTCTCTCATCGATCCGTCAGCTTCGTAGGCAGGTATGGAATACCTATAGGGAATTCATGCAACTGGATCAGGCTGCAGCTGAAGAGGGGGATCAACAAATAAGCCATATTATGAACCTGTGGCAGCGGTTCCATTACTTGCTTTTAAGATTGTTGAGCGCTGGCGACAAACCTAGGACGGCAGAGCTGATTTGCAGGAAGGTGGAAGAATTGGAGCAAGCAGAAATACGTTTTTTAAGCTGGCTGAATCAGAAGGTGATGATGGGGCATGGATGAGAGAAGCAGCATCGATTTTGTTTTAAAGCGAATTTTGCTTGGCAATGTCCGGCAGAACGTGCAGATGTACCATATTGAGGAGGATACTGATTTAGTCAACGAGCTGGCTTTGGACTCTTTATTCATGGTCAACTTGTTCGTTGATTTGGAGGAGGAGTTTGAAATTAAGATTCATGCTGCTGATTTGGAGCGGCCTATTCTAAAGAAATACAAATTCCTTAAAGAATATGTAATGGAGAAGATATCCCATAAACATTGAGTGGCTGCTAGAGAAGATGCATGCTTATTCACACCGGGAAGCTATCATATTCCGCAACGAAACCGTTACATATCACGCTCTGCTCGAACGATATGTGCAATGGAAACGATTGTTAACAGAGGAAGGTGTGCAACCGGGCCAAGTAGCAGCGCTTGTGGGCACTTACTCTCCGTCCCTGTGCGGTGCTTTCCTGGCGCTATTGGACAATGGCAATACGATTGTGCCTATGTCTCCAGAGGGCGATGTCCGGCAAAAGGAACAGCTTCGTATCGCTCACGTGGAAGTGGTGTTCACTCTAGATGGACGTAGCTGCCAAACTGTTCATCTGCAACAGGGAGCACGCCCCCCCATGCTGCAAAAGCTTGCCGATTCCGGTCGTCCGGGAATGATCCTGTTTACTTCCGGTACAACAGGAGAGCCTAAGGCTATTGTTCATGACATGATCAAGTTTACGGAACGTTACAAAACACCGAGAGATACCCTGCGCACCTTAAGTTTTTTACGTTTTGACCATATCGGCGGTATGAATACGCTTTTGCATACACTAGCCAATGGGGGTTCCGTCGTATGTCCTGATAAGCTTCTGCCTGGTGATATTTGTGCTCTGATTGAACACTATAAGATCGAACTGCTCCCTACCTCTCCAAGCTTTCTTAATCTCCTCCTGGTAACGGAGGTTTATCAGCAGTATGATTTATCTTCTCTGAAATTGATTACATATGGGACGGAGGTCATGCCCGAGTACACCCTGCAACGGCTGCGGCGTGCATTTCCCGGCGTGCAATTTAGACAAACCTATGGCTTATCGGAGGTTGGCATATTAAGAGCGAAGTCTATGTCCTCGGACTCTCTGTTATTCAAGGTAGGAGGAGAAGGCGTGGAAGTAAAAGTTCGGGACGGCATCTTGTATATCCGTTCCCAGACGGCGATGGAAGGCTATCTAAATGCTCCCGATCCTTTTGATGAGGATGGCTGGTTGAATACGCAGGATCAGGTTGTGCAGGAGGGGGAATTCATTCGTATTATCGGGCGCAAATCGGAGATTATTAACGTTGGGGGGCAGAAGGTATACCCTGCTGAAGTGGAGGAGGTGCTGCTCCAAATGCCGGAGGTGAGGGACGTGACCGTCCGAGGTGAGCCTAATGTACTGCTCGGCAATATCGTTACGGCTACGGTTAATCTGGAGATGGATATTCACACTGCAGAATTAAAGCAGAGAATCAAAGAATTCTGTGCAGACAAGCTGGAAGGCTATCAGATTCCTGTGAAAATATATATGGAGCAGTCAGAGCTGTATTCGGACCGTTTCAAAAAGATACGCAGCTGATCGGGGGAGGCTAGATGAACTATTATTTATGTTCCATTTCCTTTCGTCATGAATTGGCCTCCTTGGAGGACCTGATGAATTTTGCACAGGAGAAGGGCTTTGCCGGAATCGAATTATGGGGAGTTCATGCAGAAGCCATATCCGGCGGCAGCGACCCGAAAAGAATCATTCATACTCTGGATCAACTTCAGGACAAAGGTCTCCATGTGTCGATGATCAGCCACTATGTCAATCTGCTGGCTACCAACCATCAGTTGCCTGATGTTATTGCCCGTTGGAGGCGGTTGATTGCGCTTGCCAAGCTGTTTCGTACGAACAGAATCCGTATTTTTGCCGGGAATCAGCCCAGTCATACCGCTTCTCCTGAGGAATGGAGCCTGTGTGCGGCTAGGCTCCGGATGTTCTCGGAGATAGCTTATGAAGCTGAAGTATGGACGGTAATTGAATTTCACCCCCATACGTACTTCGATACGCTCCAATCGGTTCACAGCTTGTTGTTGGAAGCTAATCATCCGGGGATTCGGGTCAATGTGGACTTTCTCCATGTCTGGGAATCGGGTTGTGATCCGATTGATGCGCTTTCGGTCATCAAACCTTGGATTGGCTATTACCATCTAAAAAATGTGCGAGACAGAGAACAGCTGTCCCTATTCGAACCTGACAATGTGTATTCCCCTAACGGTATCAGGGATGGATTGGTCAGTCTTGCCGAAGGCGCTTTAGATTATGCACGGATCATCCGGTATTTGCTGAAGGAGAAGCTGAACTATCCCGCAGCTCTTGAATGGTTCGGAGACCGGCCTTTCCATAGGCTGGAGTCAGATGTAGCATGGCTGATGCAGCTGGCCGGCCAGCCTGACACCAATGTGATCGTTTCCCATTAGATTGTGAGAAAGGAGCAATGGCCATGTCCGAGAAAATGCTGCCCATCCGTGATCCCATCCTGAAAACATTCCCACAACAAACGAATATGATGGCCATTCTTTCGATGTATGAGGATTTTTACCCTTGGTTTTATAGCAATTTCATTCAACTGAAATGCAGTAACAGACCCTACGCACTCGATCTCTTAATCTATCCGGATAATATTCAAAGAGTAATGCCTTTGGTGGAGTATCAGTGTTTAACGAGAAGAACCTTAGGGCAATGGTTCCCCGACGTGATTGGTTTTATCATTCGGTGTATCGATGACGATTTGTATTTTCATGCTACAGTTAACAGTTATTATATATCTCTGTATGAATACCACTATCAAAAATATCATCGGTTCCATGAAATTCTTATCATAGGCTACGATCTTGATGCCAAGATCTTGTATGGGGCAGATTTTTTCCATAACGGGCAATATGCATGCAAGCCAATCCCTTTCGCTGATTTCGAAGCAGCGTATGTAAGCGTTGACGAACAAAATAACGGTCGATTCGATATTGCCCATTCGGCAAGCACAGACCTTAACAATCACTTGAGTCAAATTGAGCTTATGCGCTTTAATCCAAGATCGCATTGGCATACCAAGGTCCCGTATCGATTGGATATAGGTAATATCGTGGACTTGCTGGGAGATTACTTGCATTCATCCAATACCTCCCGGAAATATACCGTGTTCGAGAATGCGGCAGATGAAAATTACGGGTTAAGTGTGTATGACTGGTTAATCAAACATGCGGAATCCATTTTGTCTGGGAGTACGCCTTATTGTGATGTCAGATCCTTTCATATCTTATACGAACATAAAAAATGCATGGTGCTAAGGATGAAATATTTGCTCGGATTGAAGCTTGAACAATTCCCGGAACTACCGATGGATAGCCTCATACATGTTGAAGCCAATGCGTTAACGATTCGAAATCAAGCGATTAAGTATTCGTTTTCAAAGGATAAGAAAATCATAGCTAAATTGATAAGTGATCTACAGGAAATGGCTCTCGTCGAGAAAAAGCTTTAACCCCTATTTATGAACATGTATCCGATTGGGTTATGAACAAGGATTTGAAATTCGTGCAGGAGCAACACGTATGAAGGCTATTCTAATGGCAGCTGGTTTGGGAACAAGACTGCACCCGATTACAACGCATACACCCAAGTGTATGGTGCTTATCAAAGGTGTACCTCTTCTGGGCTGGTGGCTGCAAAAACTTAAAGCCGCCCGGATCTCAGAAGTGATTATCAATTTACATCATCTGCCCGATCAAGTAATCGCCTATGTGAACTCCCAGGATTGGGGGTTACCTATTCATTTTGCCTATGAGCAGCAGCTTCTGGGCAGTATGGGGACGTTAGCTGCCAATCGTCATTTTTTGCAAGGGGAGCCGTCCTTTTTGGTTGTTTATGCTGATAATTTAACCGATATCGATCTTAATCAGCTTGTTGATTACCATGATAGGCATCAATTAGTGGGAACGATCTCGCTATTCGAAAGTGAGCATCCGGAGATGTGCGGTATAGTTCAGATGGACGCGCAGCAAGTCGTTGTGGAGTTTACAGAAAAACCAGCCGTACCTCGAAGCAAGCTGGCCAATGCAGGAATCTACATCTTTAATGATACCGTGTGGAAGTATATCCGAATTACAAAGCAGCCTTCTGATATCGGTTATGATCTGCTGCCGCACCTGATTGGACTGCTGTCTGGTTATTTGATCGAAGGTTTTTTTATGGACATGGGTACTCTTGAATCACTCGAGAAAGGAAGCAGGTGCTGGAGCTATGATTATCAGTCAAACGCCACTGCGAATTAGCTTTACTGGGGGTGGAACCGACATACCGGGTTTCTATACGGCCTTTGAAGGGGCTGTTATCAGCACCACCATCAATAAATACATCTATGTGGCGGTGAAGCCAAGATTTGACCGAAGAATCCGGGTAGTAACCACACAAATTGAGGAAGTAACCCAAGTTGAGGAAATCAAGCATGATTTGGTGCGTGAAGCCTTGAAAAAAACGGCTGTTCACAGCGGTGTAGAAATCGTGATTCTGGCAGATGTTCCGGCAGAGGGAAGCGGGTTAGGATCATCAGGCGCCCTTACAGTAGGTTTATTGAACGCACTATATACCTACCAAGGAAAGGATGTGTCTGCAGAAGAGTTGGCGGAGCAAGCGTGCGAGATTGAAATCGAACAGCTGAAACAACCGATCGGTAAGCAAGATCAGTATGCTGCTGCTCTTGGAGGATTGAGATACTACCATTTTCATAAAAATGGAAGCGTAGTCTCGGAGTACATTCAGATCGCGGAAACCCAAAAGCAGGACATGCAAAAGAACCTGCTGCTCTTTTATTCCGGTATCACAAGATCAGCTTCCGCGATCCTGCAAAGGCAAGGAGAACAATTGGAGCAGAAAAAGGATTATTTATTGCAGATCAAAGAGCAATGCGCATTGCTCAAAAGAGAGATTGAAACCGGGTGCCACTCTACCCTGGGGTCGATCTTACATGAAGGATGGCAATGGAAAAAGCAGCTTGCTGACGGAATAACCAATCCGCAGATCGATAACTGGTATGAAACAGCGCTGCAAGCAGGAGCGTTGGGTGGGAAGATTGCCGGTGCTGGCGGCGGAGGTTTCTTAATGCTGTATGCCGAGCAGGACATCCATTCCCGCTTGCGAGATGAGCTTCCGTTACAAGAGATGGATTTTGGCTTTGATAACCGTGGGACAAGAATCATTTTGGGCAATGAGGGAGCTGGTGAGCAATCCAGGCTGTATTTCTAGATCGAGACGGAGTCATTAATGAGAATATCGATAAGGGTTATGTAACCTCTTGGAAGGAATTCAAGTGGCTTCCTGGGGCAATTGAAGGGATTCGGGCTCTGAATGAAAGAGGTTGGCTTGTATTTATCATTACCAATCAGGCATGTGTCGGTAAAAACATCCTGGAACGTGAAGTCCTTGATGATATTCATGAGCGAATGCAGCGTGACCTTCAGCGCAATCAGGCATCTATTTCTCAAATCTATGTTTGTCCACACCGTCCTGAGGCTCATTGTGCCTGCAGAAAGCCCAGACCCGGCATGCTGCTGCAAGCGGCACGCGAGCATCGCCTTAGACTTCATGATTGTTATGTTGTAGGCGATTCACTCACAGATATGATCACAGCGAAAGAAGTGAAAAGTTATAGCATTCTGGTGAGAAGCGGACTCGGCCAAAGGGATGAGCAGCAAGTAAGAAGCTTGGAGCTTGCAGATCATTATTGCGAGACGGTAGATGAGGCCGTACACCATATTATTCAGAAGGAGGAGGCGGTAGTGTGAGTAATTTTATCGAAACCTATTTCCATACCGTTACAGATGCATTGAGCTCTTTAGAACCTGGCATCGTTCAGGCGTTAACTGAGGAAATCTTTAAGGTATGGGAGCGGCGGGGGACCATATACATTATGGGGAATGGGGGCAGTGCCGCTACGGCCTCGCACTTTGCCTGCGACCTAAGCAAGCTTACCATTTCGAAGAACTTGCAGCGTGTAAAAGCAATGGCGCTAACGGATAATATGTCGATCCTTACAGCCTGGGCTAATGATACTCATTATGAGCATGTGTTTATGGAGCAGCTAGTTCCCTTTCTGGAACCAGATGATTTGGTTCTCGTCATCTCAGCGAGCGGCAATTCGCCGAATGTGATCCAGGCGCTAAAATATGCGAAATCAGTGGGCGCAAAAACAGCTTCTCTGAGTGGATTTCAAGGTGGTGAAGTAAGCTTGATAACCGATTATCCTGTGGTGACTTGGAGTGACAGCATGCAAGTGATTGAAGACAGCCATTCCCTTCTGTGTCATGGGATAGCGTTAGAAATATGCCAAATGATGACTCGTGTGCAGCTGGAAGCAATCACTACTATAGGAGGTTAAGAACCTGTGAAGATATTAATGATTCAAGCAATGGGTTACTTTATCCCTTATAGCGGTGCTTGTAAAGCTAATCGGTTTTTAATGGAGGGTCTGGCGGCTCATGGACATGAATGCAAGGTGATCACGATTGCTCCTAACGACAATGGCCTGAGAGATACGGAAATGTTTCAGAAAACATTAGATGCCAAGGAAGTCATACAGATCTGTTCAAATGAACGGTTTGAAATCTATGAATCAAATGGCGTAGCGGTTCATTCTATATTAGAATTTTCCCAACTAAGCGCACACATACTAGATCTCACCAAGAAGTTTAATCCGGACTGGGTCTTGGTAACTGAAGATCGCGTACCGGAATTGTTGAAGCTGGCATTAGACGTTGCGCCCAATCGAGTCGTGGAGCTCGCCCATAGCCAGGTTGCGTTGCCATTCGGACCTGAATGCTATACTCCAAATCCCGAGCACGTTGAATTATTAAGGAAGACGGCAGGGATCATAGCTTCCAGCGAGTATGTAAAAGAGTATCTATATAAATGGGGGCGTTTCGAATCGATCGCCTTCCCTTTTCCTGTTCATGGAAAGGGGCCGTTTCAACACTACGATAACTTTGACGATGGCTTTATAACGATGATTAATCCGTCTGATATTAAAGGACTTCCGATCTTTTTGGAGCTGGCTAAACGATTCTCCAACCATAAATTTGCCGCCATCCCGACCTGGGCGACTACTACGGAAAATATTCGAACCCTGGAATCTTACCCTAATGTTACCTTGTTGCCTAGAGTAAACGATATCGACGAAATCATGAAATTGACGAAAATATTGATCGTTCCTTCCTTATGGGGGAAGCATTCGGAGCCGTCATCGTCGATGGCATGCTTAGGGGCATTCCCGTTCTTGCGAGTCATGTCGGTGGAACCTCTGAAGCGAAGCTGCAAACTGAATATTTACTGCCTGTAAACCCAATCGTTACGTATAAGTCAGAATTGGATGATAGACTCATTCCCATTCCCATCATTCCCGAGCAAGATATGACTCCGTGGTTCGCTGCGTTGGAAAGGCTGACCTCGGACCAGGAGCATTACAAAAGAACTTCTCACGAAGCAAAAGAAGCGGCGGACTTCTATCTTTCCAAAATAAACCCGAACGATTTGATTAACCACTTAACGGCTTTTGCCAATAGACAAGAGAGTGTTCCGGATTTCAAGCCTATTAATTGATGAACAAGCCCGAGGTGTATGCTGACTATAAGCGACTCGGGCTTTGGTATTTTTGTTTTTCTATGGAATAACAGGGCCGATTTGGGCTGCTATTCTATCTAATGCTTCTTGCACTGTAGTTGGAGGAGGTGCTACCCAGTCCCCTAGATTACTTGGAGTGTAACCTAATCCATTGGCATCATTCAACCGTTCTATCAGAGCGCTTCCTATTACCCTCGCGCGTACAGGAATAGAATCGACCGTTGCCCTTGGTCGGGCATTCGTTCCATTAATTATCAAATTTCCTTTTATTGCAAAACTGAGCAGATCAAAGGGATCGATTGGAACTGTTCCGGGAGGTGCATTTACGATCACATCTCCATCCGTTCCACCACCAATCAAATGCACTTGCGTATCATAAGGCACAATCGAATTAATCGTAATGGTCGGCTGTGATAAAGGAAGCGGCACTCCTCCCACATAAGAAGCGAACATATATACATTGGCGCCATTTTGAGTATATCCACCGAACAATTGGCAATCTCGAATATTTATTTGGCTCAGGAAGGTACTGTTGCCTGTAAAGACTGGAGTGGGTGAGATATTCACACTAACAAAGAATAAACGGCCTGTAGAGGGAGTGAATGTATTTGCTCTAAAATCGAAATCGAGTGGGCCTGTTAATAACGCTAGGTCTGCAAAACCGGCACGATTATCAACGTTGAGATTACCGTTCCAGGAGGGATCATTAATATCGAATGGAATATCCAATCTGGTTAGTAATGTGCTAGCTCCTACTAATTGAACATTAGCCTTTAAATGAATGAAAGGCTCTGAATACGTACCAGGACCAATGGAAATCTCATAGCGCTTAGTTGGTGAAGCATCTACAATTGATGCCATTGCTGCAGTGACTGTCAAAAATGGATGACACTCACTGCCATCGGCACTCGCATCATTACCAGCCTTATTTACATACACAATTTGAGTGGCTATTGGTAAAGGTTCCATACATCCCGGTCCTGGGGGACCGGCAGGTCCTTGAGGTCCTGGCTGCCCCATTTTTCCTTGATGTCCTCTTTTCCCTTTTGCTCCTCGGTCTCCTTTTTTACCTCTGCATTTACAATGTTCTTTTGATTTATGCGAATCACACATTCCCATTCACCATCCTATAAATAGATTATTAGATAGTATATAAATCAGCAAGAGACTTTGATTGAGACAAATTGATAGGGTTGTATATGGATTTTCTATTTCTCTTATAGACTTTGTTTAAATAGAATAAATAGATGGTGTTCATTGGAGATTGAAGGCGGGATATATGTAGTTGTTAATCATCCAGTAACATTATTAGGGGATTAAAGGACTTTGGGAATATTTATTGAATACAATAATTATTGTAAGATTTTAGGAGGTAGAGGGGAGGAAGTTGCTATACGGAAAGATCGATGACGATAATCTATCATTCGCCGCAAGCAGGATTATCAACGATTATGTTTGTCTAAATGCAATGTATGCATAACATGTTAGTTAAGGGAGGGGTAAAATGGGTGTTTGATTTAATTAAGAAGTTAGCAGCTATTCTATTCTGTATGGTTCTCATTATTTCAGGAAATCTAGCATGGAGCGGGTTCGATAAGTCTGCCTTTGCAAGTTCAGGAACCCTTACTTTTACAAGCAATAGTGGTTTCAGTGGAAGTACGGTTACTGATGGTCAAGGTGGATCAGATAATATAGCTGGAATTGTGCTTCAAATCATAAGTGGGGATGAATATACTTGGACATATGAGAAACCGTATACAAAACATGTAATCACAGTAGGTTACGCGGATAATTCGAATCAAACCCTCATTGCGTTAAAGAGTCAGGATTCGTCAATTAACTTTAATTTTCAGTCGTTTTTTGTTGCGGATTCTGGAGGTACTCCAATTGTTGTAACTGGGTATGACAATGGTCAAGCTACAGGCTCTGTAAACTTAGATACGACACAAAATCAAAGTCAATGGGAAAATGTATTTGACAGTTCAAATGGATTAACTCCATCCATTTTCCAAAATGTGGATGAAGTGCGGATTACTCCGCAAGACAAGACAGCAATGTGGATAGGGATCAACGATATTAAAATTGGAGATCCAGTAGCAATCAACAGTGTCACTGTAAGCCCAAGCAGCAAAAGCGTGGTGCAGGGCGGAAGCCAGCAGCTGACGGCAACCGTTGATGCAGTGGGTGGCGCTTCGACAACAGTCACTTGGTCAAGCAGCGACACGAACCATAAAGTGACGGTGGATAATACCGGTCAGGTCAACGTAGCGGCGGATGCGGCGACGGGAGAGTATACGATCACGGCAACGTCAACGGCAGATGGCGGTAAAAAAGGCTCGGCATTGATCATGGTAACTGCGGCTCCCGCGGTGAACAGTGTCACAGTAAGCCCAAGCAGCAAAAGCGTGGTGCAGGGCGGAAGCCAGCAGCTGACGGCAACCGTTGATGCAGTGGGTGGCGCACCGACAACAGTCACATGGTCAAGCAGCGACACGAACCATAAAGTGACGGTGGATAATACCGGTCAGGTCAACGTAGCGGCGGATGCGGCAACGGGAGAGTATACAATCACGGCAACGTCAACGGCAGATGGCAGTAAAAAAGGCTCGGCTTTGATCACGGTAACAGCGGCTCCAAATGAGCTGTCAGGATCGTATTTGAAAGGTGATGCCAGCACACTGGCCGGGCAATCGCTTGACTTGACGTATGGTATAAATGAAAGCACAAGTGATGTTCGTGCTGAAGATATTACAATCACGTATGATGCCGATCAATTCGATTTGGATTCGGTTAAGTCGATCAACGAGGAGAAGTTCGTCATCGTCCAGCATAAAGACACGGCTGGTGAGGTGCGCATTCTGGGCGTACATCTTGGCAATTCCGTGCCGACTGGCGACTTAATGAGTGTTCATTTGAAGTCGAAAGTGGATGCGTCGGGTACTTCGACAATAAGGGTAGACCATGTTACTGTTGCGAGTGGGGACGGAAGGGAATGGTCGATGCAGGGCGCAACGCATACTGTCACGATCGGAACTGTGGATCGCGCCGAGCTTAATGCTCTTATTGCGGAGGCACAGGCTGCGCACGATACGGCGGTTGAAGGTACACAAGCAGGCCAATATCCAACTGGCGAGAAAGCGAAGCTGCAGGAGGCAATCGATCGCGCCGACGAGGTGGCGGCAGATAGCAATGCGAACCAAGCTGAGATCGATCAGGCGGTGGCGAATTTGAATGTGGCATTAAATGCCTTCCGCTTATCGGTGATCAAGACGACACCAGGCGATGTTAACGAAAACGGAAGCACGAGCATCGGCGATCTTGCGATCGTTGCAGCGGCTTACGGAAAAACGTCCGAAGACTCGGAGTGGTCACAATATAAGAAATTCGACATGAACAATGACGGAAAAGTGGACATCGAAGATCTGGTTATCGTCGCCCGGCGGATTTTAGAGGAATAAAGGTTCGCTTCAGTATTGGAGGAAGGCCAGCCGGTTTCATTGCTACGCTCCCCTTTAAGTAGACAGGTGAAATAATAAAACTTGTTCACCAAGGGGAGTATTTTCATGTCCAAAAATAACGAGTACTGCGGAAAATGTGGTTAGGTTCTGGAGGTAGACACAATATACACTATATTTAAGTTAATTTTAAAAGTCATTTTAGGCTTAGCTGCTCTCATTTTTTTAGTCTACATGGTCCTATTTATCTTTATTTATTCTAGAACACCTGAACAAGCCATACAGAAAAAAATAGGCAATATAAAGACAGAGTTTACAGTAAACGATGATGACTATATGGATAAGGACGGTAATTATCGCTACTATATTCATGAATTAAACGGAAACTTTACTGATAGTATCCCTCATATTTTTTATTTAAGAAAAACGGAGCTAGGTTGGCGCGTTGTTAACCATGGCAATGCTCCATAATAGAGTCATTTCGTGACCGCCAACATTTGAATTAAGTATAGGCAATGACGTTAAGACAAATTAAACGGGAGGATAATCATCTAAAAACCGGTGGAGAACGTTAGAGCACGAATGGGGAATAAAAACGACGAAGGGTCTGCTTCCGCAGATCCTTTTGACATCCTTGAAATGACGATTTCATGTAATTAATGAGGTACAGGCACTTCTAGGCACCCGCCCACATACACTAATACTAATCTCTAAAGCGGAGGCTCCAGTACAACGAAGATCCGCAAACTTTGAAAGGGGTGGCTGGAATGCCTGGATTGTTTGGTGCAATAGCCTTATTAATTAAACAGGTGACATTGCTTGTTTCCTATGTTAAGAATAATGCCTTTCCGCAACCCTTGGCAGAAGACGAGGAAGAAAAGCATCTTAGGCTTATGGCGGAGGGGAACGAGCACTCCAGAAATATGCTGATTGAGCACAATTTAAGACTTGTCGCGCATATAGTCAACACGATATGAACACGAAGCAACGTAAATCCGTTGGCTTCCATGAGCCGCGGGAGAGGCGTAGATATATTGTTGGACAAGCTTATCTAGAGACAGATTCGACTATTCTTCCGTTGGTCTTGGATATGGTACAATACTGATAAGCCAGAAGTGACGGAAGGTGAAGAAGTATGAAGCAATCACAGCAATTGCATAAGCTGATTAAACTGACAGGTGATCGTGCTAAACTCGATGCAAAAGCGAATGATACTTATATCGTGTATATGACACCTAACTGTCAGATTGTAAAAGAGTATGCGGACGGTAAGGTCGTTACTGTCTCAGACAAGGAGTAGCCAATGAGTGAATCAGGGGCTACCATGTATGTATTTGACGGTAACAATGGCAGCGGAAAATGCACCATCCGAAACTTGATTGTAGATCAGCTTGGAGTAAGTGTGAATATTGATCCGGATTCATTAGCACGTGCTATAGATCCTGAGCATCCAGAGCTTCATCGTGTGTCTGCAGGTAAAGAAGCCATAACACTTGCTAGGGATTGTATTCGGAAAAAACGAGATTTTTCAGTTGAAACCACATTAGCCGGTGGCAATGTAATACGGCTTATGAAGGACGCGAAATCGAATGGGTTCAATGTAACGATGTTTTTTGTCGGGCTGCGAGATTATCGTTTGAACATTGAACGAGTGGCTGTTCGTGTTCAAAAATTGTGATTGATAACAGCGATGCCTCAGGGAAAGTTGTTCTCGAGGTTGAACATCAAAAAGTAACGTCTAGAAGTAATGATGCTCCTGATTGGGTCGAAAGTATATTTGAGATTCTTGGTAAATAGAAATTTAATGTGCAATGTGAATGTGAATGTGAGTTAGCCGCCTTATGATTGTATCTGGCGGTTATTTGTTTTTTAGATTAATTAGTGAAATGGGTAACAAGTTCTCTCTTAAATACAAAGTACCACATGAGTTTTTTTTCTGTGAAAAGAAAGATGCACTCATGTTGGGTTCCGTCTTTAAAGTTGAAGGACAGCAGAAAAATGACAATAGGATGCCCGAGAGATGAAATATTCGATCCCTTTGTTTAACAAATATGAAAATGGTCAATACTTATTGGTTTGACGTTTTTACTGGTATTTGCTCGACATAAGTTTGCTTAGTTTTTAGCATTTGGTAGAGGATTACGAGCATTTTCTTTGCAAGAGCAACCAGGGCTTTTTTCTTCCCTCGACGTGAAGCTAGAGACCAGAATTTTGCTGATAAACGTGTGTTTCGGGTTTTGAAGCAGCCCATGCGGCTTCGCACAAAGCTGTTTTAATATGGGGATTCCCCTTTACCGTGCGGGTACTTTTTTTTGACCTGCGCTTTCGTGATTACCTGGTGCTACACCCGCCCAAGAAGTAAGGTGAGCTGCCGTAGGAAATTGATTCATGTTGTTACCCATTTCGGCGAGTATGCTGGCGGCAGTTGTTCGTTTCACGCCAGGCATGGTCTGCATGAGTTCCATTTCTTCCTTGTAGCTAATGAGGTACTCCTCGATCCGCTCATCTAATTGATGAATCGATTCCTCATAAAAAGCAATTTCATTCCAAAGAAACCGAATCATAAACATTTGGTGCTCATCCAACGTACCAAACAGGGAATCTGCGAGTGCAGGGACCTTTTTCTTTACGTTGCCTTTAACTCGATCCTCAATATCGCTAGGGTCGATAAACCCTTGCTCCATGAGTCTTCTGAGCAAGTTGCGACCTGAAACGCCAAACACATCGCTAATAACCGTTCCTAGTTTAATGTTGGCGCATTCAAGTACTTTTTGAAGTCGATTTTTCTTGGCCGTTAGTCCCCCGACCTGCTTTTTACGAAGCCGTGTAAGCTCGCGGAGTTCACGAAGGTCTGCCTGAGGGACAAAACTTGGTTCGATCAAGCCGTGTCTGAGAAGTTTTGCGATCCACTCTGCATCCGATACATCGGTCTTGCGTCCGGGAACGTTTTTAATGCGCTGGGCATTGGCTAATGTGATGTCGAAGTAGCCCTCGAGCACATTGTAAACAGGCCGCCAGTAAATGCCAGTGCTTTCCATTGCGATATGTGTGATTTCCTTGGACTCGAGCCATTGCAAGAGCTCAAACAAATTTCTCGTCATAGTAGAAAAGGTGCGTGTCTCCACGCAGGGCACTTCGCCAGCGGCCCCAGTCATGGTGCAGACGACAATACTTTCTTGATGGACGTCCATACCAGCACAATGCGTAATTAAGGTTTCCATAAAGCTGCTCCTTGTATTGATGAAGGTACGCAATTGGTGGATTCGAAGGAAAAGTAACCATTTTTCTGTACGTGGTCATCTCTTCAGCGGAAGAGAGCCAACAAGGGGTTGTACACGCTTCGAATCCTCACTGTTTAGTTTGCAGGGTCGAACCACCATAAAAAACTGCGTGTTTATTCCAATTTGCGTTCCTTACCAGTATGGAGAAACAGAAAAACCGCTAAACCCGGCACGTAACACTTTTCATGTCGGGGTTGCGGTTTAAAGACCATGGCTGTTTAGTTTTTATACTGGACAGGCGCTCAGAGTGGGAAGTTCATAAAAAGATTGCATGATCTTCCTCTGTTCTCGAAAAGGAACGTATGTTCCTAATCAATTTTGGGGCAATTTCACTCTTAGAGTTTAAGCCGAGATACTCAGCTATGGATATTTTAAATAACTTTGGTATTGATGCTATGTACAACGCGGCGTATATAGATACATCAAAAATCGAAGAGTTTGCAGCGAAAGGTTTTGTTTGCATGTCAGACATTAGACAATACAGGGAGATCATTGATGTTAAATTGAAGTTCTATTTAATGGAGCTTTCTAAGGAACAAGCAATGTTCTCATTCAATAAAAAAGGCTTGATGTGCTATCCGAATGGAGTAAAAGTCGAACCATAATTCCTAGATATACATGACGATTTCATGTAATTAATGAGGTACAGGCACTTCTAGGCACCCGCCCACATACACTAATACTAATCTCTAAAGCGGAGGCTCCAGTACAACGAAGATCCGCAAACTTTGAAAGGGGTGGCTGGAATGCCTGGTTTGTTTGGTGCAATAGCCTTATTAATTAAACAGGTGACATTGCTTGTTTCCTATGTTAAGAATAATGCCTTTCCGCAACCCTTGGCAGAAGACGAGGAAGAAAAGCATCTAAGACTCATGGCAGAGGGGAACGAACACTCCAGAAATATGTTAATTGAGCACAATTTAAGACTTGTCGCGCATATAGTCAAAAAATTCGATAACACAGGTGAAGACCTGGAGGATTTGATCTCGATTGGAACAATAGGATTGATTAAAGCGATTGAATCGTTCTCTCCGAATAAAGGGACGAAGCTGGCGACGTTCGCTGCGCGTTGTATCGAGAATGAGATCCTTATGCATCTTCGTTCGCTGAAGAAAACGCGTAAAGATGTGTCCCTGCACGACCCGATCGGCACGGACAAAGAGGGCAATGAAATCACATTGATTGATATCCTTGGCAGCGAAGCGGACGATGTTGTAGACGCCGTGCAGCTGAAAATCGAGAAGAGTAAAATTTATAAAAATTTAGATATATTGGATGAGCGGGAGAAAGAAGTTGTTGTTGGCAGGTTTGGTTTGGAGCTTGGCGGGGAAGAGAGGACGCAGCGGGAGATTGCGAAGGAGCTTGGGATCTCGCGGAGTTACGTGTCAAGGATAGAAAAAAGGGCGCTCATGAAGCTGTATCATGAGTTTTATAAGGCGAAGCGATGAATCCTTGGGGTGCTCTTATGGGCACCCTTTCGTTCTATTTAAATGGGCAAGAAATTACGAGAGGAGGTTACGTTGGCGGACAAGTTGACTTTGGGCAGGAATTCCTTCTCTAGCTGAAGTAGCTATGCCGAAGATTTGGAAGATCTGACTTCAATCGACACGATTGGTTTGATCAAAGCCATTGAATCGTTCTCACCGAACAAGGGGACGAAACTCGCAAGTTTTGCGGCTCGCTGTATTGAGAACGAGATTCTGATGCATCTGAGGTCGTTGAAGAAGACAAGGAAAGATGTGTCCCTGCATGACCCCATCGGCACGGACAAAGAGGGCAACGAGATAACGTTGATCGATATCAGTACGTTTCAAGGATAGAAAAAAGGGCTCTCATGAAGCTGTATCATGAGTTTTATAAGGCGAAGCGGTAATGTAAACATAATAAAACCTGCCTAGAACCATAGCTGGTAAGGGCAGGTTTATTTTTCGCCTGGAAATAGTATCGCGAGTATGATAACAGTTTGATCGACTTGTTGAAAATAGATTCTAAATTTCTTGATTACAATATGAGATAAACCGGCATATGCTCCTGTTTCCTCTGTATACGGTTTATTCAAAACAGGTTTAGTTAACAATGACTCGACTTCCAAAATCAATTGGGAAATGTAATCTAATGTTTCTTCAGGGGTGTATCTCACACTTCGAAACGTTACTAATTTATTACGTACCGCAGGCAGCCAGATTAATTGTAAGGATTTCATTACTTAAAATCCTCTTTCGATAAAGATTTCAATAGTTCTGAGGTAGAAAATCCTTGGCCTTGCATAAATTCATGTTTGCTTTTCTCAATCATCTGTTTCAGTTCTGGATTTGCCTCTGCATCCGCGAGAATTGAACGATTGTCCTCTTCTTGAAGTACGATTGTAAATGTACCTTTACCAGGAATAAAAAATTGACAAACGGAATTACTACGATCCATATTGGTAATGTAATCCATTAACTCTTCAGAAGAATTCACTCTCTCCATTGTATTCTTCACTCCATGTTTAGATAGATTTAGGTATGTTTATTATAACATAATCCTGAGGGAATTCAGCGAATCATTACTTCTGATTTGCTATATGGATTTTTATTTTTACGTTGCTTCGTGTTCATAACGTCAAAAAATTCGACAATACGGGCGAAGATCTGGAGGATTTGATCTCGATCGGCAAGATCGGATTGATCAAAGCGATCGAATCGTTCTCGCCGAATAAGGGGACTAAGTTAGCAACGTTCGCGGCTCGTTGTATTGAGAATGAAATCCTTATGCATCTTCGGTCGCAATCACCTTGATCGATATCCTTGGCAGTGAGGCCGATGACGTTCTCGATGCGGTTCAGCTGAAGATCGAGAAGAGCAAAATATATAAAAATCTAGATATATTGGATGAGCGGGAGAGAGAAGTTGTTGTTGGGCGGTTTGGATTGGAGCTTGGCGGGGAGGAGCGCACGCAGTGGGAGATTGCGAAGGAGCTGGGGATCTCGCGGAGTTACGTGTCAAGGATAGAAAAAAGGGCGCTCATGAAGCTGTATCATGAGTTTTATAAGGCGAAGCGATGAAGTTGGTGAAAAATTTAATTTATAGAAATCTATGAGAGGACTCGATGAGTTCTCTTTTTTTGTATTTTTATAGGAGGCAAAGCTATTCCTGGATTGGGATATGGGTACAATATACTTTAGACTGGAAATGGTATCAAGCTAACATTTTACTCAAAATGAAAGATCTATCAAATCTTCTTCTACCTTAAATATCGGAGTCGACATCTCAAAATTTAGACATGTGGCGATGGCCCAAGACTTCCCTGAGCTCAAATTCGGGAAACCACTTACGTTTGAAAAGAGTAGAGAAGGCTTTGAATTATTCCTGATTTGGTCCAGAAAGATTGCGACGGAGCAAGGCTACAAGGACGCCATAGTTGGTGCTACTACATAATTAAATACAATAATTTTAACATAGTAGTATAACTGAATCTCCGTGTTTGTTTTGTTGCTCATGTGTAAAAATTATTGACCATGTTAACGTAGAATCAAAAACATAAAGATCAGTTGGGAAACTACGCAATGTTCTCACAAATTCAGTGGAATCCAGTTTGTAAATATATTTTCTTCCGCATTAAAAGTTAACTTACTATCTGGATGTGTGTCCCAAAAAAACAACACTTCTTTTTTGTAGGATATGTATTGTTCAGCAAATTTTTCGATATCCGTTTGCCTTATAGTTTTTGATTCTATTTCTGACAAATGGGGAATAGTGGAAATGTTAGTCAAGTCGCCAATTATTTTATAATAGTAATATAATTGGTTGTTTTCAAATTTATCTATAATCTGTAATTTTTTATCAATTCTATAAGTTGTCTGCATTAAGTAATCTTCAATTTTATTAATATTGGCTGCGCAAGCTTTTAGGTAACTACCAGAAATATCAATATTGTGAATATAGTTAGGTTTATCTAAATTATTTTGATAAGCTAGATAAAATTCATTTTTTTTATAATAGTAAATAGCAAATACGTTATCATCACAATTTAATTCTTGATTTTGTTTTAGTTCCGAAATGGACTCACACTTAAATGCTTTTAAATTTAAAGGCTCCCAATTGATAATTTCAATCTCCATACAATATCCTCCCGTTCAAAAGCACCAAACTTTAAAGACTTAACCCTTCTAAAGGTAGAAGGATTAAGTCTTTATTTACTCTTTAATAATAGAAACTATGACCATCATTCTTTATCAAACGGAATTCGCGAATCAACCTCATTTTCTAACCGCTGAGCAACTCGACCTCGAACTTCGTGATTATGTCCACTGGTATATTCATCACCGAATTCACGGAACACTCAGCTATCTTACTCCTTCCGAGATTAAAAGTATGCCCTTTTAAAAGTTGTACAGTTTAGTGGAGAAGTTGTAGTTAATTGATACTTTCGCTTGACAAGCATGATTGCTATTTTCGTAAGACAAATTCTTTAACTTAGATCAGTCACTACTTTAATGAGAATCCTTAGTTCTTTTTGAAGAACTTCATCTAGAATATCATGAATTTTACCAAACAGTTCTTTTTTCCTTGACAATCGGTACCTAATAGAATAATTCCTCGCTATTTCTGTCAGTTTCAAAATCTCAGAATATTGATAATCGTTATCTAGATAGCAATTTTCCACCATATACTCAATTCTTTTCAACATCATCTTCTTATGATCTCTTATCGTTGTCAAAACAGTGACACAATCGTTAAAATAAGGTTCTTTGATCAAGTTTTCTGTGGCTAGTTTAACTGCATTTACTCCGAATGTATATTCATTCGTATAACTAGATAACCTAATGTCTTCATCCTTGCCATGAATACCTAATCTTTCAGAAGTGTTATTAGAATGAATGTAATCAATAATCATTTCGCGTATATAATTAGGCATTAATTGATTCTCGTCATTCTTATATTTCAATAAGTAAAAGTTATCACACCAACCATCGTGTGGAGTTTGCTTCAATCCTTCTTCGATGGCTTCATAGGGTACATCAATACTGTCATAAGCATTTTTTTCATTATAAGACATAACTTTAAACATTCTGTTTGGATGGTCATACCCATAAATAAGTAAATCCATCGTTCTATTCTGAGTTTTATGAAATGGGGTATTCGGTATGTAGTACTTATCTATGAAGAGATATATATATTTCTCCTTAGAGATGCTCTCGACTATAAAATCTGAATAATTAGAGGGTTTTAATGCGAATAGGGTATCATACTTCAACGATTCCATAAATAATTTGGCAGAATAGTACATAGGAGTTTCGGAATTATAAAATCTTAATGCATTGTTACTATCACCTGTACCCAATTGTAATTGAATAAAATTGTTATAAAGCCACGGCTGGTGACAAGGATAACTTGTAATGATCGATAGCATACAGGCATAATGATGCCTGCCCTTAATAATCGGGTCCGTATGAATAGGCAGTATTGTATTTACCATCACTTACCTCCTTAAAGTTTAACCTGTGTAATATAAACAGTGGTTATCTTCAAGTTATTAACTCATTTCTAAAAGATAAACCGAGTTATACCTACCACTAATCGAGAAACTTTTTCTCCAATTGAAATGAAGCGCCCCCTTAATGAACAGAAAACTACCAATAATGACACTAACCGGATTACCACAAGAATAAAGACCCAAAAGTAACATAAAGGTAAAGACAATACTAACACTTTTGCTTCAATGTAAAACCAATGACGACTGAATGTTTACAACATCTCACCTCCTTAAAGAATGAATATTTTGTTCCTGAACACAGAAGATCGATGATCGACCAGGCAGATTTCATGATTTCGTTCATAAACTGCTGAACATTGATGCGAATTTCGGCAACCGTGTGATAAAACACATTGTTGATCACATCGGACTTCAACCATTTCCATAGCACTTCTACAAGATTGAGTTGCGGGCTATAGGTAGACAGGAAAACCAGTTCGGCCGGCTTTTTATCTCTTACAAAAACGGCTGCAACAGTCATGTTCAATCCATTCCATTCAAATCGTTTTTGGTGGCAAAAACCGCTAATTCGATACGATCTTTCAGACCCAGCTTTTTGAAAATAAGCGAAATCGTGTTTTTTACGGTTCCTACCGACAAAAACATGCTTGCGGCGATCTCGCTGTTCTCTTTGCCTTCAGCTACATACCGGATGATGCGGATTTCCCTTTCGGTAATTTCATTATTTTTCAAAATAGAACGCTTCCATTCTAACGTTGTGCGAGGCTTAAAGCGGCCGAATAATTCATTAGGCATCTCTTTATGAAGGACTCGCAGTCCGAGCGCCGCGCTTTTTACCGACATGATGAGTTCACTCGATTGTATGCTTTTGGGCAAATACCCACTGACTCCGTTGCGGAGCGCTTGGAAAAAGGTATGCGCATCCCAGGAAGAAGTTAAAATAATGATATTCGTCGCCGGAAAATGGCTGAACACATGAGCGACAAGCTCGAAACAGTCCCCTTGTGGACTATGGAAATCAAGGATGAGCACATGAGGCTTAATTTGTCGACAAAGCATAAGTGCATCCCCTTCATTCAGGGCATATCCTTCAACTTGGATCTCAACATCCTTTTCCAAAATAAACTTAATACCTTCGCAAACAAGCCGCTGATGATCCGCTAAAATGACTTTCACCATGATGCTGCCCCCTTTATTTCTTACGGTTCAGTCAATCTTGATGTATGTGTACAGCTCCGCTTATATGTACTTCTGGCTCATCTCATAAGCCATACTGGAGGGCGAAGCCAGACTTCCTAGATAGACAGATGGCGGCATCGCTGCCGTAACAATTGGCGTCCGGATGTCCTCGCGTTCACCATGACGGCATGTATACACATGTCGAACATGACTAATGACCTTTACGTGGAAGTGTGGCAAATTGAAGAGTATTCTTGAGTGCGTAAATTAGCATATTGACACTGCAAATAAGAAGAGAATATACTCAGGTTAACCGGTTACGTAATTTACCTTAATTAAATTATATCATGCATGAGATTACAAGATCAAACTTACTTCAGGGAGAAACTACTATGTTGAAAAGATTAACCGTGTTGGTGCCTATACTAATTTTGGTATCAGGATGTTCTTCAGAGCAGAGTGAAGTTATTCGTGCTGTCAAACAATCGCCTGAGAAAATCGTACTGCGAATATTTGACAGAAAAGTGGAAGTCGCAGACAAGCTTAAAGGACTGGAAGCTCTGTATGAGAAAGAGCACCCGGAAGTGGATCTGAAAGTGGAGACGCTAGGAAGTAATGCTAATTTTAACGAAGAACTCTATTCAAAAATCGCTTTGAATGAAGCGCCGGACATATTTTCTGTTGATGGCTACGGGAGCTTTGAATTTTGGAAAGATATCGCTTATGACGTAACCGACAAATCATGGATGAAGGAAGTCATAACAGGCACTACGGATTCAGTTACAAGAGAAGGTCGCATCTACGGAACCCCGATAGCTCTTGAGGCATATGGTTTCTTGTACAACAAGGAGCTATTTCGGCAAGCACGTATTACTCAAATTCCAACGACTCTCAATGAACTTCGGATCGCAGCCCAAACTCTGCAGTCCAAAGGAATTACTCCATTTTCAAACGGGTATCGAGAGTTCTGGGTGAATGGTATGCATAATTTCAATGTTGCGGTGGCCAGTCAACCGGATCCGCATGCTTTTCTTGAGCAGGCCCGTAAGGGTCAGATCGATTTTACTCGTAATAAAGAGCTTATGGGTTGGGTGGATTTGCTTGATTTGACATTGGATTATGGAAACAAGCAACCTGTAGCTACAGACTATAACACGCAGGTAAAAGCTTTCATAGATGGCAAAGCGGCCATGATGCAGCAAGGAAACTGGACGCAGCTTACTATCTCTCAATCGAATCCGAATCTTCAAGTAGGCATGCTTCCGATGCCTGTGGACGATGCAAATCGGGATTATATCTATACCGGCGTGCCGAACTACTGGATCATTAATAAAGAATCGGAACATCCACAAGAAGCGGAGAAATTCATGAACTGGCTATTAACCAGTGAAACGGGAAAGCAGTTTTTGATCAAACAGCTAAAGTTTGTGCCAGCACTAAAAAACTTTGATTATAAGTCAGACGATTTGGGAAGCATTGCCGAGTCTATGCAAGAGTACACAGAGGCGGGAAAAACAAAAATGTGGTACTGGGACTATTTCCCGGAAGGTGCGACAGGGAAGATATCCGACCTCATGCAAGCCTATATGGAAAAGAAAATAAATCGAGAACAGTTGTTGAAGGGCATCCAGTCGTTGTTCGTAGAGTCGAATCAGAAGGGCGGTAAGTGACATGCAGAAACTGAACTCCATTAAAGCTGCCCTTATAACCTGGATGATGGGGATTGTCATTATACCTATCCTATTAGTAACTGGCCTATCGTATTTACTTGCCCAGCATATCATTGAAGACAAGGTCGGTACTTATTCCGAACAGTTAGTTCAACAAATCTCAGGGAACATCAGCTACACGAATCAAAGCATCGAAGATGTTACCCTGTCGCTATTAAAAAATAAAACTATTACGGATCAAGTGGAAAAGCCAAACGCCGACATTCAGCGAGAGGCAACCAGGCGTGATAGTATTAACAAGACGTTGTTGAATGAATTGCTTGCAAATGAGGAATTACACTCCATTCGTATATATGGAAAAGGTACGGAATATTACGCTGCGGCTAGGGGACACGATACACCAACGGCTTCTTTGGAAAATGACACCTTTAGAAACGGACAGCTATTCAAAGCTGCGAAGATGAGCAAGGGAGAAATGATCTGGGCTACCGGCCTGGATGGCAATTTCGATCAAATTTATGTGATTCGCAAGATCACTTATTCTTATAGCCGGGATGTTTCCGCTGTTCTTGTAGTAGGGGTAAACAGTTCTGCGTATATGGAACGCTTGAAGGGTTTAGACCTTGGGAACGATGGTTCCTTTTATATAATTGATTCGAGCGGAAACTATGTGCTGCATTCGCATGGCCAAGAAATAGGTACGGAGCACGGTAATGATTTCGTAAAGAAGGAGCTGCTCGAACAACATAGCGGACTACTCAGGAGCAACGGCAAGCTGGTTACGTTTACTACGTTAAGTAATGGTTGGAAGCTTGCAACAGAAACCAGTCTTGATTACTTACTTGAGGATTTAGGCATTTTACGGAATGTATCATTCGTCATTTGTTTGTCACTACTTGTTATTTGTTTTATTGTCGTACTTTTAGTTACTCGTAGGCTTATTGAGAGACCGATTAATCGACTTATTGTACATATGCAAGCAGTCAGGGACGGAAGGTTTGATCAAATTGCCCCCGGCAGCGCAAAACTTGAAATACAGTTGTTGCATACTGGCTTTAATGACATGGTGACTAAGATTGATCAGTTAGTAAGCAGTTCGAAGGAAGTTTCCTCAACCTTGTTAAAGCATTCGGATGAGATCAAGACCTTGATTGCTGCTTCGGTTGAGAGCTCTCGTCAAATTAACGTAACGATGAACGATTTAGCGGCCGGTTCAAGCAGGCAGGCTGAAGATGCAGGTAGTATGAACAGTAGTATGAAAACACTTGTCGAACAACTGGACGAAATTAAAGATAAACTGGCGGAAGTGAATGTGGTTTCGAAAGGAACACAAGATTTTTGTAAAAGTAAATATAATCAAATTGAGGCACTCAAGGATCAAAATAATAAGTCGCTACAGATGACGAAGCAAATCAGTTTGGATGCTCAATTAGTTGAAGAGAAGGTCAAACACATCACGCAATTTGTCAAAATGATCTCAGAGATCAGCGCACAAACCAATCTGCTGGCTTTAAATGCCTCGATTGAAGCCGCTCGTGCCGGTGAAGGCGGAAAAGGTTTCGCCGTTGTTGCAAGTGAAGTGAAAAAGCTTGCGGAACAAACACACCAATCCACAAAGCATATACACGAAATGGCCAGAGTAATTGATGAGCAAATAGCAAGTATGATTAAGAATGTAAATCAAGGGCAGCACATTTTTGAAAGACAGGAGCATTACGTGAACGAGACGGAGCAGGTCTTTACACACATTGTACAAGCTTTGGATCATTCTATTCATGAGTTCGAAAAGGTAAATGACAAGATTGAACAAAATAACGAACATACACGGAACACGGAACATGCGATCGAAAGTATTGCGGCAATTACGCAACAAAGTGCTGCAGGAATTGAAGAGATCACGGCAATAATCGAAGAACAAACAAAAACGATGACCGTCATTATGGAAGGCTCTGAGGAACTGAACGTTCTCGCACAGGCGATGAATGAATCCCTTCAAATCAACAAGAAGATAAGTTAACTTGCCGATGTAACTGTGACTTCTACCTGCGAAGGTTTTATTGGCTTTTCCAGGTAGGAGCCGGTTTGTTACTTGTGTTTTTTTCTATGGGCTGTTTTTCCATAATCGAATGAACCGCTTTGTCGATCTTCTTCAACTGCTGTTAGCAGCTAATTATGGATGATTCGGAGGTGTTTATTTTTGATGAAACTACCTCTTCCCTAGACTTGGAGATAGAATGGCTTCTTCAAGGGTGATTGGATGAGTTAAGGGATGGGAAGACGACGATTATTATCGTACATCGGCTCTCAACGATCCGTAATGCAGATCTTATCTTCGTAATGGACGAAGGACGCATTGTTGAGCAAGGGACCCATGACGAATTAATGGCACAAGGGAGCTTATATCCTTCCCTTGTTTCTGCACATACTCAATAATGAATAGAAACCATATCTTGAAAGCCCATGCTGCAAGATTGGTTGAAGCCTGACTTTCGCGGAAGCGCCGCCAGATAAACGTTTTCTAGTGGTATAGGTTGACTTCGGAATATGTGTTTTTGTTTTGTTATTCTTGCTTAAACCGCCCATATGGCGGTTGTTTTTTTATGAATTAGAAGTGGTATATGAAGGTGTGACTTGTTAACAAATTCCACCGTTTAAGTACTTAAAGCCACCGATTTTCGTTAGCGATTATGATAGCATGAAATCGCAGGTAAAATCTGAGATTCATTTTTGTTAGAAAGGAGAAAAAGTTGAAAGCGTATGCAATCATAGTGGAATTAATTTTAATTAGTAGCGTCGGCCTAATTGACTAATTGTAAAGGTAAGGTGAATTTATGAAAAAGGATTCATACAAAAAAATTCTTGTGTTAACAACTACTGCGGCAACGATATTGATGTACGGTAACGTCATGTCTCCACCGGCTTTCGCAGCAAGTACAGGCAAAATGGTTTACGATGTCACTACCGATAAGTCCATGTACGGACCGGGTTCCAACGTGGAGCTTCGCATTGATTTGAAAAACCGAATCGGCAGAGACATCACCGGCGGTAAGGTAGAGATAAAAGCTAAACACTTGGACCAGCAGGTTGGCACAACAATGACAAAGACTTATGATCTGAAAAACAATTCTGATTTAATGATGACTGCGAACTGGACAGCCCCTTCAACGGACTATCAAGGGTATTTGATTGAAGTGGATATCAAGGATGCTTCCAATGCATTAATTGATTCGGATACTGTTGGTGTGGATGTTTCTTCTTCATGGGTTAAGTTCCCGCGATATGGTTATCTTTGGGATTTCGGACAGAACGTGAATACTGCCGAACGGATTGATAAGCTTAAAAATTATCACATTAACGGCTTGCAGTATTACGACTGGCAGTATCGTCATCATAAACCTCTTGCGGATAACCTGGATGTATGGAATGATTGGTCGGGCAGATTGATTTATGGTGATACGGTGCGAAATTATATTGCTGGTGCCAAAGCAGTTAATATGGTTAACATGGAATACAACATGATTTATGGCGCAACAACGGGCTATGATAAAGATGGAGTCCAACAGGATTGGGCGTTATATTATGCAGATGACAATCCGAGCGGTACCGGTCAATTCAGTTTTAAAATGGCTGACTCTTCACCAACAGGTGTAACTCACTTATATTTCTTTAATCCGGCGAATACAGGCTGGCAAAATTATATTTATAACCAGGAAAACAAGGCAATCAAAGCATTTAACTTCGATGGTTGGCACGGCGACACAGTTGGTGAATGGGGCAAAATGAAAACGTCTACAGGACAAACCCTTTATGTGAAGGACACGTACACAGGCTTCCTCAATAACGCCAAGCAGGCAATTGGCAGCAAATATCTGGTCTTTAATCCGGTCGGTGCGCAAGGGATCGAAAATGTGAATAAAAGTAATGTAGATGTACTCTATGCGGAGATATGGCCATGGGATCATGACAGCGAGGGCTTGCAGTATGATAGCTATTACTCGCTCAAGAAAGAAGTGGAGCAGTCTAGAAAAGAAAGCGGTGGCAAGTCGCTAATCGTTCCAGCTTATATGGAATATGATTATGCGAAGGGACATTCCGGAAGCGCATTTAATACGTCTGCGGTTCTCCTGACCGATGCTGCTGTTTACGCAGCGGGTGGTTCGCGCATGGAGCTTGGAAATAACGGAAACATGCTGAGCAACGAGTATTTCCCTTCGAGCAACTTGTACATGGATGACGATTTACAACAGCGAGAACATAGATTATATGACTTCATCGTTGCTTACGAGAACCTGCTTCGCGACGGTCAAAATGAGACTTCGAATCGTATTGAATTCCCTAATTATGCGATCAGCGCAACAGGTGATCCGAATAAAATTTGGGCTTATGGCAAGAAGGACAGCAAATATGAAATCGTCCAAATGATCAACATGCTGGGCGTCAGCCGCAATGACTGGAGGGCTAATGACGGCAATAAGGAGAAGCCGAGTCAAATCTCTAACTTCCAGATGAAGTATTATTACACGAACGATGTAAATTCAGTTTGGATGGCATCTCCGGATTCCAACGATAACCGTACTCAGAAGCTGAGTTTTACCAAAGGTCAAGACGGAAACGGCAAATTTGTGAATGTAACTGTACCATCACTGGAATATTGGAGCATGATTTATATGAGCAGCGATGCGAGTGGGGGGTACAGACCCAGATCCAGGAACAGGCACTGGTAGTGGACAGCTTGTGAATGGAAATTTTGAGAATGGTGAAACAGGCTGGACTTTCTCGGGGACCTCGGCGCATGGTGTTGACACCAATGACGCTTACGCAGGCAGCAAATACTGGATATGGAATTCCAGTGCTTATACAGCGAAGGCTTCACAAACAGTTAGTGGTTTAACAAACGGTACGTACACGGTGAATGCCATGGTTAAACAAAGCACGGGCACAGCTACTGTAAGCAAAATGGAGTTATCTGGTTTTGGGGGGACAACTGTAGCAACTGCAATTCCTCACAGCGATAGCTATGTGAAAATTAGCGGCACAGTAAATGTCACAAACGGTAAGCTGGATATCGGTTTCTATCAAGAAGCTCCTGGAAATACGAATTTGCAAATTGATAATGTTGAAATCGTACCTAGTGGAACTGATAACACCGGTGGCTCGGGCGGTACCGATCCTTTACCAACCGTAACTATTACAAACGGGGGGTTTGAAGCCGGAAACCTTAGCGGATGGAAAGCAACGGGCTCTAATGTCGGTGTTGACGGCAGCGATGTAAATAGCGGACAAAATAAAGCTTACTTCTGGGGAACTCAAAGTTATACGCAAAAAATTGAACAGGACGTTGTGAATGTAGCGAATGGTTCTTATACAGTAACGGCGATGGTCAAGCAGAATACGGGAACACCAACAATAAGCCGCATGGAACTTTCTGGGTACGGTGGAGACGTTGTTTACTCCAACGTGCCTCATGGCAGCACCTATCAAAAAATTAGCGGAACGGTGAATGTGACGAATGGAAAATTAAACGTTGCCTTCTACCAGGCTGCTGGGGGAAATACGAATTTGCAAATCGATGATGTACAGATCGTAAAGAACTAAGTCAGTTACAGACAGAGTTAGACGCATTTTGAATGGGAAAGTCATGATGGTTGTCCATTGCCGTCATGGCTTTTCTTTATGGTCTCATTGGCAGTCTCTCATTCAGACGAAGGTAGGTTTGACTTTACAGGGACGGTTTCTCGCGACTAATAAGATGATTGCAATGTCCAGCATGCTGATCGGATATTGGTTAGGAGGGATACTTGCAGACTCCATATTCTCCAAATCCATGTAAGAAGGTGGGGTGCTGGCTGGAACGGTAGGAACATGGGTAGGTGTTGGAATGATGCAATTATTGATGATCGCGATGCTTTCCAAGCCAAACTTGACGAACAAATTGTACCGAGATTTGGAGGAGGAAGTGCATTAGAGGGGTAAAAAATGATTGGAAGAAGAACCGTCTTTGATTTTGTTCAGTGGCTCTTCTTCCTTTCTGTGTACACCAGATAGCAGGAAGAGATAGTAAATCGAATATTATCGAAAACAATTAGCAAGAATCCTGCACATCCCAGTAAGGGAGAGTGACAGGATTCCGCGATAACAAACTCTTATTTTTTAATGATATCCTCAACAGCTTTATCCAGCTTGCCTAGCAGTTGGTCTTGATTTACGGTGCCGCCTAAGTATTCCTGCATAGCTGCTCCAAGTCCCTGTGTGACACCGTCCGGGAACAGGTCCCAGTACCAGCCTTTCGCTTTGCCTGACTTATTTTGAAGCTCAACAGCGATCTGGCCGATGTCTTCTGATGTAGCTTTAATGGTTGTCAGAGCAGGAATGAATTTGAATTCATGAGTAATGTACTTTTTACCCGTTTCCGAAGTAACTAGCCAGTTTAAGAAAGCTTTAGCTTCTTCAGGATGTTTGGACTTGCTGTTGACGATGTAGTTGCTCGGCACACCAATCATGATACTGCCTTCTTGATCGTCGATCGGAAGCGGCAATACGCCCAGCTTAAGGTTTTTATCGATTTTGTCGATATCTCCTTGTGTCCAGTTGCCCTGAATCATCATGGCTCCTTTGCCAGTAGCAAAATTGGATACTTGTGACGCATAATCCGTCGTTGTTTTATCTTTCTGAGAATTCGCGATGATCAGATCAGCCAGACTTAAATATTTGCGGAAAACGTCATTGCCCTTGAATTTGGCTTGTCCAGCCTTTAAATCGCTCATAAACTTGACAGGGTCAGGCTGATTGGCGAGCCCAACGTTTGTCCAATGCATCCCGAGGCTCCACCATTCGTTAGTCGCAATAAATGGCGTGATTCCAGCAGCTGTAAGCTTGGCAACCGCATCTTTTAGCTCAGGAAGAGTTTTGGGCTCGCCAGTAATGCCTGCTTTTTCAAACAAAGCTTTGTTGTAAATGATACCATAACCTTCGACGTTCATCGGCATTCCGTAGAGTTTTCCATTCACGGTAGTAGGCTTTTTGGCAATTTCAGTTAAATCCTTCACCCAAGGTTCGCCGGACAGGTCCGTAGCGCGATCCAAGTATGGCTCAAGTGTAGCGAAGCCGAAGTTGTTAAAAAGCTCGGGCTCAGAGCCGGAAGCAAGCTCTGCTTTCAACAGCGCATAGTAGTCTTCACCTCCGCCGTGGGTCTCTACTTGAATCGTAACGCCGGTTTCTTTTTTGTACTCATCAACAAGCTTGTTCAGCGCGTCAACGATCTCCACCTTGTAGTTGAACATTTTGATCGTAACGTCTTTTTTGTTTTCTTTCTTTTCTGCAGCCGTTGCAGCAGGTGTTGTACTAGTACCCCCGTTAGTGCCAGTTTCTGTTTGTTTCGCGCATGCGGAGAGCATTGATGCTAAAACCGTAGCGCTAAGAAGTGTGACCATGATCTTTCTCATTGTTGAACCTCCTTGTTTTTATGCCTTACACTTACATTTTAGATAATATATAGAAACGCTTACACTTAATATTTTACTAAAAAAGGTGGACAATATTACGGTCTATCCTTTTAGTGAACCGGAGGTGACACCTTCTACAATGTATTTCTGAAGGGTCAGGAAGAACAGGACAACAGGGGTTATCGCCATCATAAGCCCAGCGAGCGCCATATCCCACTTCTTGGTGTACTGGCCAAAAAACTTCGTAACTGCAATAGGAAGAGTGGTCAAATCTTTATTTCCCCCGATGATCAATACAGGAAGCAGGTAGTCGTTCCAAATCCATAATGTATTCAAAATAATGACTGTGACCATGATCGGTTTGAGCAGGGGAAGCACAATTCGGAAATAGATGCCATAAGGATTACATCCGTCGACTGTAGCTGCTTCTTCAAGCTCGATGGGAACGGTCCGAATAAAGCCGTGAAACAGAAATACAGAAAGCGGCATGCCAAATCCGATATAACAGGCCACAATTCCGTACAACTGTCCTCTAAGCTCTAAAAGGCTAGTTACACGAACAAGTTGGAGCATAATCGACTGAAATGGAATAATCATCGCCGATATCAGTACAAGAAA
The DNA here is from genome assembly GCF_021513275.1 of Paenibacillus hexagrammi. Taxonomy (NCBI): domain Bacteria; kingdom Bacillati; phylum Bacillota; class Bacilli; order Caryophanales; family Paenibacillaceae; genus Paenibacillus; species Paenibacillus hexagrammi. The sequence goes on along the minus strand of NZ_CP090978.1, from coordinate 4,203,322 downwards.
CATGAATACATTGAACTTAGATGGTCTTCGGGAAATCCTGTATGCGGACATGGAGCTAAAAAATACGATAAAAACAACGCTAAGCACAGTGATTAGAAAAGAATTCCAGAACGCTGCGGGGAAGTCTATAATATTCCAAACCTGCGAATAGTTGCTCCAATGAATGGTGCTTGGGAGCGATGCTGCATCGACAAGAATATCTCTTAACGTTTTGACGGAGTTCGTTAGAACAAGATAGAAAGGAGAAATAAATATAAGACCGAGTAAAATTGCGATAATCTCCAGGACGAGAAGTCTCCCCGTATATTTCTCTTGTTGGCGCATTAGGCGGCAACCTCCTTACGCTTGGTTAACCACACTTGCGTGATGGTAATGAGGGAAACGGCGGCAAAGAATAGGAGTGCTTTGGCAGTTCCCAAGCCATACCGATTGTTGAATAAAGCTTCCGCATAAATGTTGAATGCAAGCGATTGGGTGGATGTGCCAGGGCCCCCACGGGTCAGAGATAGATTAAGATCAAAGATCTTAAATGCATTCGAAGTTGTCAGAAACATGCAAATGGTAATCGCCGGCATAATAAGAGGCACTGTGATCGTTCTGAATAGCTGGAAAGCGCGTGCACCGTCGATTTGTGCGGCTTCAATTAAGTCTTTGGAAACGCCGGCAAGCGCTGCGATATAAATCACCATCATGTATCCAGAAGTTTGCCATACGAACACGATAACAATTCCCCAGAATGCGGTAGTAGGGCTGCCGAGCCAGGTCCATTGGAAGAATGGCAGATTGGTTAATTCGCCAATGGTACTAAAGCCCTTAATAAATATGAATTGCCAAATATAACCAAGTAGAATGCCGCCGATCACATTCGGCAAGAAGAAAATAGTTCGCAGGATCTTTTTGGATTTTAGCGCCTTCATCAAGAGTAACGCGAGCGTTAATCCAAGTACGTTGGCTAGAACAACGCCTACTACGGTGAAACGAATCGTAAATAAGAAGGACTCCCAAAATTTATCATCGTCATTAAAGATTCGGTGCCAGTTGGACCAACCTGTCCATACGGCTTTATCCAGATCCAGTCCGTCCCAATCCGTAAACGAATAATAGAATCCGAGCAAAAAAGGGACGATGACAATGATAAGGAAAAAAATGAGAGATGGTCCCATAAAAACAAGTTGAGGTCCCCATCCCTTTTGAAAATGGTAGGATTTTTTCATGATGATTGCTCCTTTTTACTATATTTCAGGTTCATTATAAGAAGAGGGCTTGCATTGATACACTCATTTTCATGCTAATAAAGGTGGAATATCTTGCCGGCCTTTGTTAGAATGTGTGACAAAAAGGAGGTGAAAAGAGAATGTTTCCAAAAAGTATTAGAAGCAAATTAATGTCTCTCATGCTTATAACTACATTAATTCCGGCTGGCATTTCCATTACGGTAACTTATTTCGTTACTAAGTCTACAATTACGGAGAAGTCAATCGCTGAGAATACAAGGATTCTTTCCTTGGGTGAGGATAATATGTCTAATTACTTAGGCGGCATTCATCAGTTGATTATGTCCGTATATAGCGGTATTAATTTACCTAATTCCTTGTATACTTCCCTCCTGAATGCAAAACCAGTATCTTCCGCGCCATATTCCTTAGGCTCAACTGATATCAGGGATATCGTTTCTAATCAGCTTTTCAATATGTACCAGTCCAATAAAGATATTTATCAAATTCATTTGTTTGTGGTAGCCAATAAGCAATCAAACACTCTTCTGAATGGATTTTTTCGAAGGGAGCGAAATGACGCTTATATTCCAGTGATAGCTGTTAAGGGAGATAAGAGACCTGTAGTTGAACCGATTCATCTTGACCATCGCTATGGGTTGAAAACCAATATTCCAAATTTGAAATCGGGTACAACTGAGGTCATGAGTGTGCATGTACCGATCTACCGCACTCCGAGCGATGAAGCGATGGCTTATTTGTCTATCGATTTACGTGCATCAGGTCTAGAAGCGATTACGAAGTCCATGTTCGACCCGACAGCTGAACAGATATTTCTTGTGGACGGTCAAGGGGACATTATTTACGCATCCGAGGCTGCAATGAGTGGGAAGAACATTCAGATAGGATGGGATCAAGCGAGAAAGGATCAAATGAGAAAGGATCAAATGAGAAAGGATCAAATGAGCGGTTATTACCGTTGGCAGGATGGGATCGTATTTTTCCAACGGGTGGATAGTCCCTTGTTCGAAGGATGGTTGTTAAAGCGGGTACATGATCATTACTTATACGAAGAAACGCGGAAAATTACGGGAATTAATGCAGGCATCGGCACATTATTTCTTATAATTGGGGCTGCAGCATCTGTGCTGATATCGTTTCGATTCACATCGCCAATCAAGAAATTGATTGCTTTTACGCAAAAAGTCCAAACAGGGCAATTTAACGCCCAAGTTGACGTTGAGAATGAAGACGAAATCGGCTTGTTAACACGCAAGATTACAGGTATGACAGCAACAATTCATCAACTGATTGAGAATGAGTACAGGTTGGAAATTGCTAACAAAACGAATCAACTCAAGGCGTTGCAGGCTCAAATTAATCCGCATTTTTTGTACAATGCTTTGCAATCGATCGCGACAACATCGCTGCGTTATCAAGCTGTGAAGGTTTACGATCTGATCTATTCATTAGGAAGCATGATGCGTTACGCTATGGCAACTGAGGAAACGAGTGTGACCCTGGAAACGGAAATGGAGCATGTTCACAACTATCTACTATTGCAGCAAGAACGGTTTGGTGGAGAGCTATCCGTACAGGTAGATGTTGAACCATCAGCGAGACAATGCAAAATTCCGAAAATGATTATACAGCCGCTTGTTGAAAATGTATTCAAGCACGGGTTTGCAGACAGTATTCAACAGGGACAAATTCATATTGAAATTAAGTTGGAGACAACGGATAGGTTAATCATTTCTGTTTCAGACAACGGAAAGGGCATGTCAGAGAACATGATGAATTTGATAGAGGTCGAGCTTTCGAAGAAAAGTGTTGTTGCAAATGACAAGATTGGATTGATCAATGTGCTTGCGAGATTGCGTTTACATGTAGGGCAAGAGGCCAAGCTACTTATGCGTCCCAATGAGCCGTCAGGACTGAAAGTAGTTATTCAAATACCCATTAACGGATGAGGGGAGATAAGAGCAATGAAAGCATTAATTGTCGATGACGAGAGGCATGTGCGCGAAGCTGTGCGATGTTTAATCCCATGGAAGCAATATGGCGTTGAAATCGTTCTAGAGGCAAATAACGGTAAAGAAGCGTTAGAACTGATCGCAGCTGAACTACCGGCAGTAATTTTTATGGATATGCGGATGCCAATTGTTAACGGTGCGCAGCTTCTGGAATGGATTCATAAGCATTCACCGTATTCTAAAACGATCGTGATGAGCGGGTTTCAGGATTTCGAATACGTGAAGCCTGCTATTCAATATGGTGGAGTTGATTATCTCCTAAAGCCACTAAGCAGAGAAGGATTAACTTCAGCAGCAGAACGGGCCATTGCGTTGTGGAGAGAGGAACAGAAATCACGACAGGAGCGTATGGAACAACATGCGCAACTTAATATGTTTAGACCGCATTATAGGGATAAGGTCTTATCAGACTTGGTATCGGGGCAAATAGGTTCGGTGGAGGCGGTGCAATCTTTAAATAAAGAGTTCGGCACCACGTTTGGTCAAAAAGATTGCCGATTGGCTGTGATATCACTTGAACGTCTGGATCCTGTATTAAATCGAAAGTTTAATGGAGATCGTTCTTTACTTGCTTTTACCATGACGAATATAGGAAATGAAATATTCAAAGCTGGCAATTTCGGTTATACCTTTCGCTATTGGTACAGTGGTTCGGATATCGTAATAATTGTGTGGAAGGACATTGAGCGCTCAGAGGACCTTCTTGAGCAGATTATCCTAGCTGTCAGGACTGTTTATGGTGTTGAAATAGAGATGGGACTAAGTACGATTCTTCCGTTTCCGTCAGGTGTGAGTCAAGGCTTTGAACAGGCCAGACAATCGCTGCTAGAACAGGAACATTGCAATTCCATGAATAGTAGGATCCATCTTTGGAATGATTCAAAAGACAGTCAATTAGTTCAAGAAATAAAACAATATATAAAAGAGAATTATAGTAAGGAAATTACACTGCAGGATATTTCGGAACGATTTTATCTCAGCAAAGAAAATGTATCCCGTAAATTCAAACAGGTTACAGATGAAAATGTTGTGGAATATATATCGAGGATTAGGATGGACAAAGCGAAGATTTTACTCGGGAATCCGGCTATGCGTGTATCCAGAATTTCTGAATTGGTGGGGGTTCAGGATGAGAAATATTTCAGTCGAGTATTTAAAAAGGTAACTGGACTAACGCCAAGAGAGTATCGAAAAAAGACGGGAGAAATAAATCAAAACTCAATGATTGACATCCATAAAACTTAGGCATATACTCAGAGTAACCGGTTACGTAGTATTATGTCGGAGAGGATAAATGATGGTCCCTACAATTAGAGATGTTGCCAAGAAATCGAATGTATCCGTGGCTACCGTATCCCGTGTACTGAATGGACTTAACGGTTATTCGGACAAAACCAAGCAAAAAGTTTTAAAGACCATTGAGGAGATGGGTTATCAGCCCAACGCGATTGCTCGTTCGCTGTCAAATAAACGGACACAGACACTCGGCGTTATGTTTCCGGACGTTTCTAATGAGTTCTCTTCCGGTATTTTACATGGTATCGAAGAGCTAGCTCATGATCGGGGTTATAGTGTGCTCGTATGTAACACAGCAGTAGACGGCAATCGGACGTTGAAGTATTTACAGGTGCTTCGAGAGAAGCAGGTTGATGGGATTATTTTCTCCAGCGAGATGCTGAAAGAGGAATACATTCAAGTATTAGACGCTATGAATATTCCTGTTGTTCTCGTATCTTCAGAGACTAAGTATTCAGGAATCCCCTATGTCAAGGTAGATGACAGAATGGCGGCTTACGATGCGACTAATTATTTAATTGGTCAAGGTCATCGGAATATTGCCATGATAAGCGGTACAAAAGGTGATCCGATCGCGGGCACTCCCCGCGTTGAGGGATATAAGCAAGCATTGGTTGATAATGGGATTACTGTGAATGATGCGAAAATCGTCTACGGCAATTTCCGCTTTGAAAGCGGTTCACGATTAATGGGACAGCTTTTAAGCGAAGACAGCAGTATTACGGGGGTATTCGCTGCGTGTGATGAGATGGCCATAGGGGCGATGAATTACGCGATGAATAACGGAATCAGCGTGCCTGATCAGCTGTCTGTTGTCGGTTATGACAATTTAAAGCTTTCGGAGATGATGGTTCCATCCCTGACGACGATTCATCAGCCGTTATATGATCTTGGCCGAATCGCTTCAGAGAAGCTAATTGCCATGGTTGAAACGGGAGGCATAGTACCGAGCAGTATCGTGCCTCACAGTCTGATCGAACGACAAACCGTGAAAGCATTGAAAACTTACTGAACAGGAGTTACTTGAATGGCTAAACAATGGTGGAAAGACAGCGTTGTGTATCAAATTTATCCACGAAGCTTCATGGACAGCAATGGAGACGGCATCGGCGACCTCAAAGGTATTATTTCCAAACTGGACTATTTACAAACATTAGGTGTTGATGTGGTCTGGTTGTGTCCGGTATATGAATCGCCTAACGATGACAATGGATATGATATCAGCAACTACCAGTCTATCATGAAAGATTTTGGAACGCTCGCCGACTGGGAAGAACTTCTCAAAGGATTGCATGACCGTGGAATGAAGCTGATTATGGACTTGGTGGTTAATCACAGCTCGGATGAGCACGCCTGGTTCGTAGAATCCCGTAAATCCAAAGATAATGAGTATCGCGATTATTATATATGGCGTCCAGGGCAAGACGGACATGCGCCTAACGATTGGGGATCATTCTTTAGCGGTTCTGCATGGCAGTATGATGAACAAACAGAAGAATACTTCCTCCATCTTTTCTCAAAGAAACAACCTGATCTAAACTGGGAAAATCCAAAGCTGCGTCAGGAAGTTTACGATATGATGAAATGGTGGCTGGATAAAGGTATTGACGGCTTCCGTATGGATGTCATTAACCTGATCTCCAAGGTGCCGGAGCTGCCTTCAGTAGTTGAAGGAAATCATGACTCCTATCATTTCGGCGGTGATTATTTCATGAACGGTCCCCGTGTACATGAATATTTGCAAGAGATGAACCGCGAGGTGCTGTCCAAGTATGATATTATGACTGTTGGCGAAGCCATTGGAGTTACACCCGAAGAGGCCGCGCTTTATGTGGGCGAGGAGCGAAACGAGCTTAACATGGTGTTCCATTTTGAGTTGATGGATGTGGATTCCGGTGAGCATGGAAAATGGGATGTAAAACCTTGGAAGCTGTCCGACATCAAAAGGATTATCAAAAAGTGGCAGCTGGAGCTTCAGGACAAAGGCTGGAACAGCCTGTATTTGAACAATCATGACCAGCCTCGAATGTTATCTCGGTTCGGAAATGATACGGTATATCATAAGGAATCGGCGAAAATGCTGGCAACTCTGTTGCATACCTTGCAAGGAACGCCTTATATTTATCAAGGCGAAGAGATCGGCATGACGAATGTCAAGTTCGCATCCATTGAAGAGTATAAAGATATCGAGACGTTGAACATGTATCAAGAGCAACTGGCTGCAGGTAAAGATGTGGATTCAATTATGAATTCGATCTATGTGAAAGGCAGGGACAACGGTAGAACGCCGATGCAATGGTCGTCTGACAGGCATGCAGGTTTTACGAAGGGTATGCCTTGGATTTCAGTCAATCCGAACTATGAACAAATCAACGTAGAGCAGGCATTGCAAGACCCGGAATCCATCTTTCATTATTATAAAAAATTAATTGAGCTTCGTAAGGTACATAACGTAACCGGTTACTCCAATTATCGTGCACTTATGGAAGATAATGATCGAATTTTTGCATATATCCGTAGTAATAATGAAGAGCAGTTGCTCGTAATCCTTAATTTTACTGGAGAACCAGCTTCTTTTGTGTTGGATGAGGATATTAGATATCAAAGAAATACGCTTCTAATCAGCAACTATGACGCAGCGGAGTCGGAAGACATCCGTCACATAGAGCTGAGACCATACGAGGCTCGCGTGTACAAATTATTGAAGAAGCAATAGGAAGTTTTGATCAGCGTAACGTAACCGGTTACGTTACGCTGATCAAAACAATAACCATTTCATTAGATTTCAACAGGGGGTGTGAATATAAAGGGGAATTGAAAGCGGTTACCTTTTTGAGCCCAATGCTTAAAGACTATGATTCTTATGAAGGAGGCTTACCGAATTACATGAAAAATAAACAAATGAAATTGATACTCTCACAAGTGGTAGCCACGGCCGTGCTTCTGCAAACCGCAATTGTTCCAAGCGCAGTGGTGGCAGCAGCATCTCCAGAAGCAATTGTGCTGTCGAATTCTGCAATTCCTACTAAGCCCATTCAAAAAATATCGGCAGAAAAAGCCCGTTATGCTCCGGTGAAGAAGCTCAGTTTACCATCTCATTTGACGAGAGCTCAGATTGGAGCGGCAAGTTGATTTTAGAGTTTTATTCCGCGGAGAAGCTAATGGGTACGGTGTCGCGTCCTATCACTGTTATGCAGGGAACTTCGTCGGACCTGACTGTCAACTGGCAGCCTCCGGCAACCGACTTTAGAGGCTATCTTGTAAAGGCTTACATAGAGGGCAAGCCGGATGCATTTCAAACTTCTGCGCTGGATGTCTCCAGCGATTGGACACATTTTCCTCGTTACGGTTATACGACGGAATTTCCAAAAGAAACGGCAGCACAGAGCGAAGAGAAAATCAAACAATTATCGCAGGATTATTTTCTGAATGGTTACCAGTTTTATGACTGGATGTGGCGACATGATGTATCTGTGTATTCACAGACCTATGAGGAAGACGGCAGGCTGAAGCCGGTTGTTAATGAACAGGGGCAGTTTGTTACCGCTCCAATGAATGAAAATACTTCCTATCTCGATCTATTAGGTAGACCGTTGTTTCCGCTAAGTGTCAAACAGCAGATTGAGGCTTCCCACAAATATGGTTCTGCTGCGATGGCATACCAAATGAACTATGCGGCCAGGGAGCATTATGAAGATTACGGTGTGAAACGCGAATGGGGATTGTACAACAAGAACACGCAGTTCCCGAACCCGGACCCCATTCAGTATCAGAACGGTTTTTACTTTGATTGGGTGAACACAGGGCTGTATTTGCAGGACCCAGGCAATCCGCAGTGGCAATCGTACATTACGAACCAATACAACCGTTCCATCAACGAGTTTAAATTCGATGGCATCCACCTTGACCAATGGGGCGCGAATGACAACGACTTCCTATACAGCTATGACGGCAAGGAACGCTATTATTCCAAAGATTACGATTCATTGATCAATTCAGTTAAGGATTCGCTTACCAAGAATGATCCAACGAAGAATCATGTGACTTTTAACATGGTAGGCGGCAGTCAGGAATACGCGGATGTACCGAATCCGAATACGAAAACGGATTTTGACTACAGCGAGATTTGGCAAAATCGCGACAATTACCGTGACCTCAAAAGTGTAATTGACGATACCAAATCCAAAGACGGCGGCAAGGCCATGGTCATCGCCGGCTATATGAACTACAAACAGGCAACAGGTGATAAGTATCCTGCAGCCGATTTGACCGACGTACCAAAGACGGTGGAGTTTCAGTCGAGGATTAATCGCGTACCCGGATGGGTGGGAGACTTCGGCATGCCGAATGAGGATAAAATCATTTGGACGGTTCATGCGGATCAAGCGGGAACGTATGATTTGACGCTGAACTACGGTCATGGCAACGCAGGCGGCAGTCCTGACGGGAAGCTGACGGTAAATGGTGAGGTCGTTGCTACATCAATTCCTTTCGATGAAAATACGGGCTGGGGCAACCCAAGTGCGAAGAAGATGATCCATGCAAATTTGAAAGCCGGAGACAACACAATCATGCTGCAGCTTAACTCGACAGGCTTATGGTTGAATGTTGACAGCTTGGTCGTTGCAGGAGACGGAAAGAGCCGCGAATACGAAGCGGAGTACGCCGATCTGGTGAGCTGCCGGGTAGACAGGTTCGGCAACGTGTTTTTCTTTGAAACAGAGGGGGATTATGTAACCTTCGATGTTGTTGCCGAAGCAAACGGCGATTATCCGATCGCTGTGAACTACGGTATTGCCTCAACTCAAGTAACACGGGATCTATATGTGAATGGCGAATTGGTTAAAAAAGATGCCGAGTTCGCTCCGACTGGCGGCTGGGAAACGTTTAAGACCGGGAAAAGTTTATCGGTACCCCTTCACGCCGGACATAACAGCGTTACACTTCAAATGAATCAACCATCTGACACTGGCATGACGGTGAATTATCTGGAGGTAGCGAGCAATCGTTATGAAGCAGAGAAAGCGTCATACGGATGGAAACCGACCAGGGAAACAGGAATTCAACTTCATCCTGGCGTTGTTGATTCAGCGTATGTCAAAAACCTGAATAATGCTCCTGACTCCATCGAATTTGATGTCGCGTCTGAAACAGAAGGTATGCAAGAACTTATTTTTCAATATGCAACTCAGAATAGCCCGAAAGGTATCGTAACGGTCAATGGCACAATCCTGCCAGGGGAAGTTGCTTTTGACTCCACCGGTGGCTGGGGCGCCACGGCAGGCAATGGCCATTGGGGTTGGAAATCAGTCATGGTACCGCTGCATCCGGGTACGAATACGGTGAAGTTGTCGCTAACAACGGGTGGACAGTACTTGAATTTGGACGGGATCTTGGTTGGCGGTCAAATGTTTCTTGTAAACGACCGAACTCCTATAAACGGGACTACCCGAGTAAGTGTTGCTGGTGGTGTCGAAGTGAATGAATCGGCGGACAAGGATGTTAAAACGGACAATTTCAATGGTGCAGGAGGCAAGTCTGTGACCTTTGAGGTATACGCGCCGAAAGCTTCGGACTATTCTCTTGGTTTGTGGTATCGAACGGGGAATGCTCAAACGGCTGCACTCGATATTGACGGAGCATCTTCCAGTCTAAGCCTGCCATCCAACGATTGGTACAATGGCTGGTGGGGAGTTGCAGAGAAGAATATTGCATTAAGTGAGGGCTATCACTCCATTACGGTTCGCGCGGAGAACAATGATACGTGGCTAAATGTTCATGCGCTCTCGATGGGACGCAAGTTGGAATCTGAATCCCCTCAAACCCGTACAAACGGTGTGGATAAAACGTCTCATTCCACAGACAATTTCGGCGAGGCCGGAGACTCGATTTCCATGGATGTTAACCGTGCGGAGGCAGGATGGGACACGATTCATGTTGCTTATCGTTCGAACAGCGCTATCCCGTACACCATGCAAGTGAATAGCGTTTCCCAGCAAGTGTACTTCTCCAATACGTCTGGCACATGGAGTTCCATCTCCGTCCCGCTTAACCTTGCGGCCGGTCAGAACAAGCTTACGTTGTACCCAACTGTGAACGGCAATGAGTCGATTGAAATTGACAAGCTTACGTTAGACGATATCGTTAAGGAAGCGGAATCAGCGGAAGTTCGCAAAGGCGGAAATGCCGTCGCTGAAACGAAATGGTCCACGATCGGTTACTTGGATCATTTTGGGCAAAAAGGGGATTTCGTATCGCTGAAGCTTTCGGCAGTGGGCGAGAGCGGGCTTCGCGACCTGATTGTTACATATCGGAATCCAGGTGCATCTGCAACAAGAAGTATTTATTTGGATGGCAAAAAATTAGGTTCGTTCGAGTTCCAGACAAGTGGGGATTGGACAGAACTCCTGATTCCATCTGTTTATGTATCTAAAGAATTGACGCATACGCTCAAAATGAAGATGGAGCAGTCTTCGGAAGATTCCGGTTTAGCTATTGATTCTTTCAAGCTGAATGGTGTCACATTTGAAGCCGAATCCGGTGAAATCGGGTGGGAGCCTGTCGTTGCGAAGACAGGAAGTATTCAGACGGTGCCGGGCAGAACAGACAACCATGGATTGGTTGGCCAGACGCTAACTTTCCATGTAGATGCTGCTGAAGCCGTTCAGAAGATTGCCTTCAAGTACCGTACGGACAATAACCCCAAATTTGATGTATTTGTTGATAATACGCAGATCGCGGACGATATTACATTCGGGCAAACGCCAGGCGGATGGAGCGGAGGCATGGCCGAGAAGGCGATTGATGCATCCCTTGCACCTGGAGCTCATCAGATCAAGTTGGTTGTTGCTTCCGACCGTCAGTATATCAATCTGGACAGCTTGATTGTAGGTGATCGTGAGTACGAAGTCGAAGATGCAGATATTTCAGGCGGAGCCGAAGCACTGAGCATTTCGAAAGGGTTCGCATCGGGCTTTGATGATGAGAATGACTTCCTTAAATTCGAAGTGACATTAGATGAAGACCGTACCGAAGATTTGACTTGGGCATATAGTAACAACGGCCTTTCAGGCAAAGATGCGATTCGGACAATGTCCGTTATAAATGACGGTGAAGAAATTGTCCATCAGGAGCTGGCTTTTCCACATACGAACGATTGGTCAGAGCTTGTGACGCCAGGCGTACAATTGAAGAAGGGTGTCAATCTGATCACACTTCGACTGGATGGGCATGATGACGAGGGAATCAATTTGGATTATGTGAAGGCAGGATCCATCCGAATCGATGGGGAAAAAGCCGATTTCACGCCTGCTATGACGCTTTATAAAGATTTGCTTTTGAATTTTGGGCATCTGGGTGACGAAGCGACTTTCGACATACAAGTCGAGCAAGCTGGAGAAACTTCACTGATTTTCTCTTATGCCAATAGCGGAGCTGCCGGCAGCAAGACATTGTATATTGACGGAGTGAAGACGGCGAAGCTCGATTTCAGGTCAACCGGAAGCAGCACGACATTTGACGAAGATGTGTATTACATTGTCCCTTATCTGTCTCAGGGTGCTCATCAAGTAACTTTGAAACATGAATCTGACAATGAAGGATCTATCGATTTGCGCAGTCTGACGATCGGTTTCTTTAATGAACCATCGATTCGCTTAATGGATGCTGTTTTAGGGGCTTTTGGAACTACACATATTGAACTAGGCACAGCCGCAGCTTTTGAAGAGGGGCCGAATATGCTGGCTCACGAGTATTACCCGAACCGCAGCAAGAAGATGAAAGCATCGCTTAAGGAATCGCTCAAGGATTACTATAAGTTCTATGCGGCTTATGAGAATTTGTTATTTGACAGTACGGAAGACAATCAAGCAAAAGTAAGTGTGAAAGATGCTGACGGCAACTCCATTTTGACAAGCGCCGACGGGAAGGAAGACAGCTTGCTTACGGTTGTGCGCAAAACGAACCAGACTCAAGGATTTGGCAAGTATGACGTGTTGAACTTTGTTAATTTGCTGAATAACGATGCCAATTGGCGTAACGCGGCTTCAGAACCGGAACATCTGTCAGGTTTGAATGTTACTTATGATGTTGGGGTCACACAAGGGCAAGCTCCGAATTTGCAAGTGTATGCAGCCTCGCCTGATCATGAGGGCGGAATGTTCACACCGCTTAACTTCAAATGGGAGGGCAGCAAAATCACGTTTACTATGCCGACACTGGCATACTGGAACATGGTATTCGTTAAGCGTGATGCTATGGCTTCCGATACTCCATCGGATTCGGGCTCCCACTCGAATTCGAGTGCAGGTGGAGGTGCAGCAAATTTCAGTTCTGCAAATACGGTTACAATATCTGCATCCGATTTTAACAAACTAGGCGGAAACACCTTTGTGAAGCTCTCAGGAGATCAGCAAGAATTGAAGCTCCCTCTGGATGCAGGGAAACTGCTCGGCAAAGGCAATCTGGAGATTTCTCAAGATAAGGCGAAACTCGTATTTTCTGCACAGCTGCTTGAGCAAGTTCGCACACTCATTTCCTCAGAGTCTGCGGGCAACGCTGCCATCTCTATTCGTGTGAAACCTGCAACTGATGATCTGAAGAATGCAGCGGCTGATAAGCTCAAAGGAAACAGATCTCTAACAGCAACACAGCTTGGAAATATGTATGATTTTGAGATCGGCGTAGACACGGGCAGCGGGTTTGCGAAATGGGAAAAAGAGTTTGATTCGCCAGTCACGCTGGAATTGAGTGTTGACGGGGAAGTTAAGGAAACTGAACTGCTTGGTTTGTATACGTTTGACGTTAATAAGGGGCAGTGGATCTATGCTGGAGGCAAGTATGATGAGGTCGGTCATAAACTTATTGCCTCAATGAAACATTTTAGTTTGTATGCTCCGATTGTTTGGAAAAGTTCTTTTAACGATGTTGATGATCAACATTGGGCACATCGTTCTATCCAGGTTCTCGCGGCCAAGCAAGTTATACAAGGACGAAGCGCGGCTGAATTTGAACCTGGCTCGACAACAACCAGAGCTGAGTTTGTCACGATGCTTGCAAGGGCTTTAGGAGTTACTGCAGAGCACACTGCTTCATCCACATTCCGTGATCTAGTTGCTGGCAGTTGGTATGCAAATGCAGCAGCTGCAGCAGTGGATCAAGGATGGGTAAGCGGTAGAACGAATGAATCGTTTGAGCCGGATGCACCGATTACAAGAGAAGAGATGGCAGTCATATTGTCACGTGTCTACAAGAACCTTCATGGTGCACCAGCTGAACACGGTGAAACTATGGTGTATTCAGATGTCGATGATATTTCGGATTGGGCTCTGGACGCAGTCCAACAAGTACTGGTAGAAGGTCTTATGCAGGGCCGGCAAGAGCAAATCTTTGCACCCGCGGAACTTACGACACGAGCAGAAGTGGCGACAGTCATATATCGTTTGCTGCAAACCGGAAATAAGTAATCATAAGCGTGACAGGCTGGCCTTTTGAAAGCCTGTCACGCGTTTTCTTTTTGTATATCCGATGAAGGAGGATTCAGTTTGTGATACGTGTGGTTATTGCTGATGATGAGCTGATGATGAGAAGCGGATTACGGTCATTAATCGATTGGAAGCAGTACGGAATGTCAGTTGTAGCAGAATGCTCAAATGGAAAAGAAGTTCTGGAAGTAATGGACAACGAAGACATTCAAATTCTGATCACCGACATTCAAATGCCACTAGTTAACGGGTTGCAACTTATGAAGCAATCACTAGAACGCAATGCCGATCTGCAAGTCATTTTGGTCAGCAGCTATGATGAATTTGCGTACGTACAGGAAGGGATCCGTTACGGAGCAATTGATTATTTGTTCAAGCCAACATTAGATGCGGACCAACTTGCAAACGCTTTGTCGCGCTGTGTTGCAAAGATTGAGCAGAAAAGAATACAAGAGGCGGCATTAGGAGCAAAAATTCATGCAGCAACATCTCTGCTAGAGTTGGATTTGAAACAGTTTCTTCTTGGAAACAAAGATTCCATACCGCCAAACGTGAGCTGGTTGTCTTCGCCATGCGTGTGTATGTATATGAAGATTCATCAATTAGAGAAGACAGAAGAGCCATACGGCAGCATGCTTGAAGATATTTTATGCAAAGAACTGCAGAGTTTGTTTTATTCGGAATTCATCCAGGGTATTACTGTTGAAATTGGCACTGATATGGTCCTTGCAATTTTTCCAGAACAATTGGAACCCAAATTTCCAGTACCCGTTTTTAAAAAGAACGTGGAAGAAAAGCTGCAAATTACACTAACCATTGGTTACATGGCCGTGGAAGGAATCAAATCGCTTAAAGCAAAGCTTACTATTGTTAAACAATTGGAAGACTACGTGTTTTTTGAAGGAATCGGTCAGATGATGGATATGGACCATTTATTGCAATTTGGATCTCTAGAAGAAGCATCCGAACTTAGAAACCATGACACGGAACCTGCATCCTTTCTTATTCATGAGAAGATCAAGCAATGGCGGGAACGGACCAAAAGTCCGGCTCAAGTAAAAAAAGAAGCTTGCCAATTGCTGCTTTCTATAAGTTATGCCTTGGGTATCACGGAATCATTGCCTGAATTTCTAGAAATGATCAATTATACGGAAACTTTAGAGGATGTTGAGAATGTTCTTATGCTGCGCTTTGAAGATGCAGGCCGTTCAGTTGAAGGTTATGCCGGTAAGTTAATAGCTAAAGCATTGGAATACATGACTTTGAAATTTAGGGAAGAAATCAATCTGCAGGAAGTGGCTGATTATATACATGTAAGTCGAAGTTATTTTTCTTTGCTTTTTAAAAGGCATACCGGGAAAAAATTTATAGATTACTTGATCGAGCTTCGAATCAGGGAAGCCAAGCGTTTACTTTGTTGTAGAGATTACAAGATTTATGAGGTTGCAGAACAAACCGGGTTTAAAGATGTGAAGTATTTCAGCAAACTCTTTAAAAGAATGACGGGGTACACGCCTATTGAATATCGGGAGCATCAACTTTCCCTTAGTGATGGATTGACCAAAACTTAGTACAATAAGACACCATTTTCATACAACAGGAGGTTATGAAGCTGAAGTAGGAACCATCATAATAAGGAGGCGTCTACATTCGACGCTTTAATTTGTATGAGGGGGACAGATTCAGTTGAATGAACAACTATTAAATAGCTTGCCCGTTATTTACCGCTCCGATTACCTTCCATTGTCCATCAACTGGCGTTCCCAGTTCTATCAGTTGCTGGAAATTCGTGACGAAAAAACCACAATCATGATTAATCAGCTGCCCGTACATGCAGAACCGCATGAAATTATTTTTATTACCTCACATGCAGATGTGCAAATAAAGGGGGAGCCGAAAAGTGTTAGAGTCGTACAATTCGAGTCATCCTTACTTGTTAATATGATTGATGAAAAAACCATATATATGAAAATGATTTTGAAAAATATTCACATGCTGGATTGGCAAGATTTTTTGAAATTTAAACTGGAAAAATCCAATATTTTGGAACAAATTCGAGTATCCGTCCGCTTGTTTAGCTTTTTATTGGATATACTCGATCAGGGAAACATTGTTGAAGAGCACATTCTGTGTGAAGAGAACCCACTTCTTATTCATTTTGATGATAGCAGAATGCTTGAAGTTGTCCTTTACATGAAACAACAGATAGCCAATCCAGATTTATCTCTGGATCATATTGCCCGAGTGATCGGTTATCATCCCAATTACCTGTGTCAGCAGTTTAAAAAGATCATGAAGATTACCCCAATGAAATATGTCGCCAGGGCCCGCATTGAAAAAGCACTGGATTTGCTAAGAACAACAGACGTTCCAATTCATCGAATATGTTCAGAAATTGGCATTAAGAACTCATCCAGTCTTTCTTCCATGGTAATAAATCTGGTTGGCGTTACTCCAGCGGAGTATCGAAAAATGTACCGCCTATGCGGGATGCAGCCTGCAGCCTGTTTTTACACCACAGACCTCGACACTCCGCAAATGAATAATATTAGACACTAAGACAGTAACATAAAAGGTTACAAAATTCGTTAAAAAACGACATAATCAAACAAGAATAAAGTACATGAATGAAAGGCTCTGAATCATTTTAAAGTCATAGCCTTTTTCCCGACCCATTGTTTAAACGATTAAAGCCAGACATCCGGAGGCTTTCTAGTGAAAATCATGCGATCAAAATCTCTTGGATTCAGATTAATTATTATTTTTGTATCTGTAAGTGTGCCTCTTTTGATTGGCTTGATCGTGGTAAGCAATTTTGCCAAGAGTACGGTACTTTCACAAGTCGCACTCTCATACCAGAATTTGGTTGATTCTAATATTCAGATGCTTGATAAAAGTCTGGAAGACACCGGGAACAATATGTACTATCTAACTACGCATAATGAAGATTTTCTAAAACTGGGCATGAGTAATTTGAGTGATTCCGATTATTATTTTGCACAAAATGCATTTTTGGATATCAATCGCGTTTATCAATCCTATTTTCATAGCGTTGATTTATTTTTTATATATTCGATGTCGAATGATCTTCTTCTTACCACTGACGTACAGGGGGCATCCAGTTATTTCAGGGAAAGTATTGTGAATGCGATACCGCAAATCATGAAAAACGAAGATGTTCCTAAAACTTATTTGTATGCATGGAAGCTTATCGAAATCAACGGTGAGTCCTATCTTTTTCGTTTGAGCGGAGATGAAATGGAAAATAAAGTGTATCTGGGTGCTCTCATCCATGTAAACAGCTTGAAGGCACCGTTGCAAAATATGAATTTGGGTAAGAGCGGGGATATTCTTTTTGTATCCAAGGAGGGTAAAGTGCTAACTGAGCAGGACTCTCACCCCCAATTGATTCAGGGGATTTGCCCAAAGCTCAGTTGGAGGAAAGCAAGCCGTTTCACATTTCATTTGACGGCGAAAGATTGCTCGTTGTCAATAAATACTCGCAGCGTGCCGGCATTAATTTAGCGGTCGTACTTCCGGAAGATGAGCTTTTGCAAGGACTTCAATATTTTCGGGTAATTGTAAGTTTTATTCCCATTCTCGTACTGGCGGTTCTTCTGTTATGTATGATTCTGATCCGCAGATTGCTGCTTCAACCCATTCAGCAGTTGCTTAGTGTGATAAGGAAAATTAAACAGGGGGACATGAAAGTTCGGCTACCGTTAACAGAATCGGTGGATTTCTCCATCATTTATCAAAGTTTTAATGGGATGGTTGAGGAGATTACCGATCTGAAGATCGGTGTCTATGAGGAGCGGCTGCGCACTCAAAAAGCAGAACTGAAGCAGTTGCAGTCACAAATCAATCCGCATTTTTACATGAACACGATGAATGTTCTTTATCAATTGGCGGATTTAAAGCAAGTGGATCTCGTGAAAAAGACGGTACAGCACTTGGTTAAATATTTCCGTTTTTCTATGTCTACACACGGAGATTTAATCCCGCTTTTTCAGGAGTTGGATCACATCCGAAACTATCTGGAGATTCAGAAAATGAGGTTTCAAGATGCATTTGAGTTCAAGATTGATATTGACGAAGAGCTAAGACTTATCGCCATTCCACCGCTTATTGTCCAACCATTTGTTGAAAATGCAATGATTCATGGCTACAGCGTCAAAGAAAATGAGCCATTCCAGCTTACGATCCGAGTTGACCTTGACTCTCAAAATAACCAACTTTTCCACATTCAAGTTCAAGACAACGGCAAAGGGTTTTCAGAAGATATGTTGGAGAAGTTGACAGGGATTATGTATGCTCCAAATGACGAAGACAAGCATATTGGTATTTGGAATGTGAAAAAGAGAATAGCTATGCGTTATGAGGATAGATTAACTGGCGTTTCATTTCGGAATGCGGATTGTGGCGGTGCTGTGATAGATATCATTTTGCCCATTATTCGAAATGAGGAATAGAGGTGAGCTGAGTGTATTCTTTATTAATAGTCGATGATGAGAAATTTGCTGCTGAAGGCATTCGAAATGGCTTGGATTGGTTATCGCTTGGCATTAATAACGTGTATGTAGCACATCATTCGAGGGAAGCCAAGATGATATACCAAAGCATGAAAATCGACATTATGATATGTGATATTGAGATGCCTGATGAAACGGGGCTAGATTTGCTTGCTTGGGTGAAGGAACATTCTCCAAACACGGAATCTGTGTTTTTAACTTGTCATTCCGAATTTGCATTTGCTAAAAAGGCCGTTCATTTAGGAAGTTTCGATTATTTACTGAAGCCGGCGGATCCCGATGAATTGGCGGGCGTTGTAAGAACGATGCTTCAAGCCGTAGCAGAGCGTGCCGAACAGCAGACTTATAATGAGATGTACAACAAGTACAAATCTCTTTGGGATAAGCAACAGCCGCTACTCGCTGAGAAGTTTTGGTTAGACTTTATGTCCCGCCGCATATTGACTTTTGGTGATTTTTTATCACGGGCGTTAGAGGATGCTCAAATGCAATTGACCCAGGAGCATAGGATTCTTCCTGTTCTCA
This sequence comes from Paenibacillus hexagrammi, assembly GCF_021513275.1. Classification (NCBI taxonomy): domain Bacteria; kingdom Bacillati; phylum Bacillota; class Bacilli; order Caryophanales; family Paenibacillaceae; genus Paenibacillus; species Paenibacillus hexagrammi. Next base: position 4,184,240 of record NZ_CP090978.1, on the reverse strand, counting down.
TCAGTATTGAGGAATGGCTAAGGGTGTTATGCGATAGAGACAAGGAAATTATGGAGTATGCGGTAAAGAAAGCTGCCGAGGAAATGTTTCTACACGACATGCGGGGTCATGTCATTGCAGAGAAGAATGGATTGTTTGTAGTCATGATATATGCCAAGGAAGCGGATTCAACTCCACATTTTCCAATGGACGCTCTCCAAGAGAGAGCTAAAAGCTTTATTAAAGCTGCAGAGGAATATTTCTCCTGTCATATTTCCAGTTATATCGGTTATGATGTCTCATTTGAAGATCTGTACGAGGTTTGCGAGATGCTTCGTCAAATGGAACGGTCCAATGTCAAAGATACGAAGACGGTTATGGTGCTGCAGAACAACGAAGTAAGCCCAACTGTGCAGATGGATCAACAAGGGTTAGTATGTAAAATTTCAAGTTGGAGCGAATATCTGCTTGCCGGAAGACGGGATATTCTGATTGATCTCATTCGTCAAACGATAAGACAACTGGAAGCATCCAGGAACGTGGATGCCAATATCATTGAAACTTATTATCACGACATTTTGCAAGTGATTTACCATTTCCTGCACGTGAAAGGTTTTACGCCGAATCAGGTGCCGAATTTCGCATTATGGGCGTCTGCTCACATCCGAAGTTTGGCTCAGCTTCAGAACTGGACGATCCAACTGACTACAACTGTCATGAATGCCGTGTTTGAACCCGTAGAAGACGATCGTGTGATTAATAAAGCGATTCAGTACATGCGAGAGCATGTCGAAGAGGACATCTCCAGAGAGGATGTTGCCGCATTCGTTAACTTGAACTCTGCTTACTTGTCCAGACTATTCCGCAAGCAGACAGGTAAAAGCTTGATCGATTATATGATCGAATTCAAGATGGGTCGCGCGAAAGAGCTATTAAAACATAGCGAAATGACGGTGAGTGCAGTCGCTCAAAGTCTGGGTTACGTCAACTTTTCATATTTTTCCAAAGTATTCAAAAAAATATACGGGATGAACCCGCAAGACTTTAGAAAAACCTAAGGAAGGCACAAATACAAGTCACAAAAGGACTAGAAGGTAGTCACAAAAAAGGTGGGGAGGGCAGCAGGCTCTGTCGTAAACTAAGGTTACAAAGATTGCTACTAGAGAAAGGGGTAACTGAAATGACAGAGCTGGCAATGACAAAACCCGTCACGGCTGTGAAGCGAAAATCCGTATTCCAAGCCATTTGGAAATACAAAGCGCTTACAGCACTTGCCTTACCAGGCATTTTGTTCTTATTAATCAACAATTACTTGCCCATGTTTGGCATATTCGTCGCCTTCAAGGACTTGAATTACACGAAAGGCATATGGGGGAGCGATTGGGTCGGTTTCGCGAATTTTAAGTTTTTATTTACTGGCAATGATGCTTACATCATTATCCGGAACACCCTTTTGTACAATTCGGTTTTTATTGCCATCAATACCGTATTAGCCGTTTTGTTTGCTGTGATTCTCAATGAAGTAAAGAACCGGTACTTGATGAGATTTTACCAAAGTGCGATGCTGCTTCCTTATTTTGTATCTATGGTAATCGTGGGTTATGTCGTATTCGGATTCCTGAATCCTGAACTCGGCTTTGTGAATAAAGCATTACTTGAGCCGGCTGGAAAAATGGGTATCTCATGGTACGGCGAAGCAGAGTACTGGCCATATATTTTAACGTTTGTTAACACCTGGAAATCGATTGGTTATTTAACAGTCGTGTATCTAGCCGCCATCGTAGGCATAGATCCTGAGTATTATGAGGCAGCGCGAATGGATGGGGCTACACGATGGCAGCAAATGACCCGCATCACCATCCCTTTAATCTCTCCGGTCATCATTATTATGACTTTGCTTGCTATCGGTCGTATTTTCAATGCAGATTTCGGACTTTTCTATCAGGCTACACTGGCTGCAGGAGCGCTTAAGCCTACGACTGATGTTATCGATACGTATGTGTACAATGCGCTTCTTGTTTCAGGAAACACAGGACTTGCTTCAGCGGCAGGGTTATTGCAATCGGTTGTTGGTTTTATCCTGGTAGTCACCGTGAATACGTTAGTTCGAAAATTCAGCAATGAAAATGCGCTGTTCTAAGGAGTGAAGAAATGACACAAAGAGCGAATCCTCTCATTCATGTTCTTCTTCTGTTAACGAGCTTGGTATGCCTGATTCCGTTTTGGCTGGTTCTCGTAGTATCGCTGACAGAAGAAAAGACACTTTTGCGATATGGGTATTCTTTTTGGCCTAAGAAGTTTGATTTAACCGCTTACTTATATTTAATCCAGGATGCCACGCCGATTGTAAGAGCCTACGGTGTTTCCATTGTAGTTACGGTGGTAGGAGTTATTATCAGTTTAGCGATCACTTCCATGCTGGCTTACTCAATCTCGCGTTCAGATTTTCCACTTAAAGGAATATTCACTTTCTATGTGTTCTTGACGCTGTTGTTCAGCGGGGGCCTGCTTCCTTGGTACTTGGTATATACCCGATTCTTGCATGTTCAAGATACATTGTGGGCGTTGATTATACCGGGATTACTAAGCGGCTTCAATGTGCTGATCATGCGTACATTTTTTGCTAACAGCATTCCGCCATCGCTGATTGAGTCTTCGCAAATTGACGGAGCAAGTGAATTGCGAATTTATTTCAGCATGATCCTGCCGCTTTCTTTACCGGTCATGGCGACTATTGGGTTGTTTGTAACAATCTCGTACTGGAACGAATGGTTCACCAGCCTGGTTTTTATAAACAATCAGGATTTATATACCATGCAGTACCTGCTCAATAAAACGCTGTTGAACATCCAATTTCTAGCTCAGGTTACAAGTGTAGCTGGTGGGCAGATTACTACTCGCCCGCCTCTGGAATCGATTCGGATGGCCATGGCGATGATCGCGATCTGTCCAATGGCGCTCGTATTCCCTTTCCTTCAAAAATATTTTGTAAAAGGTTTAACGATTGGCGCAGTGAAAGGCTAATCCCGGGTTATGCCCCGGTTTAGTATATATGAATAGAAAATATGGGAGGTTTACAGAAAATGATTACTACATTCAAGATGAACAGCAAAAAAGGTCTTACCGTTCTCCTGACAACACTGCTGTCTTCCGCAATCGTTTTTTCCGGATGCTCGAGCAATACTACGAAATCCGGCAGCAGTTCAAGTGAATCACCGAAAAACACGGCCAGCTCCACTGCCGCAGCTGTAAAAAGTGACTTAAAGCCATATGAGGTTGTCATGGTTTACCCGGATAGTACCCAAAGAGATTTAGAGAAAGTTCAGAACGCGATGAATGAGTATCTGAAGTCGACTTACCCAGAGATGAATATGACAGTCAAGTTAAATCCGGTAGACTGGGGTGCTTGGGGCGATAAAACCAACCTCATGTTTGCATCCGGTGAAAAATTCGATACGATTTTTACGGCAAACTGGTTAGGCTTTGAATCGCAGGTGAATAAAGGAGCGCTGCTTCCACTGGACGATTTGCTTAAACAATACGGACCAGACATTGAAAAAGTGGAAAAAGATTATCATAGCGGAGCTACACGGGGCGGCAAGATTTATGGGATTCATACTCACCAAGAGCTAGGCGGTTCTCAAGGTATTGTTGTGCGCAAGGATTTAGCTGAGAAATACCATTTTGATTTGGCTGCGCTTGCGAAGAGTCGCAAAATGGAAGATTTGGAACCTATGCTGAAAACGATCAAAGAGAATGAACCAGGTATTACACCGATGGTAGGCCTGCCATTGCCGCTGGAAGCATACTTTAAATCCGGTAAAATGGAAATGATTCTCGATCCAGTTGGTTTAGTACGCAGTAACAAAGACTTTAAAGCAGTCAGCTACTACGATACGGATGAGTATATGAATTTGGCGCGATTAACACACAGTTGGTTCAAGCAAGGTTACATCAATAAAGATGCCTCGACATCCGTACAATCGAACAACGATGGATGGTCGAAAATGAAAACAGGTAATGCTTTCGCTATTGCTGGTGCCGACATGGAGATTGTAAGCGACAATAGTGTTCCGGCACCGATGCCTATCAGATCCAAGCAAGTTGGTATGGATTTGATTCAGATTCCATTCAACATTGATTCGCTGAGAACTAGAAAGCTGGCCGATACAACTCAAGCGATTTCCAAAAACTCCGAGGATCCGGCAAGAGCGATGATGTTGCTCAACCTTTTCTTCAAAGATGCCAAGTTGCTGAGCCTGTTTAACTACGGTATTGAAGGAACACATTACGTATTAAAAAATGGACAAGTTGATCTTCCAGAAGGCAAAACAACGGACAATGTTGGATTCTACCATGACAATCAATGGCAAATCGGTAACCAAATGCTGAACTACACACGCGTTGGCGAAGATCCTAAAAAGTATGAAAACTATGAGAAATTCAACAAAGATGTGGCGGCAGATCCTTCGATCATTTTTGGCTTTATTTTTGATTCCGAACCGGTGAAAAATGAACTGATCGCAATTGAAAACGTTCGTAAAACTTATGATGCAGGCTTGAATTCCGGAACATTGGATCCGGATGTGGAAGTACCGAAACTTACTAGTAAGTTGAAAGCGGCGGGTATCGATAAAGTTGTTGCTGAGGTTCAAAAACAATTGGATGAGTGGCGTAAAGCAAACGGTAAGTAAGCGTTAGCCAGCTACAACAAGAGGACTGCTTCCGAGCGGTCCTTTTGTTGTTTAAGCTATTACTACACGATCTCGATATGATATTCTACTTATTTCGTTAGAAGAAGATGGTAAGATTTCCTAGGGAGGTGATGGAAACTAATTTAATAAAAGAGAGTGAAATATAACCGGTTTCATCGAAGAGGATGTATGTCCTGAAACATGCCTGGAAACGAAAGGGAGGAAAATAAAATGAAAATGAATACCTGGGGAAAAAGAGTCAGATATAACCAATTGCGTAACGTATTCACTTCTGTGACCTTGTTAAGTACTGCTCTAAGCATGCTGTATACGCCCCAAGCTCACGCAAGAGACAGTGTATTTACGCAAAAAGCGACAGGTCCTCTAGCTTGGAGTACCTATGAATATCAATATGCCAATAATACCTATATGCCTGAAGACAGGTGGAAGAAGAATATCGACTGGCTTGCGGACAATTTTAAATCATATGGATACGATACCGCTATTTCGGACGGTTGGGTGGAAGGTTCAACGAAAGTGAATGCCAATGGATATATCCTTTCGCATAATGACAGTTGGACGCACGATTGGAAGTATTGGGGGATTATCTCGCAGGCAAAGGTATGAAGCTTGGTGTTTATTACAACCCACTGTGGGTAAGTCCAACGGTAGTAGGCAACTCCAATTACAAAATTGTCGGCACCGATATACCTGTAGAATCCATAACGAATGCAGGCGACCGATTTAACGGCGGGCAACCTTCCAGCTTATACTGGGTGGATGTGACCAAGCCAGGTGCGGAACAATATGTGAAAGGGTATGTCAACTATTTTAAAAATGCAGGTGCGAAGGTTTTGCGCGTAGATTTCCTTTCGTGGTTTGAAGATGGGATTGATAAAGGCAGACAGGTAGGCGTTGCGCACGGCTCAGCCAATTACGAATTAGCCCTAAAATGGATGGCAGAGGCTTGCGGAAATGATATGGAACTAAGTCTGGTTATGCCCCATTTGAATAACGAAGCCGCAGTTGAGCTTAAGTATGGCGACTGGATACGGGTTAATGAAGACGCTGCCAATGGCGATTGGGGACGATTCAGCGACATGGACAGAGGAACAAGATTTCCTTATTGGTCACAATACCATAATGCATTTGACGGTTTGATTTACTGGTCGAAAATCGCTGGGAAAGGAAAGATGATTCTCGATGCCGATTTCTTGCGGATACACAATATGTATAAAGATGAGGAAAAGAAATCTGCTATTTCACTTGTTGTGTTGTCGGGAGCGCCAGTTATCATGGCAGATGAGTATGATACGATTGGCGGCGCATCTTGGGTATACCAGAACACGGAACTGCTCGAACTAAACAAGAAGGGATTTGTAGCCAAGCCATTCAGCAGCGATCCTCAACACGCAGATAGTATGAAGTGGAAAGGGCAGCTTGCGGATGGAAGCTGGATCGTCGGTCTTTTTAATAGGGACAACGGTTCTGTCACGAAAAGCATTGATTTCGCATCTGATCTAGGGATTTCCGGTTATGCATCGGTTAGAGATTTATGGAAACATCAAGATCTAGGAAGCATGAACAGCTATAGTGATGCAATCGGCCAACACGACGTCCGCATATTGAAGATTACGCCGGGGGCAACACCTCCGCCGCCTAAACCGGCCAAGACGATTCCAGGTCAAATTGAAGCGGAAAGCTACGATAGCATGTCAGGCGTCCAAACGGAGAACAGCGGGGAAGGCGGGCAAAATGTAGGTCACATTGATACCGGAGATTGGATGGAGTATACGGTTGATGTGAGCACCGCTGGGGCATATAAGGTAGATTCAAGAGTGGCTAGTATTAACAGCACAGGCAAATTTGATTTGAAGCTGGATAATCAAGTGCTTACTTCAGTTCAGGTTCCTGATACAGGGGCTGGCAAAATTATACAACGGTGTCGAGTACGGTCGATTTGCCAGCCGGCCAGCATAAGCTGCGCATAGAATGTGCGAGCATGAATTATAATATCAATTGGATCAAATTTTCCCCCTCAGCGGACAATCCTACGGACCCGGATGATCCCAGTGATCCTGGGAATCCTGATTCTCCTGGCGGTACTGCTGTGGAAATATCTAACCCTGGCTTTGAAAGCGGAGATTTGACGGGTTGGACAGAGTGGCATCCATCCGGACAATCCCCTAAATACGGAATTGATGGTAATGATGTGCACGGCGGCGGCAAGAAGCTTTGGTTGTGGAGTTCGGGACCGTATCAGCAAAGTGTTCATCAGGTGAAGTCAGGACTTTCGAATGGTTCTTATACAGTACAGGCTTGGATGAAACAAAGCTCGGGGGCTCCCTTGGTTAGCAGGATGGAAGTAGCCGGTTATGGAGGCGATCTTGTCTATGTCAACGCAAGTCATGGCTCTGAGTATCAGTTGTACACAGCCACCGTCAATGTGACTAGCGGAAAACTGGATATCGGATTCTACATTCAGTCAAATAGCGCAGATGCTAACTTGCAGATTGATGATGTAGTACTTATGAAAAATTAACTGTTTGATAGTTATAGAAGAAAGACGAATCAGCAATGATGATCGTCTTTCTTTTCTGTTAAAATAGGTGTATGCAGATAAGTGAGGTGGGCGCTCTAATGGCTGTGCTCAAGCAATTGCGATTCAAAAATAGTGTGGCGAGTAAAACCATAGCAGCGCTGCTAGTCGTTATTTTAATCCCGACCATTTTTATCAGCGTTCTTTTTTATGTTTCAGCTTCAACCATTGTTAAGCATAATGTGCGCCAAACGTCATTACAGTTGGTTGGACAAGCTGCTGATTCCTTGTCTAACATTTTAAATGTGGGAAGTGACTCTTCTAATTTGATCTTTAGCGATACCTCCATTCAAAAGCTGATTACGCTGGAGGATTCAATAGAGCTTTCAAATCAAATGGACGCCGCATATATTACCAATACGTTGAATAATATCGCTTTCTCCAACTCGTTTGTGAAAATGGTATATGTCCTGAGGGAGAATGGGGGCAGTTGGGGGAGCGGCACTTTTTCGCAAAATAAGCTGAACCGGTTTACCCTCCACAATTTTAGTTGGATCAAGAAAGCTGACGAAATGGATGGTAAGATGGCCTGGTCTCCCATGCAATTTGATTTGTTTAGCGGCGCAGGAGAAAACATCGACTTAGTCATACCTGGTGTTCGGGTCATGAAGGATTTCCGTGATCTGCACAACATTGGTTACATTATGATTAATATTGACGGCAAAGAGGCTTTAAAGATTATTTCAAGGCTAACGCTCGGCAGAACGGGAACCTTCTTTGTTGTAGATCGTGAAGGGAACATGATGATTAACAAGGATATCACCCTCGTCGGAAGTGAAGTGGCGGATGAGTTGAAAAGTCATCTTTTAGATGAATCCGTAAGCGAGTTCGAGTATGAGGAACAATCCGTTACCTATTATGGGGTGAAGCACACACTTTCGAACGGTTGGATTATTGTTGGCATTGTACCGACTCAGGAATTAACTGGACAATTGGATCATCTCCGCGGTTCGATTTTTAATTGGAGCATTGGATTGTTCCTACTTGCGATAGGTATCGGACTATGGAGTGCCCGGAAAATCACTTCGCCTATTAAACAACTGACCAAACAAATGAAGCTTGTAGGGGAAGGAAACCTCGATGTGCGAACAACGATTGAGTCTTCGGACGAGATTGGCATGCTTAGTTTGCAATTTAATAAAATGATTTACCAAGTAAATGAATTAATGTATCAGGTCGAAGAGGAACAGTCAAAGAAGCGTAAGGCGGAATTACGCGCCGTAACCCATCAAATTAATCCGCACTTTATGTTCAATACGCTGAATACCATCCGCTGGTTGATTAAATTTGGCGATAAAGACAAAGCCTTTGAAGGAATCACCAACTTTAACCGGTTAATGGAAGCGAATATGGGAAAAAAGGAATGATGATCACTTTACATGAAGAATTGGACATCATTGCACATTACTTGCCCATTTTACAATTGAGATATAATTTAATCTTTTCGCTGATTCTACATATTGACGAAGCATGCAAGAAATCATTGATTCCGAGGATGATCTTACAACCACTCGTTGAGAATTCAATTTTTCACGGAATTGTACCCGGAGGGCAGGATGGTGTCATAGAAATAACGGCTTTAAATCAGCAGGACGCTGTTATCGTCAGCATTCGAGATAATGGTATCGGAATGGAACCGAATCGCATGAACATTCTTACCAATTTACAGAGTTCGCAGCATTTTAATGAAGTTGGGATTGGTTTGAAGCATGTCTTTGAATGCATTGAGCTGTACTTTCCGCCAGGTTCTGAATGTTCATTTCATAGCGAGATCGGGCGAGGCACGACAGTTACACTTAAACTTGTCAAACAACGGGGTCCCGAACATCCAGGAGGTGAACAGTATGTATAGGGTAATGATTGTAGATGATGAGCCCATCATTCGTTCTGCAGTGAAATCATGTATTAATTGGAACGATAAGCGATTGAAGTTTGTGGGTGAATACGCTAATGGGCTTGCAGCTCTTCAAGCATTAATCGATAGCCCGGCGGATATATTGTTCACCGATATCAAAATGCCTGTGATGGATGGACTTGAATTGTTAAGAAAAGCAAAAGGGATTTGCCCTGATATAAAAGTGATTTTAATTAGCAGTTATCAAGATTTTGAGTATGTGCGAGAAGGTATGGTGTTGGGGGCAATCGACTATATACAGAAGTCAACGATGGAGCCTGATCAATTGGATGGAGTTATCAGTCGTTCCATAGAGTCGCTTGAGAAAGAGAGACTGATCCAAACAAGCCTGGAACGATTAGAACAAACCAAACGGGATGAAGATCGGAAGAAAATGGAATACGCTTTGAAGAAACTGCTTTCAAAAGGAAATGCAGGAGTGGTTGAAGTTGACAAACAATTGATCTCTGCTGAATTTCAGCATGGGTACATAATGGTGCTAGCGATTATTAGCGGGATAAGAGAATTACTGGAAAAGAATGGTTATTTATATGTAGACATGTTAATGGATGAGTTACAGGAGCAATTTTATGAACGTCAGGTGCAAGGAATCGCAATTATGACGAAGTATAACTCTGAGATGCTCTTTGTTATGCCGCCTTATATAGGTACTTTCGATATGATACAAGAGCTGAAATTGGAGTTGGAGAAAAAGTCTAGTTTACGTCTCACACTTGGTTTTTTGCAAGCAGATGAGCCGCGGCAATGGATAGACAATTATGGTTATTTAAGCAATCTGCATGAGCTGTGTTTTTTCCATGGGGGCGGCGGGATTCATGAGTGGCAATCGGACCGCTTCACGTTGATGTCTCCTCATACCGGTAAACAGGAACATGACTTAGCAGGAAAGGATCTTCGAATTCTGCAGTGGTATCAAAAATGGATGAAGATAGGGGCTTCATCAGAGCAAGTCAAGAGGGCAGCATGTGACTTATTATCGAACACGCTGAATGTTCGTATGGAGCCTGCATTATTGGTCGATTACAGCCAACAAATTATGAAAAGCGAGACTCTGAATGATGTCCTATCTTTACTTTATTCAGGCATGAATGAGCATGATGCCCAGCCTCAGACGAATACTTCTGATAACACAACGGCTAGCATAATTGAACGTGCAATTGCTTATATCCACGAACATTTTACGGAAGACATAACTCTGCAAATGGTAGCCGAACATGTGCATGTTAGCAGAAATTACTTTAGTTTATTATATAAAAAGCAAACCAATTTAAATTTTATAGATTATCTCATCCAGCTACGTATTAAAAGGGCGAAGGAACAGCTAAGTCTTACAACGGCCAAGGTTTATGAAGTGGCAGCAAATTCCGGTTTTAAAGATGTCAAATATTTTAGCAAGTTATTCAAGAAGATAACAGGTATGTCCCCGCTGGAATATCGTGAGCAGCTGCATCTTGTGGAAGAGGAGTGACCGGTATGCGTATGATCAAGATCATACCTCTTTTAACAACAGTGTTTTTGGCAGGTTGTGGACAAGCCTTCATTGACGGTCCTCTGGAAAAACAGACAATACCTACGTCAAAAGTTGAAGTGGTTATGTGGCATACATACAGTGAAGAAGAAACGAAAGTTTTTGAGAATGAAGTGATTCCGGAATTCGAGCGTCTACATCCCGATATAATCGTCACTCCGGTTCGACAGCCTTATAACTATAGATTGAAAGATGCGCTCATTTCCCGATCATTTTCAGATAAAACACCTGATCTTGTTCGAATGGACATCATCTGGTCACCGGAGTTTGCTGATCTCGGGCTGCTGTACCCGCTAAGTCGTTTCTCAGATTTTGAAACTGTAAAGCAAAAACTTGTAGCCCCAACGCTTGAAACGAATCAATATCAAGGACAATATTATGGTCTGCCGCTGAACATGACGACTAAGATAGCTATTTATAACAAACAGATGTTAAGATTGAGCGGTTATGCAGCGCCTCCCACAACGATGTCTGGCCTACGAGAAGCAGCAGATGTTTACCATGATATTTTGGGCATGCAAGGAGGCGCAATGTGGAATTATGGACCTTATTTTATCGGCCTCGGTGGGAAATTGCTCAATGAATCCAATACTGCGGCATTAGGTTATCTGAATAGTAAGGAGAGTATCTGGGCTGTGGAGCAAATGAAAGACATGCTCTTCCAAGGGACTTTCAGAATCAGTTACTTGCTAAACCGTGAAGATAGTTGGGGGAATGTCATTCAAGGTAAATTATTTATGTTGGATGAAGGACCGTGGTTTTTTAGCTCTCAAGCAAGTGCTGCAGGTCTAAAGGAGAGTATTTTGGATAAAACTCTTCCAGCCCTTTTCCAGGTGTATCCATTGTAGGCGGAGAAAATTTGGTGATGATGAAAGAATCCAAGCATTCGGAAGCTGCATGGACCTTCATGAAATGGATGACAGGTAAGGAAGCGGGGGAAATGATGATGAAAGTGGGAATCATCCCTGCTAATTCGGAAGTTACTTTTCCGAAGGAAGTCCAGGATAATCCCTTCATAATGGCGGCCGTTGAGGGGTTGAAACATCAGCCTTCTTTAAGACCAGTTGTTCCTCATTGGGATTTAATTGACGAAGTGTTCGGCCAAACTATGAACCGTATTCTGGATAATCAAATCTCCGTGACGGATGGATTGAACGAAGCTGCAGCCAAGATAGATACAATTCTTAACTCGAGGAAAGTCGAATAAGCAAATATGATCAAGAGCCGAGGTATATGTTTCAATCTCGGCTCTTGATTTTGTTACTGCTGCTGATGGAGATTGGACGGCGGTTCCACAGGTCTGGCTCGGAATCTGTAAATCAGATACAGGATACCGAATCGGTCCGAGTTACTGCCAGCATAGATGATCAAGAACGAACAGAGAAGCATCTGGGGGATTGTACTTATGGAACCAGACAGGAAGAATGACATGTTCATGAGCATGCCGACAAGAGAGGCAACTACGGTGTATGTACCAAGAATTAGAGCTAATCCAATTAGAAACTCCCCCAAGGGATTAGAAAGTTAAACCATTTAACATGAGGAATTGCAAATGACTCTAGAAAATGTCCCCACCAATGCTGTACGGTAGGTTTTTCTCCTGAGGAGCTTAAAACTGCGTTGTGCAAGTAGCCGGTGGCGTCAAACCTCTTTTCGGAAGTGAGTTTTCCCCACCCTGAAGTCAGCCATTTCCACCCCAAATACAGGCGGATTATCAATAGAAGAGAAGCACCCAATCTGCTCTCCTTAATGAGCAAATCACATTTTGTCATATCATTGCCAACTCCATTTCATATATTTGGTATACGAATCAACTCGGTATTCACACCACCCATCCAAATATAAATGGCCATTAAACTAAAGAGCAGCAGGCAGAAACTAATGATCACAAATGTACATCGACCCCAGATTGGCCAATGATTAAATTGAAGGAGTGCGTAAGACTTCCCTTTGCCTTCGATTATAAATATGATGAATAGCGTATGAATAACCGTGTGTCCTACTATTTCAGTGAAGCCGAATACGAGAGAGGTAAGCAGGAACATTCCGCTTAGCAGGAATGCTGTGAAGCGATTTAAGATTCCCAGAACGAATGACCATCCAAGAGCAATCTCAATAAAAGCGGAAATCATGACGAATTCATCCGCGGTAAAGCCAAACGTTGGAATGCCATACTCATGGATCAGCGATTCTGCTAATCCTGGCATCGTTAATTTTTCCATGGACAACCAGGCTAATGACATTCCAGTACTTGTATAAAGGACAGGAAGCAAGGGGAGATTCCAGTTGCTGTTAACTGCAAACAAGTAATAAATGATTCCTGCATAGAACACGTAGTCAAGAGAATGGAACAATCCATATTGCAAAACGGTTTCGGTACTTAAAATGGCGAGTGCAATGCCGCTCATCGGAAGCAGTTTTCGATGTGTTAAACCTGCTATAGCCAAAATAAGCACTACATATACCCAAAGTGCGTCAGGTTTAAGAGTCGGTGCTAGGTAAGAATGGGTGAATAACTGAAGCGACAGCCCTAAACCAAGTCCAACCCGCATAATGGTTAATTGGTAGCGCTTTAGTCGATCTAAACCATGTAAAAATTTGCTGACGCAGCAATGTCGTTCGATCCTATCATTGATGATCGTAGCGAGAATTAACGCAAATAGTGTAATACCAAGCCAGAACAGAAAATGTAAGGAAATGATGTCTCCCAGCTGATGAGGCTGCCAACCATGGTCATCAACAAACCATTTTACATGTGCATACATGCGACCCTCCCTATGATTGAAATCATGTGTCCCCCTTCGAACAGATCGTAACATCTTACCAAAGAGATGTCGGTGTTCTATTTTCTCACAAGTAGTGGATTATTTCGTGATTTTAATATGATGAAATAAAAGACAATCTGAAGATTTTTTTACACCATTAATTGGAAAAATGAGTGATATTATGTAATCGAGGAGGTGGGATGTAAGCGGATTCATATGGACGAGGTAAAACGCAGTGCCTTGTCGTGAAGTAATCATATTCAGGTTGGGAGGAAGTTGTAATTATGGAAATGATGCAAGCAGTAACAAATTTAAATGAAAGAACGGAGACTTTACAGAAGAAGTGGATGTATAATCTGGGTATTTTATTCCTTATTATTGTAGGCTCCATACTTGTCGCTGGCAGCGCATCCGCTCACGGTTATGTTGAAGGTTCTCGCGGCGACCTATGTACGCAAGGTGTAAACACGAATTGTAGTAATGTAATTCCTGCGGATACAGAACATCCCGGGACTTTCCCACAGTCCGGGGCTGAAGACGGAAAAATCCCAAGTGCTGGCCGTCCTTATGCTGTTCTAGATGAGCAATCCAGCAGTCGCTGGTACAAACACAATTTCCAGTCGGGATATCATGAATTCCATTGGATTATTCCTGCCCAGCACATTTCGGATAATTACAAGTACTATATTACTAAACCTGATTGGAATCCTAATCAACCACTGACTCGAGATTCCTTTGATTTAACGCCGTTTTGTTCGGTAGATGATAAGGGTAAATCACCTGGAAATCCAACACATGGTTGCGTCATTCCTGAGCGCAGCGGCTATCATGTCATTTTAGCTCTATGGCAAGTGGATTACACGGGCAACACCTTCTATTCGGTAATTGACGCGAACTTTAACGGAACAAATCCAGATCCCGGCCCTGGTACAGATCCAGGAACAGATCCAGGAACAGATCCAGGTACGGATCCAGGTACGGATCCAGGAACAGACCCTGGTACTAATCCGGGTTCCGATCTGTCTTTACTAAACGCCGGATTTGAAAGCGGGAATATCAATGGCTGGACAGCTTGGCAGCCGGCTGGCCAATCCGCTAAATATGGGGTGGATGGCAGCGATGTTCATGGCGGCAGCAAGAAGCTTTGGTTCTGGAACTCATCTGGCTACCAACAGAGCGTTCATCAGGTGAAGACAGGTTTGGCTAACGGATCTTACACAGTGAAAGCATGGATCAAACAAAGCACCGGCGCACCTAACATTGCCAGAATGGAGGCAAGCGGATACGGCGGCTCTCCTGTATACGTGAATGTTGCCCACGGTTCCAGCTATCAGCAATATACAGCAACTGTGAACGTCACGAACGGGCAGCTTGATATTGGCTTCTATATTCAAGCAAACGGCGGCGATGCCAACTTGCAAATTGATGATGTAGAATTGATTAAAAATTAAAAATGTAATGAGTGTCAGCAAAGAGGCTGTCGGGGCAATATGCTCTGATTCAGCCTCTTTTTTTGCTGCAAGAATATTTTGAATTCAGTCAAGCATTCCATCATCTGGCGTCTACATTCAATCCCTTACGTGTTATTGATTATGTTTAAATTTAGAGGGATTTGTCGAAAAGAAGTCGTAGTCTAATGAATAAGGAATTGTTTCTGCAGGAGTTGAAAAACATGGTTAAACGATTATCCGAATCCATAAGTATGAAAATATTCATAACCTTTTTCTTAACCTTCTTGGTTATAATTTCGGCTCTAGGGCTATTGACTTATCAGATCGCCAAACAAAATATTGTCAACAAGGTGAAAGTGAATTCAGAGCAGGCTGTCGAACAGACCGTTAAACGCATGGATTTGAAACTGGAAGCGTTAAAAAATATGACTTTTCTTTTTACCGACGACCAGAAGCTGCAAGAAGATATTGTCACAGATAGTGCGCAGGAAAACGATGGGACTTTTGAGAGCTTGCAAGCTGCTAATCGAATTAAAATTAAGCTTTCATCCCTGTTGACGACAAGCAGCGCCATACATTCTGCACAGCTGCTTCCGTATGATCGTTCCAAGAATGAGGAATGGTATCAAAATATTGTAAAGGGTGAGGGTAAAGCCATTTGGTTACCAACGAGGAACAATCGATTTGTAACAGATATATCAGAAAACACATTTGGTTTAGGCAGATTAATTAAAAATAATTTGAAAAATAAACCGATTAGGGTGCTTCTATTTGAGCTTAAAGGTTCCTTTTTACAAGATGAAATGAAAGGCCTTGAAACATCAGATCATAACAGGCTGTATATGATCGACTCAATGGGACGTATTATGGAAACAACGACTACGAGTGACAAGATTGGAGATGCCGCCAGCTGGTGGAAGAATTCGCCTCTATCTAGGGAAGCTGGTTCCTCATCCTTTCAATTGAAGATAGGAAGCAAGGAGTATCTGTTTATACACTATACCTCAGCAGAAACCGGATGGACATTGGTGAACCAGATACCTATTCAACAATTGGTTAGTGAAGCAAGCAATATTTGGCGTATCACCGCGATCATGGTGATGATTTCTATTCTTTTGTCCATTGGTATTGGGGCACTTATCGCTCGTAGAGTAGGAAGACCGCTCTCGGAGCTTAGTGAACTGATGAAGAGAAGCGAAGATGGGGATCTGGAAGTAAGGGCGGATATCCGCTATAAAGATGAGATTGGCCATGTAGGCCGCAGTTTCAACAACATGATCGTTCGTTTGAATGAATTCATTCAATTAAAGGCACATACCGCACAATTGGAAGTACAAATCAGTCTTGAATCCAAACATAGACAAGATGCACAATCACTTAGTATAGCTACTATGAGCTTAAGCTCAACACTTGAAATGGATGATTTACTTAAAGTTGCTTTGCGTAATTTATATAAACTTGTGACCTTCGAAACAGCTGAAATCTACAGCTTCCAAGAGGGTACAGCCTATCTGGCTATGGGGGCTTTTCCCAACGCACTAGGAGATTTCACTTTTGAAGAAGGCATGACAAATAAACAATTTAATTATATATTTACATCCGATCATGAACAAAGATGGATTTCGATAGACGATGGGGCAGCAACGGGCAAGAGGACATTCGTGATGCCGATTCATACAAGCAACAAGGAAAAAATATTTTGTTTTTCAGTCGTACACGAGGAATTACCAAGTGAATCTGCTTTGGAGAATATTTTTGCCTATTTTAACCAAGTTTCTGTTGTCATGGAAAATGTGAATCAATATCACGAAATGCTAGTCCTTGCGACAACCGATGGTTTAACAGGAGTCAGTAACCGACGTCATTTTATGCGTCTAGCCGAGAATGAGATGAAGAAAGCCAGAAACGAGCACTCAAACCTTTCGCTGATCCTGTATGATATTGACTTTTTTAAAAAGTTTAATGATCAATACGGTCATTTGGCGGGAGATGAGGTATTAAAGATGATTTCCAATCGAGTCTCAAAGAATCTTCGAGATGGTGATATCATGGGGAGGTATGGAGGTGAAGAATTTATTATTCTTCTGCCACATACGTCACTCGCTGCAGCGTTACAGGTAGCTGAATCTCTTAGAGCCGCGGTAGAATGCGAATGTGTCTTGTTTAACGACACGAGTCTTCGGGTAACGGCAAGCTTTGGCGTTGCGGAGGTAGGAAAAGGCGAGCATTTGCTGGAGGTTATTAACCAAGCGGACACTGCCTTATATGAAGCTAAAGCCAGAGGAAGAAATTGTGTAGCTTCAAGCCTTGATATTAGGAGTGCTTAGGAGGACTTATGAAACGTGTAGGAGTTACTGTACTGTCGATAGTCACCATTGCCGCATTAGTTTGCGGATGCAATGTAAGTCAGCCTTCAGATTCTTTGAATACAGGAGAACCACAAGCGAGCAAGGTGCAGCTTCGATTTCTTCAGAATAAACTGGAGGCTAAAGAAATTTTTAACGAGCTTATAACTGCATTTGAAAAACAGCACCCCAACATCGAGATCACTCAGATTAATGATCGTGAAGCCGAACAATTGCTGACCAGCATGGTAGCTAAAAACGATGCTCCAGATTTAGTCGCGATAGGAGCTACGGATACATTTGTTACACTTGCTAATACTGCGGTTTTTTCTGATTTTTCAGGTGATCCAAGTGTCAAAAATATCATGCCTACTTATATTGACACAGTCAGGGCACTTAGCTCTTCGGGGCAAATCAACGGGATTCCATACTCAGCGAATGTTAATGGAATCCTTTACAATAAAGCATTGTTTCGGCAATTTGGGCTTCAGATTCCAAAGACTTGGCCAGAATTGATTTCATTAGCTGAATCGATCCGAGAAAAGAAACAGACCCCTTTTACTTCACATTTAAAGAAGCATGGACGACTCTGGTGTCTTTTAATGCAATAGCTTCTAATCTGCAAAGCGATACATTTATTCAGCGGAGGCTGGAGGGGAAGACTGCGTTCATAAAGGAATATGGAGAAATTGCAAAAAGACAATTGGAATTGCTTCCTTACGGAAACGCTGACTGGAATCAAAAAACATACGGAGAAGGTAACATTGCCTTTGCTAATGGCGCATCGTTCATGTATATCCAAGGATCGTGGGCGATTCCTGAGATTAAGAAGGCGAATCCGGAAATCGAGCTGGGAATATTTCCTTTTCCCGCTACGGATGATCAGAGCAACAACCGACTTGTTTCTGGCATTGACAGCCTTATAACGGTTTCACGGAGTTCAGAACATCCAAGCGAAGCTAAGGCATTTTTGAACTTTCTTTTAGAAAGTGAGAACGTGAAAAACTATCTATCCAATCAGAATGCTATAGCTACAGAAGAAAACATGCATCTTGAAAATCCGATATTCGATGATTTAAACGATGCTTTTCAGCGGAAAGCCATAGTTGATTATGCGGATCATTCGTTACCGAATGAAATGCTTTTAGAACAAATTGTGCAGAAGTTTCTCTTTAAAGGCAATATAGAAGATTACTTGACTGATTTGGACAATGCGTGGGACTCTACGCACTGAAAGAATCATGATACTCACAAAGATCCTACATTTTCCCCTATAGAATATTCGGTAAATTCAGGGCTGCTCTAGCAGTCCTTTTTTCTGTTTGATACTTTGAGCGTACTGTCTGGGGGAAATGCCAACATACTGTTTAAATACTTTACTAAAATAATACGGATCATTTAAACCGACCAAATATCCGACTTCTCCAAAACTTAGGTGGGTTGCTTCGATTAGTTCCTTCGCTTGATTGATTCTTACAGTATTCACATATCGGGTAATGGTGTGGCCGGTTATTTTATGAAAGATCCGGTTCATATAATCAAAATTACACATAAATTCGCGTTCAATATCAGCACTTGTAATTTTATTAGAGTAATTCTGATGAATGTAATCGAGTACAGCATGTACTTTCATCATCGAACTATTAGGCTGAGCGATACGATTATGAAGTTCTTTCAGCAAATATTCCCGTGAAGTCTCAATCATGATTTGTGCGAATTTAAGAGATGTCAAACTTCGATTAAATTGTCTGCGATTGTACAATTGCTGGAGCTCATTCATGCTATGTAGAGTTTGGGAAAAGCCAGATTTATTAGATAGGTTAAAATATTTAGGAAAATAACAAATCGATTCCTCTTGATTTACTTCCTCAAGATGAGATTCTTCTAGAAACATTTGTCTGCCAAGTAATACGAAATCCGGAGAAGGCAGTTGTTCGACATGGGGATGGGAAAAATGAATGTAGAAATAATCGCAAACATGCTTTTCTATTCCTATATGTTCTGTATGGGGTTCAAGAATTAAAAAATCGCCTTTCTTCAGGATATATGGAATACCTCGTTCCTCGATATGAAGTTCCCCGCTCTTGATAAAATACAAAATAAATTCATCCGTGATTCTCCTGAAATGAATCCAGGGATTTTTATACGCTACAAAACCCATTAACTTTATTCTCGGCAAATATTCCATATTGAATGCGAGCATGATACCCACCCTTAATAGTCGCTATTGTACAAAAAATGTCTCTATCGTACATTCTCGAATATCGTACCACAATTTATACTGGATAAGAATTAACTATGATGATATGAAGCAGGTGGTGCGCGATGGAGAAGCTGAAAATTGGTATTATTGGAATGGGTGGAATAGCCAATTACCACATAGCCAGAACAATGGCTAGTGAGGATGCCAAAGTATGGGCGATTTGCGACAGCAATGAGCAATTGCTTGCTATCAAGGGAGAAGAATTCAACATCCCGGAAGAACGGCGATTTCTGAATTACGAAGATATGCTGAAAGACGCCGATATTGATGCAGTAACGATTGGTACGCCAAATTTCAATCATTTTGCTGTAACCTATGCAGCTATTCGACACCGAAAACCATTTGCTTTGGAAAAACCGATTGCTCTTAATGTGCGGGAAGCTGCTATATTGAGAGATGCACTGGAAGAAGAGTACGTTCCACATATGGTATGTTTTACATACCGGTACAAGGCTGCAGTCAGGTACGCTAAATGGTTGATTGAACAAGGAAAATTAGGAAAGATTCATCATATTTACAGCCAATATTTTCAAGGATGGGCGATTCATGAAGAAATACCGTTAACGTGGAGATTTCAAAAGGAACTGTCAGGATCAGGTGCACTAGGCGATCTCGGTTCACATATACTTGACCTTCATCGCTTCCTTGTAGGAGAGACAATAAAAGTGGCTGCTCATGCAGGTACAATTATGAACGAAAGGAACCTTATGAACGAAGAGGGGAAAGGGACGGTGGATGTGGATGATTATTGCCATGTTCTGGCGGCGCTGGAAGATGGAATTTCATCGACGATAGCCATTACCCGATTTGCACATGGTCGGGGCAATTATCAGAGAATTGAGATATATGGAACGCACGGGGCTTTGGTTTACGATCTGGAGGAAGAAGATGAATTACAAGTACACTTTTTGGAAGAGGATGATAAGTGCTTCCGTGAGGTTGACATTCCGAGTCAATTCAAAGTAGATCAGATGCAAGCCTTTTTCCATATATTGAATGGCAAGGCGGATGGACTCGATGCAACCATCAAGGACGGATATGAGAATCAGAAAACAATAGATTGTATCATCGAGGCATTTACAGATGAAAAGTGGGTACATATTCCAAAGGGGCATTCCCAGTGAGTATAGGTAATATTTCTATTTGAAAAAGTAGCAGAATGTTCAAACTGTAAAGTTTGACGTTCTACTGCTTTTTTATTTTCGATAATATAAGACGCTATATTTGGAAAATAATACACTGTTTATTTAAATAATGTATGGTAAAATCTTCAGACGGTATGATTGCTGTTTAAGGCCGTCCTATTATAGAACTATAGAAAACAAGCTTTGAATAATCAAGATAGAAAAACATCATAACTGAACAAACCCAGCATGTAAGTCATCCATTGTTGATTATTGAGGTGCTTGTATGGTTAAGAAAATAATTGGGGTGTTGACCCCACTGACAGATGGTTTTTATTTTAACAATATGCTGAAAGGCATTCATGACGTGGCTTTAGATAGGGACGCTCATATCGTTCACTTTCAAACCTACGATTCAAGTCATCAGAATCATTACTTCCATTATTTAGGAATAGATTACATCGATGGGTGGATCGTTCTTCTTGATGCGGTATCCGACCCTGTACATATTAAACGTCTGGAATCAATGAACAAACCGATTATCACTACCCCTTACAAAAGCGGATTTACTACATGCACGACATTTGTAGTTAATAATGAACAAGGTGGGTATGATGCTGCCAGCCATATGATACAGCATGGGCATAGAAGCATTGCATTTGTGTATGCCAGCAGTAATGAAGAAAGCATTCAACGTTATGAAGGGTACCTCCGGGCCTTAGAGGAAAACGGGATTCCATTTCAGTCGGAGCTCATCTATGATGTGAAAAACCTATGGGAAAAATACGGTGGAGATGCCGTACAGCTTATGCAACAAAGAGGATTTGGATTCACAGCATTAATTGCTAGCGCAGACCGGACAGCAGTTGGGATTATGGAAGCATTTAGAATGCTGGGCATTCGCGTTCCTGAGGATATTAGTGTTTGTAGTTTCGATAATACCGAGTATGCGTCACATTATTCGTTGACTTCAGTAGCACAACCCCTGTATGAAAGGGGGAAAAGAATGGCTGAACTGCTGCTCAACCAAATAGATGAGGCTCTAGTCCAGGATCAGGTACGTATAGAGAAGATGGAGATTGTGTTCAGACAATCCTGCGGATGCAAGCTCAGTACTCGCTCGGATGAAATAGATGCGTTATATCTAAGAAGTTTGCAAACGGTGGAAGTCTTGTCCAGTGCTTTACAAAATAATTACTTGATTGGGAGAACGCTGATTAAGTCCAATCCTGAATCGATTCGTGATTTATCATGGTTATCGCTGACCTCCTTTACTTGGGGGTGTTTGGCTCTCTGGGAGGGAGAGAAGACGCTTAGGATCGAGAGTATCTACTCAACCGAAGAGTATTCATTAATACAAATCAATCAGACCTTTCAGGAAGGTGCTTTCCCGCCATTACAACTTCAAAAACTTGTTGAAAGTAACGAATCATTGATCGTACATACTATTCGTACTGAAAGTAAAGACATGGGTTTTTTAGTGCTGATAGGTGACATGTTTGAAAAACATCAATCAAGTAATGTAGGGCCACTCATTCACTCGGTAACACATACGATGGATTTACTCGCAGCTGCTCTGGAGCGTGAGAATTTATACGAACAAATTCATAAGCTAGCCTTCCATGATCCGCTCACTTCCATTCCTAATAGACGATACATATATGATCAAATGGCTCCAGATAAAATGAAGTCCGAAGGGCCATTCGCAGTTTTGATGATTGATTTAGATAGATTTAAGGATATAAATGATTCCCTTGGTCATCTAGTTGGAGACAAATTGCTCTGCAAAGTTGCAGAGATTCTTAAAGTGTCAGCTGGACCCAAAGATATTGTGGCACGTTTAGGCGGGGATGAGTTTATTATTCTATGTGCTCTTGAGGATCAAAATAGTGCTGAAAAGTTAGCTGAGTCTATAATATCTACGCTAAATGAGCCTCTTCAAATTGATAGTGATGTAGTCAGGGCTACCCCGAGTATTGGGATTAGTCATTATCCTAACCATGGAATGGATAGAGAGACGCTGATTAAGCATGCGGACATCGCGTTATACGAGGCAAAAGAAGGCGGCAAGAATCGTTTTGTTGTTTATCAGAGTGAGATGAATCCTTATTTGCCGTAACAGGCGAAGACCTCGAGGATCTGATCTCCATTGGAACAATCGGGTTGATTAAAACCATCGAATCGTTCTCGCCGAACAAAGGGACGAAGTTGGCCGCGTTCGCGGCGCGTTGTATCGAGAATGAGATCCTTATGCATTTGCGTTCGTTGAAGAAAACGCGTAGTGATGTGTCCCTACATGATCCGATTGGGACGGATAAAGAGGGCAATGGGATGGAGAAAGAGGTTGTAGTGGATAAGTTTGGTTTAGAGCACGCATGACCCGGCGATTGCGCAGCAGGCGAAGCGGGTAGTGCATTTTCGGAAAAGGGCCGGGACTCCGTGGGGGTTCCGGTTTTTTATTTTCTTATTCTAGCTTAAAACAATTCAATTTGACTCGTTTTAAACCTATGCTATTCTTAATAGAGAACCCCCGCATAGATATCTTATAGGTAAGTCTCTCTATTCTTACATGATGAATGTTTCCATTTGAAAAGAAAGGAAGTAATCACGTTATGAGTGGATTCTCGAAGTATATAGGCGGGAGTTCCATTAAAAACAAAATATTCATAGCGAATATATTAATCATTGTCGTATTTATTTCTACTCAGTCGTATTTTGCTAACACGATTTCACAGAAAGCCCTTATCGAGAAAGAGATCAATAATTCATCCCGAGAGCTTGAGCTCATCAAAAACAACCTTCAAACTTTGGTAGCTACAATTGAAGACTATTCTAAAATTTTGGCCAGCGATTATCGATTGCAGAATGTGCTTTATAACGATTTATTATTAAATAGTGAGTTCCATGCAAGCAGGCCGGTTGAAGGTTTAAATAACCTTTCGATTAAGAAGACCCTTTCAGAGACGATCAGCAATATTGTGGAGCCTAACACAAAAATTAAAGCGGTAAGCATTCTCACATCGAATCATCACTGGGTGGACGTCGGATTTGCCGATAACGCATATGCTTCCCGCATATTCGGTGACGGTTATGGGGCGGATGATCGTTTCTATTTACCCACTTGGACAGGCTTGATCAAATTCGGATTTTTGTATGAAGGTGAACAGAACGTAATTGCGGTTTCCAAAACGGTCATTCATAAAGATACTGGTAAAATGGTTGGCAGAGTATTTTTGTACGTGAAAGAAACGACGATTGCTTCAATTTACGAAGGGGAAAATAAGGGAGGGGAATTTTATATTGTCGATTCCGCCGGCCGGATTATTTCCTCACAGAATAAAGCCATGTTATACCGGGATTTCAAGGAAGCGGTCTCCATAAGCATTCCCGAGAATGGTAAAGACACAGCATTTACCCAGGGCAGCGGAAGCCAAGAAATGTTGATATTCACACAGCGCTTTGAACCGTTGAAATGGACAATTGTAAGCGTTATCCCTATGAGTGATATTTCTTCAGATCGGAAACAAATCAATCAATTGATGATTGGGATTGGCGCAGCATGCTTGCTATTAGCATTAATTGTATCCTTTCTATTGTCAGGATCGATCACGCGCCCCATCTTCCAGCTTGCTAAGACAATGAGAGAAATTCGGACCGGAAAGATGCAAGTCAGAAGTACCTACCAATCCAAAGATGAGATCGGATATTTAAGCGAGGGCTTCAATAACTTAATGAATCGCATTGAGGCGCTTATGGCCGAAAACGTCGAGAAACAAAGGACAAAAGCCGAGATCGAATTTAAATTGCTGCAATCGCAAGTGAAGCCTCATTTTTTGTACAACACGGTTGAAACCATTATTTCGCTCATTAAGTTGGGCTTAGGGAAGCAAGCTATACAGGCAGCCCAATACATGGCGAATTTCTATAAGATCTCATTAAGCAAAGGTAACGATATCATATCGATAGGTGAAGAGATGCGTTT
The DNA here is from genome assembly GCF_021513275.1 of Paenibacillus hexagrammi. Classification (NCBI taxonomy): domain Bacteria; kingdom Bacillati; phylum Bacillota; class Bacilli; order Caryophanales; family Paenibacillaceae; genus Paenibacillus; species Paenibacillus hexagrammi. Next base: position 4,159,595 of record NZ_CP090978.1, on the reverse strand, counting down.
AACGGAAAGCTATTTGGAAATTCAGCAGCTGCGTTATGTGGAATATATGGAGTATACGATGGAAATTGACAATGAAATTCTGACATATTCGATACCGAAATTGACCTTGCAGCCAATCGTGGAGAATGCCATCTATCATGGATTGAAGCTCAAAAAGGAAAAAGGAATTATACGCATTACAGGAAGGCGTTGCGGTAACAATGTGGAAATTGAAATTTACGATAACGGGGTTGGTATGAACAAGGATCAAACCAAGGCGATAATGGAGGGATTCGTCGTTTTTGATGAAGCTGGCGGATTTGGGATTAGAAGCGTATCTAATCGGATCCGAATGCTGTACGGGGAAAGATACGGACTGAAAGTTGAAAGCGAATACGGTGTTTATACGAAAATTGTAATCATACTGCCTCTTCTTCATCATTAGCTCCTGTTCGCATCCATGAGGCTAATTTCTATGATCCGCAAGATAAGGATCAATTAGAATAGGAGGAACGACCATGTACAAGGTACTTATCGTCGATGACGAATATTACTTCAGGCAAGCCTTGAAGATTTCGCTGCCGTGGAGTGAGATGGGCTTTCAAATCGCAGGGGAAGCAAAACACGGGGTGGAAGCGCTGGAGCTGATGACTGAGATAGAGCCTGATGTCGTGTTGGTCGATATGAATATGCCAATTATGGATGGATTGGAGTTTATACACAAAGCCAAGGAGCGCGACCGGAAATCAAAATTTCTGGTATTGTCAGGCCACAGCGAATTCGTGTATGCCAGACAGGCCGTGCAGTTAGGCGTTATGAATTACGTGCTGAAACCTATTAACGAAGAAGAACTCCGAAGCTCCTTACTTGATATTAAAGAACTGATAGCAACGGAGCGTCTTGGCGAACTTGAGCTGGACGATTTAAGAAAGCAGGCGAGCGAAGGCTTGTCTGTCCTGAAGGAGCAAGTCCTGAACTCTTGGCTGCAGGGAAATGGTATCTCTAGATCCGGTTATGAACGGGATCGATTAAATGATTTTGGAATAAAGCTGGAAGGGTTGCATTATCGGGCGATTGTCGTCGATCTGGATTCAAGTGATGAGAGGAATCTTGATGAGGATATGCTGATACGCAAAGCCAAGGTACAAGACATCGCTCAAAATAATATGCAGAGCGCCTTTCAGTGCGCCAGCTGTCATGACCATGAGGCTCGCCTGGTTCTGATCATAGGCTCGCCTGACGGGAACTTCAATAAGCTGGAAACGATTTGCGAACGGATTCGATTGAACTTAGAGAGCGACTTGGGCTGTACAGTAACGATCGGTTTAGGGAATGCATACGAATCGTTTGAGTCGATTTCGGCATCGTACAAGGAAGCGTTAATCGCATTAAAGCAACGGTTTATATGGGGTGGCAACAAGGTGTTCACACATTCCTTGATTGCGGAAAACGGGATAAAGGTCGGCTTGTTCTCGGTGGAAAAGAGAAGCGGATTGCTAATGTCTATGCGAATCGGGAACATCTCCGAGACGGAAGAATGGCTCTCGCGTTTTTTTCATGATACTTGCGTCCAAAAAGCTTCTATGGAAATGCTGCTTCTCGCCGGAATCGAAATCGTATCCACATGTCTGGAATTTTTGGCTGAAGCCTCGCAAAGCTCTGAAGATGTCTTCCGAAATATGACACAGCCCGATTTGATACAACACGTTCAGCGGATGAAGACCTTCAACGAGTTGGAGGACTGGATACGCGCTTTCATTCTAAAGGCGATGAATTATGTACACAGCCGCAAAACCAATAGAGCCGTCAAAGTTATAGAGGAGGTCAAATCGTATATTTCGAAGTACTACGGCAACGAAGAACTGCGAATCGAAGATATCGCAAAGAGCGTTCATATGAATTACAATCATCTTTGTTTCGTGTTCAAAAAAGAAACGACCTTTACGATCAATGACTACCTGACCGAAATACGGATTATTAAAGCAAAAGAACTTTTTGATCAGGGAGAGAAGGTTATTCAAAACGTAGCGAACCAAGTGGGATATGCGGACGCCAACTATTTCAGCAAATGCTTCAAAAAACAGATGGGAATCACACCAAGCAAATATGTGAATAAAATTAGTTAGCCTATACTTCCATGCAGACGTTGAGGGGAAAGTGTAAACTTTGCCACTAACGTCTATTTTTTACCGCTAATTTTACTACTGGTCCGAGAATATTCTCTGTACTAAAATTGGCAATATTCGTAAAATTAACTCAAGGTTGATACCGCTTTCAAGAACTGAAATCAATCTGATAACCGCTTTTACAATAGGGGAGGTAAACAATGAAAACGAAGTCAAAGGCAGCAGCTATGTTCCTTATGGCAAGTACTCTTCTGGTTACAACGGCATGCGGCAGTGGGGATGAAACAAAGTTCAGCCAGTCGTCTGACAACCCGTCGCCCTCGGCAGCAAGCAAGCAGGATGACAAGAGTACTACGAAGACGGATAGCAAAAAAACCAAGATGAGAGTCATAACGATTACGACGGACGAAAATCGCAACAATATTATGGAAAAATTCATTAAACCCAATATTGCTACAGCACTCCCCAATCTTGAAGTCGAGTTTGAGCCAGGCGGCGGCGGCGAGGATATGGCAAACAAATTGAAGACGTTAAATGCATCTGGGGATATGCCGGACGTATTCTGGAATGATGCGGGTTACTTTACGCCGTTGAAGAGCACAGGCAGCATTCTGGATTTGACACCTTATATTTCAAAAGACGGTTTCTTAGGAAAATACGCGGTGCCGGATGCGTTAAAGCATGTAGATAACGGGATTTACAGCTTGTCATCCGGAGCGGACACGTATTTCACCCCTGTTATCTTCTATCATAAAGATATGTTTGAGAAAGCCGGGGTTCAAGTGCCGACCACGTTTGATGAGCTGATTAAAATCTCGAAGACGCTCAAGGGCAAAGGCATGGTACCGGCTGTAACTCCCGGCAAGGACGGGTGGGGACCGAAGCTCTTTATGCTGCAGCAAATGATTCAAATTGGAGATCCGCAGGCGATGGCAGACCTTGTCAGCAACAAAACGGACTTCCATAATCCATCTGTCAAGGAAGGCGCGGCCCGCATCGAAACGCTGGTTAAGGGAGGCGTGTTCCCAGACGGTATTGCCAATTTAGATTACGGTCCGGCGATGGAGATGTTTACGTCCAAAAAGGCGGCAATGTTATGGATGTTCACTTGGGAGCTGCCAAATCTCGCAAAAGACGAAACGGTTGACTTTTTCCCATTTCCAAGCGCCAGTGACAAGTATAGTCCTACAAAGAATGTTCAGTTCTGGGGTTCTCCACTTAACGGTTATGCGGTCAATGGCAAAACTAAGAACCCGGAAGAGGCCGTCAAGCTTGCCGAATATCTAGCCATGGCGGATGCTTTATATTTTGAAACTACCGGTGCTCCTATATCTTTGAAGACAGGCAATAAGGCAGCGGATCGGAGCCCGCTTATGCAGAAGTTCGTTGACTGGTACAATCCGATTCCTAATAAAATCCCATCCTGGGCTCTTAATTCGTTAGATGCGAAGACGTCTGCCGAAATCTCTACGCAAGGCGCGAATTTATTAACGGGCGAGTACGGAGCCAATGATTTTAATGCAGCAATGAACAAGATTTGGAGCCAAAATACGTGGTTTGCCAAGTGAAAATAATTTAACAGCTAAATCCCCTCTGGAGAAATCCTAGGGGGTTTAGACACAAATTAAATGGTGGAGAGAGCGATGAACAAGTACTTTAGCACCAAAGTGTCTATATTTGTGTTTGCTTTCCCGGCATTACTACTGTTTACCTTATTCTGCGTATACCCTTTGCTGCCGGAGATCTGGATGAGCTTGCATAAGCATGACGGTTTTAGAAATTTGGGTTTTGTTGGTTTAAATAATTACAAAGAAGTGATATTATCCTCATCCTTTTGGACCGCTCATAAAAATACGTATCTCATTGTAGCCATATCATTGTTACTGGGACTCCCCCTATCCATGATGCTTTCGCTTTTTATGGATGCTCAGACACCGAAGTTTCGTCGATTCTTCAAGACAGTGGCGATGTTCCCTGCGATCTTGTCGGTCACCGTTGTTTCACAGATATGGCTGGCGTTCTACGAACCCAATTGGGGCTTATTTAACGCGATTCTCAACTCATTAGGGTTGAGTTCTTGGACACATTCGTGGTTGACGGAAAAGAAAACGGTAATGCCCAGCATCGGTTTGACATTCCTGTGGCAATATATTGGACTAAACGCGATGCTGTTTTATACAGGAATCAAAACTATACCCAAGAGTTACTATGAAGCGGCATTGATTGATGGAGCTAATTTTATTCAAGTTAGCTTACGAATTACGATCCCTTTGCTGCAGAATGTAATTAAATACGTGCTTATCCTGTCTACATTAGGCTCAATGGCATTTTATTCGCATGTACGAGTCATGACGGCAGGAGGGCCGGGAGATCAGTCCAGAACGGTCATCTACCAGATGTATTACACGGCATTTGATACTTCCGAATTTGGCAAAGGCACTGCGATCGCCGTTATTTTTATTCTGGAATGCCTTTTGATCTCCTTTTTCATTCAAAGGTTCGTTGCCAGAGATAAACTGGAGTTTTAAGCTGGAGGGGAGCTTTCTGAAATTATTAAGCCGAGCGTTTTGGGTAGCTATGGGATGCACGTTTCTGTTTCCTTTGTATTGGATGGTCACGATGTCGTTGAAGTCCAAAAGCGAAGCTTACAAAAATCCTTTTGGGTTACCGTCTTCCTGGGACTGGCTGAACTTTAGCGAAGCGTTGTCCAAATACCATTTTTATACGTATTTCGAGAACAGCGTGATATATACCACAGGTACAATCGTCATTACGTTGTTAACCGGCAGCATGCTTGCTTATTGCCTCAGCCGTATGCAATGGAGATTTAACTCCGCGATGTTGTTATATGTATCTATGGGTTTAATTGTCCCAATTGAAGTAGTCGTTATACCTTTATTCCAACTGGTTAAATGGATGCATATCAAGAATAGTTATTTAGGTCTTATCTTACCGTATTCCGGCTTCGCCATTGCTTCCTGCGTACTGATGCTGTATGCCTTTCTCCGCTCTTTGCCTAATGAGCTGGAAGAAGCGGCATGCATCGATGGAGCGAATGTCTATCAAACGTATATTAAAATCATATTTCCAATCGTAATGCCGGCGCTCGTGACGCAATGCGTTCTTATATTCATTCGAATCTGGAACGAATTTCCGCTTGCTTTTATTATTGCTTCTAAGGATCAATTGCGGCCGCTTACGGTGGGGTTGCTTGGATTCTTTGTCAATGTGGGAGTTGCGGATTGGGGGCTCATTGGCGCGAGCATGCTGTTGTCCAGCTTGCCTATGATCATCGTTTATTTAATAGGCAACGAAAAGATCGAAAATGCATTGACTGCAGGTGCAATTTTGAAGTGACGATTGTGAAGTGGGAGAAGGGACGCCAGAGGTGGTGTCCCTTCTCCGTATCTGCAAGCTAACGCAGCGCTCTATCTTTTCAAATTGTCCCGAGAATTTTCCTTACGGTCCAATAATAGTCTCTGGGAATATCCGCACAGACTGGTATCATAAAAGTATCAATTGACAGCGCTTCCAATATTGGGGTTAGAACAACTTAGTCGGAATCTGCACAGAGAAGAAGCCGGCACTAATACCGCCTAGGCGGTAATGTGTATAGTAGTTCACTTATATCCAAGGAGGTTTTATGAGAGTGAGAAAAAGATCATTCATTTGGATTCTGACTTTGATAATGGTATTTTACATGCTGCCATTTTCAGGGTCGGTATTCGCAGCTGACAGTGCGGCAGATGCAACTGCAGCTGGCAGTACGCCAAGTGGAACTGCAGTTGGCAGTACGCCAAGTGCAACTATCTATGTTGCTACAAATGGCAATGATAGCACAGGTGACGGATCGCAAGGAAAGCCGTACAAAACAGTTGCCAAGGCAAAAGCAGTAGTAAGGACTCTGCCTAAGACCGGTGGGGATATCGTCGTTCAAATTGCGGATGGATTTTATTCGCTTGATGAGACCTTGGTATTTAACAAGGATGATTCCGGAAGTGCAAGCAGCACGATACGTTATGAGGCGGCGCCAGGGGCGAAGCCGGTAATCAGCGCGGGTGAAATGTTGGGAAAAGGCGTATGGACAGAAGCTGTTGGCCTCACCCAGACTGGCGGCTTGAAGGCGTATAAAACGACTCTGAACCGGAACGATAAGTTACGCGCGATTTATGTAAACGATAAGAGAGCTAACATGACGCTGAGTCCGCAAATCGTTTCGGCCAACAGAACCGTCACGGGCACCCCCACAGTTAGCTTTACCACTGCCAATAACCCTTGGGCGTGGCAGAACGGCAGCAACATCCGGGCGGGTATCGTATTCGATGCCAGCGTGGGTCTGACAACGGCAACGAAAAATCCCCAAAACATCGAAGCTGAAAGCATGGGCGGATCCACCGCCAGATGGGCGAGGCCTTTTGTCACCTTCGCGTCGATTGAACAGGCGCCGGCAGCCAGCAACAAGCCCGGCGGTGTTATGCTCCGGTTCCAGATGCCGTATGCGGCGATTTCACAGTCTTTAAGTAATAATACGCAATACAATCCAGGCAACAATCAAGTCATCCGCAACGCTTTCGAGTTCTTCAACAAACGCGGAGATTTCTATTTCGACCAAGCGGAAAGCACGCTTTATTACATCCCGCTTGAAGGCGAGAATATCAATACCGCTGACGTGGTCATTCCAAGGCTTGAGACGGTTCTCGACCTCAGAGGGATCCCTGTAGGAGATCGGTTAAACCCTGTTGCGGGCTCGGATGATGGACGTGTCAAAAACATAACCTTCAACGGGCTGAAGTTTGCCCATACCGACTACAAACTGACTGAACTGACGGGCACATATACACTTAGCGACGGATCCGGTCCTGTAACGACCACTTCCCGTGGCTATGCGTCCGTTCAGGGCTCTATCGTGAATAAAGTTTACTTCCCCAGCAGCATAAACTGGCATGAGACTTTCTACCGAGGGTATGACATACCGCCGGCAGCGGTACAGATCAACGCGGCGAGGAACATCAAAGTGCTGAATGGCGAGATCGGGCTTACCGGATTTAATGGCATCCATGTAGAAAACGATGCCAAGGATATCGAAATCTCGGGCAACTATATCGTAGATACGCTCGCTTCCGGCATTGTAATCGGACATCCGCAGCATATCTATGAAAACGATGTGGCGATTACGCATGAATCCAGTGCTTCGGCCTCTGGCACGCCAATAAGGAACTGGGCCGGCGTTGATAAGGAAAAATTTACGGCGGGTACGGAAGCCGTGCCGGAAAATATTTATATTACAAATAACTTTTTGTACAGGACCTGCTACGGATTCCCGGGCGCTAACGCACTGGCTTCTTTCTACACAACTAATATGCAGGTACTGCACAACTACATTTATGACACCACTTACGGTGCCATGAGCATCGGCTGGGGCTGGGACGAGTACGATGGGTTCGGCTTTACTGCCCAAGGTACCAACAAGACTGGTGGTCCTTACCATGGTACGAATGAAACGAGCGTAGCAAGGTCTCCGGTGATCTCTACAACATCCAGGAATAACAAAATAAACTATAACCGGATAGAGCAAATTTGTACGGTAGTTAACGACTCCGGAGCCATTTACTCACTGGGCCGGCAAGGTGATCCGGGTAATTTGCCGGGTGGAGGGACATGGGACACCATTAACACCGTCTACCCTTTGACAAACGACCCCGTCACAAACAAGAATAGTAACTGGAACTCTGACAACTGGACGAATTTCACTGAGATGAACTACAACTTCCTTAACCCGAATCCAACTGACAAACCCACGGACTCCAACAACTGGATGAACGGGTTCCATCCCGATGAAGGCAGCACGTTCATCAAGATGATAGGCAACGTTGTGCAGGCAAAGCTCTCCTATGCCGTGGGGCAGAGCCGCCTTATTGAGTTTAACAACTGGAAGCGCAAAAGCGATATGATTATGGTCCAAGGTTACGTAGACGGGGATAACAACCAAAATGGCGCCCCTAGGACTACTTATGACAATTACAAAAGCACAAGCCGCATTTGGCCGCTTAAGGGCAACGAAATCGTTTTGAATTCGGGCCTTACTAACGAATACACGAAGATGATCCCAAGGAGCCTTATTGCCGATACCGAGTTCGAGTTGGCTTCCAACGTCATCATGGGTAAAGGTGAAAAGCTGAGCCGCAGAGGTCTGCTAAAAGCTCAAGACACAGTTTGGCTCGCGCCTGCGAACACAACTGTCTTTAACGAAGGCAATACGATGACAAAAGCTGCCGGAGACGTAAAGTCAATCAACGCTCCGTCTGTCGCAGGAGAATACAAACTATATATCAAATATGGTGAAGGCAGAGAAACGGCCACTTCCAAGTATACGGTATACGTCGACGCGAGCGGTTCAGCAACCAATGTGGAAAATGGGAAAAACTACGAAGTTTCAGCGGTACGGCCGCTTAAACTGACTTTGAGTAACGATTACACCTTTACGCTTAACGGCAAGCCCGTGGCGAATGGGTACGAAATAAGCACCGAAGGAAGTTGGACCTTGGTAGGTAGCACTTCGACGCCTGCAATAACCCTCAACTTTACCACTACCGTATCGGTGGCGAATAGGCTGCTTCCGGCTGATGTGTCCGTAGCCCCCGGCGGGAAAGTCAGGTTTGCGTACGATTTGGACGACGCCACAAAACAGATATGGATTTCCTCATCGAGTGACGGAAATTTTATTGAAAGCGACAAAAGAAACAATGGCCTCCGGCAACATGATAGAAATAACTGCGCCAAAGTTGCCCGGTCCATACATTATTTATGTACGGTCGAAAGAAGGCGATGTTCTTAGCCAGTCGCACGCTCGTGTAGTGGTGCGCGATATGACGCCTGTCGATATTCCTAGAGATGGTCTTGACTTATGGCTCAAGGCTGATGAGGGTGTGGAAAAAGATAGCAGTGGCAACGTGACTGGATGGACAAATATGGGAAGCGTTCCGGCGAAGCTAGTCCTGCGAACGTCCCCGGCAGCGGTGGCGATAATCTTGGAATACCAAACGGCAACCCCACGCTAAAGAACGATGGATACGACTATGTAGATTTCGCAGCGATGTCAAGGCCCCTAAAAGCTGCGGGTTTTAAAGATTATAACGGCAGTACACAGATGACGATATACGCGTTGGTTAGACCAACAACCACAGCCAACAACTCCAGTGACCAAAATGGTCTTGTTTATTTCGGAATGAACGAGGCTTACCAAACTTGGGCGGCCAACAGCGGTTGGAGCGGTATTAATCTGGGTGTAGGAACAAACAGAGTTAACATCCGCTTTGGTAACACGGATGGCAGCGTATCGGGCGGCGGGCAACAAATGACAACCACAGCCACTGACGGTCTGGCTAGCGTTCGGGCGCAGCTAAACGGAACCAATAGAGCCGTTTTTGTTAATAACAATGTCATCGGCACTGGAACCAACGCCAAAGCGCTTTTAGGGAACAGCTCGGATCTGGGCGTAGGTTACACGATGGCGGCTGTAACCCCCTACCGCTTCCTGGGCGGAGTCGCACAAATTCTTATTTACGACAGGGTGCTGACAGCTGACGAAATTACGAAAGTAGAAACATATTTTAACAATGTCAAAGCGGGCCGTGGTGGACCTGCGAACCCAATTGTCTCAGCGGTCGACAAAACCCTGCTGACCGCATTGATTGAGGCCGCCAATAGCAAAGAAGCTACAATTTATACAAGCAATTCATGGAACGCTTTTGCAAGCGCGTTAAATGAAGCCAAAACTGCCGCATCAAATGGTGAGATCGAGCAGGTAGGAGTGGACAATGCCTATTACGCGCTGCGTAACGCGATTAAAGAGCTTCAATTGTTACCAAGCGGAGTTAGTACCGCAGTATACGGAACGCCCGTTCTCGGCGGCTCTGAGCTCGACCCACTCTGGAATACGACCGCCACGCTGCCGATCCTTAAGCATCTGACAATGGCGAACGGTCCGACGGACGGCTTAGGTAAAGTGCTATGGGACAATAATAACCTGTATGTACTGGTGCGTGTAAAAGACCCTGTGCTGAATAACAGCAGCAGCAACGCGTATGAGAAAGACTCGGTCGAGATCTTTGTGGATGAGACCAACAGTAAACAAGCCACCTACGGCACAGGTATGGGACAATATCGTGTAAACTATCTGAATGAGAAAAGTTTTAATCCAGACAGTATCAGTGCGGGTTTTGAGTCTTTTGCCAAAGTCGTGGATGGCGGCTATTATATTGAGACTAAAATCCCCTTTAAGGCTAGTGTTCCTGCGGCTAATCGTGTCATTGGATTTGATTTACAGATCAATGATGCGAAAGCTACAGGTGGCCGTCAGGACATTATCATGTGGCACGACGAGACCGGACAGTCCTATAATAACGCTTCACAATGGGGTGTGGTTACTCTATTGGGCGAGCAGAAGCTGACGGTAACCGGAGCGGACGGAGCGACCTCCATCACGACGAAAGACGGCACGCTGCAAATGTTGGCGGGAGAGCCCGTTATATGGTCGGTAACCGCAGAAGACGGTACGGAGACGAATGCGGCGATCATCAGTGAGACGGGATTGCTGTCTGCTAAAAAGAACGGTGTCGTGAGAGTAACGGCGCAAGCCATCGGTTCCAGTCTCAAAGGCAGCACGTTGATCACGATCAGCGGTCAAGAAAGCGCGGTGCTGACAGGTCCAATGACCGTTGAGGGCGGCAAAAACTTCGACGTTGATTTCAGTTTGGCGGGTTCAGGCAAAGATGTTATCGCGTTAGATACGACTATTAATTATGATTCGGATAAGCTGGCGTTTGTATCCATGGATTCGCTCCAGGAAAATAATTTCAAACTGGTTGGCGAAGTTAAATCGGATGGCAAGATTAGAATTATTGCGGCTAATATTGGGAATACCGATATGGCGAATGGATTGATCAGGCTTACGTTTAAAGCTATTGCAACGGATAATTCGCAGATCGCGTCAATTCGCGTCAATCAGTTAACGGTTGCTAATGGCGTGGGCCAAGAGACAGAAATGGCTGGTGCAACTCACACAGTCCAAATTAATAAACTTGATATATCGGGCTTGCAGCGTCTGATTGCGGAAGCGCAAAGTGCGCACGATGCAGCAATTGAAGGCACATATCCTGGCCAGTATCCATCAGGCTCTAAAGCAACCTTGCAGGCAGCAATCAATGCCGCTCAAGCGGTGGCGTCGACTCAGGGAGTAAGCCAGGCTGAAATTGAAGAGGCGATCCTGAACTTGAATGTGGCACTGCAAAGCTTTAATGACTCAAGAATTAAAGCAATCGATGGAGATTTCAATAACGATAATAAAGTAAGTATTGGTGACCTTGCGATCATTGCTTCTGCTTATGGTAAAAATAAGGATGATTCAGATTGGAATGCGTACAGAGCGTTGGATTTGAATAACAACGGTATGATTGACATCACGGATATCTCGATTCTTGCTCGTAAAATTTTGAATTAATTACATGTAAAGAAGAAATGGTGGCCTTTGTTGAAATTAACTTTGGCCTCCCTTTTTTTTGTGCTTCATATTTGTTGCAGGAGCCTAATCCGAGCTATATGAGAATAGATCAATAATCGATGAGGTTAGGTCATTGTTTTGAAAAAATTGATATCTTATAATTGTTTTAACGATAAGGAATGAAAACGCTGTCAACATAAGGGGCATCTTCAATCCTCCGATTGACCTTTTGCACTACAGTGTTGCCATTTCAGTATATGCTAATAAATAATTGATGAAATGTTATTTTTGTGGATACTGGAGGATCGTGATGACCAACATTTTTTATGTTGAGTATGATGCCGCTCACGCAAGCAATTTTGTGTTCGATATACCAGAGGGCCATCATTGTTGGCTGCTCGTTGTGACCCATACACCTGCCCTGTTTTGGGTTAATGGGGAATTGAAGGAGTACCCAGCGCATAGTGGGGTTCTATTCCAACCTCACCAAAAAATTTATTACCGGGCATGTGCGGAACAGTATAAGAACGACTGGATTCGTTTTGAATCCAAAGAATCATACGTAATGGAAACTTCGCTTCCATTCGGAGTGCCCTTCTCGTTAAATGACCCTGAATATATCCATAAAATTTTCCAACTCCTTGTCAGCGAACACTCTTTTCAAAAAAATTATAAAGAATCATCCATTGATTGCTTACTAAGAATCCTGTTTAACAAGCTTCTGGAATCTTACTTTCAAGAAGTAATTACGCCTCAATACTACAATTTGTTGACGCTTCGGACTGCCATTTATAGTAATCCTAGCCAGGATTGGGCGGTTCCGAGAATGGCCGACTCTATTCGCATCAGTCCTGGGTATTTACAGGCAATTTACAAGAAGACTTTCGGGATTTCTTGTATGGATGACGTGATTACAAGTCGCATCCGCCAAGCCAAGGAATATTTGTTGCATGGCTCACTATCCATCGCGGAGGTCTCTTTACGCTGTGGGTACAACAACGTGGAGCACTTTTGCCGCCAATTCAAGCAGATTACGGGCATTACGCCAAGAAAGTTTCACAAGCAGATGGAAAGTGTGTCTGTTAAGAGTGGGGCTAAAACTTGAAAAGAGGATATTTATCTAATTAAGTATACGGTAACCGGTAGGGGCAATTAACGGTTGATGCTAGAATCCTGGTGAAGAGTGCAGAAATCGTCAAATTGATTGTGGGACGTGGCGTTCCAATTTCGGGGCGCTACTGAGGAATGGAAATTGAAGGAGACAATTAATATTCATAACCACATTTATACATGGTGAAGCAAGACATTTTACCTTGCTTCGTGTTTACAACGTCAAAAAATTCGACAATACAGGGGAAGATCTCGAGTATCTGATCTCGATCGGCACGATCGGATTGATCAAAGCGATTGAATCGTTCTCGCCGAACAAGGGGACGAAGTTGGCCACGTTCGCGGCGCGTTGTATCGAGAATGAGATTCTGATGCATTTGAGGTTCCTTAAGAAGACGAGGAAAGATATGTCCCTGCATGACCCCATCGGAACGGATAAAGAGGGCAATGAGATCGCCTTGATCGAGATCCTCGGAGGCGAAGCCGATGACGTTGCCGATGCCGTACAGCTGTAGATTGAGAAGAGCAAAATTTATAAAAATATAGATATATTGGATGAGCGGGAAAAAGAGGTTGTGGTGGCTAGGTTTGGTTTGGAGCTTGGCGGTGTGGAGCATACGCAGCGGGTGTTCGTGAAGGAAATGGGGATTTCACGGAGTTACGTGTCAAGGATAAAAAAAAGGGTGCTCATAAAGCTGTATCATGAATTTTATAAGGTGAAGCGGTGAACAGGTGAATTTTAATGAACATCTATGAGAGTACTCGATGAGTTCTCTTTTTTAATTTTTGTTTCTTAAGTAGTTCGGGCTATCCCTGAGGGCATATGAACTTAATGTGCTCATACATCTTGAGATAATTCAACAATACTTGGGGGATATTGAGGTTTGATCCCGATTAGCACAATCGGATTGATCAAACCAATTGAGCTGTTCACGTGGCACCAGGGGACGAAGCTACCCACGTTTGCGGCTCGTTGTATCGAGAATGTAGGCCGGCACATATACGCACTTGGCGGCAACGTGGAGGCGGCGCGTCTGTCCGGCATCAATATCAAAAAGAAACCAATGACTGTCTTCATGTTCAGTGGTCTGCTGACCGCTATCGCCTCGATCGTGCTGACATCCCGCTTATCGTCGGCCACCATCTCGGCGGGCAACATGACGGAGATGGATGTGATCACCGCCTGCGTCACCGGGGGGACTTCACTGATGGGAGGATCGGGCAAGGTGTCCGGAGCGATCATCGGTGCCCTCGTGATGACGTCTCTCCACAACGGCATGTCACTCATGAGGTTAGAATCGTTCTGGCAGTACGTCGTGAAGGGAGGTATTCTCGTATTCACCGAATGGCTGGACATTTCAAACAGAAATAAATAAGCGGCTAAATAAGAGTTCCGCTCGTCATTTTCCCGCATTGACGGCTGCGCTGCAAACGTTTATGAATTCAGTCATTACCACTAAGCCTGGCGATGTCGAATGAAGAAGGACGTTGAATAGGTTATAAGAAAGGACTTATTTACTAGGTAGTGCGAAATAATGCTAGAAATTGAAAGAAATATTATATTCGTTTTCATATTGTGTTAAATGAATGCTGATAGGACGCAAAAAAATCCAGACTGCCGATGTAGCGGGTCCGCCTTTGACGCTGATACAATAGTTCGTGTAAGCGGATTCAATTCGTTTAACTAATAAGTGGGGGAAACCGGAAATGAACAAATGGTAGAAATCTTGGGTGATAGTATGGTGGCAGGTGGCTATCATCAACATCGCGGGCCTTAGGGCAATAGAGAGGCGCAATTTGGCACAATCTGAATAGGGTAAAGTGTGCAAATTTTGATACAAAATGTATCAAACCCAAAGGAGAGTACTACTTGTGGCACCCCTTTTGGAGATTACTTTCGGATATATGGCGGAGAAAAAGGTAGGATAAGTTGTAGCTTGTAGGTAGCTATCATCGAATCAGTAGTCATAGGGGGGAAAGGGAAAATGCTAAAAAAAGGAAAACGGGTTATTTCTATTACATTATTTGTTGCTATATGTACAACACCATTATTAGTAGGGCAGGCTCCTCAAAGAAGTTATGCAGCTGAGCCTGAACCACAGGCATTGCCGATTTATATGGATTCTGAGCACTATTCCTTTAAGGAAAGGGCAGCAGACATGATTTCAAAGATGTCTATTTCACAGAAGGCATCTCAAATGAACGGAAGCGCATCGCCATCAATCGCCCTTTCCGACGGCAAAGTAATTCCTTCATATGGCTGGTGGAATGAGGCCTTGCACGGTGTATCCCGGTACCAGCTTAATGCTTCTGGTAACGCGACAACCATTAATAATGCAACTTCATATCCAATTGGGCTTTCTATGGGAAGTTCATGGGATCCAGAGCTTATGCACAAAGTAGCAACGGCTATTAGTGATGAAGCTCGTGAAACAGCTCCTGATAGTGACCGTATGTTAACCTTCTACTCACCAACTATCAATCTAGCACGTGATACGCGTTGGGGACGCACGGATGAAACCTTTTCTGAAGATCCCTTGTTAACAGCTAGAATTGCCGGGCAGTTTGTAAATGGTCTGGAAGGCAAGAATATGGACGGTAGCCTAATTGATCCCAATGGGTACTTAAAGACTGTAAGTACCATAAAGCATTATACGGCGAATAATTCTGAAGTTAACCGTCTGAATGGCAGCTCTGATGTAACAGGTCGGGAGCTCAGAGAGTTCTATACGAAACCTTATAGAGAGATTATTAAAAATACGGATGTTACCTCTATTATGAGCTCTTATAATAGTGTTAATGGTACACCGGTTACATTAGACCGAAATTTAATGGAAACATTTCTTCGTCAAACCTTTGGGTTCTCCGGTTATGTAACAACGGACTGCGATAGTATAGCAATG
Source organism: Paenibacillus hexagrammi (assembly GCF_021513275.1). NCBI lineage: Bacteria > Bacillati > Bacillota > Bacilli > Caryophanales > Paenibacillaceae > Paenibacillus > Paenibacillus hexagrammi. Next base: position 4,143,978 of record NZ_CP090978.1, on the reverse strand, counting down.
GCTGTGTCGCCGTCCAGACAGAACTATATGTATCCCGGAACGAACAGGGCAATGACTACGCAAGAAGGATACGCATGGGCTGCAATGTTTGGTACCAATCTAGTATGTAATGCAGGGTATACCGGCTCTAACTATGGCGCACAACTTCCAGGAGCAGCAGCAGCAAACCTTCCTACTCCATCAGGCATTTTCACAGAGAATGCGATAGATGTAGATTTGCTTGATCTGTATACGACTCGAATGAAGCTGGGCGAGTTTGATGATACGGTTAGAAATGCAGCAGGCGTCATTCAATCATCGACAAACAAAGTTTCCTGGTATGATGATGCAATTGCAAGAAGAACTGCTTTAGGAAATGGAAGCTTGTGGACGTTTAATTCGGGTACCGGCGGTGATGGTAAGAACATGACCCAAGAAAGATCTGATATTGCTCGTCAAGCAGCAGCAGAATCCCTGATCTTGTTAAGAAACAATCCAGTCGCATCAAATGGAAACCAATCAGTGCTTCCAATCCATGTGCCTTCAACCGGTGAATTTAAAGTTGTCGTGTATGGTCTTAATGCTAACTACAATACAACGAATAATAGCTTTTTCTTAGGCGGTTATTCTTCAGGTTCCGGTGCTAGCGGCATCGCTAAAATGGTAAACCCTTATAACGGTATCAAAGCAGAAATTCAAGAAATCAATCCCAATGCTGTGGTTGACTGGAAAAAGGGCTTCACCAATACGGGGACAACTTATGCAGGTATGACGACATTAGATAATGCAGCGATTGATCTTGCTTCAGGTTATGATTTAGCTATCGTTGCTCTTGGCACAGAACAAGCAACTGCTGCTGAGGATAGTGATCGAGGGGGCAATACAAACCCTAATAACACATTACCAGGAGCGCAGCTGGCGCTGGCTAATGCTGTTGCCGCAAAAAATCCCAAAACGGTCACCGTTATTGAAAGTACCAGCCCGGACGACCTATCAACTTTATCTGCAGATGTTCCTGCCCTGTTATGGAGCGGATATAACGGGCAAGTTAAGGGATTGGGACTAGCAGATGTTTTGCTAGGTAAATATAACCCGAGTGGACGTACATCAACCCTATGGTTCAAAAATGACCAATTCCCAAGCATAAGAAGCTACAGAATTACACCTGGACCTGATACCTATAAAACAGGTAATAATACAAGTGCAACCACGACGGTTACTTCCCCTGGCCGCACATATATGTATTATGATGGATCAAAAGGAGCTCCTCTCTACAGCTTTGGATATGGATTGAGCTATTCAAGCTTCGCATATTCCAATATGACAGTAACAGGTTTAGGCGCAGGGGATTCTGTTGATGCTAACGGTACGATCAATGTCTCTATGAATATCACGAATACAAGTGATAGAGACGGAAACGATATTGTAGAGCTTTATGCTTCAACACCAGACTCTACTCAAACAGATGTTAATCAACGTCCTATCAAACGTCTTATTGGATTCAAGAAAGTAATGGTACATGCAGGGCAAACAGTTCCAGTTACCATAACTGTTAAAGTGCCAGACTTACGTTTTTATGATGAGGCGGCAGGCAAATGGGTTATGGATACGGGAAGATACAATTTGCAGTTCAGCACATCAAGTGCAGATGCGGATATTAAACTTAACAAGGATATTTTTGTTACAGGCTCGGTAGCTCCTAAGTTAAGCGTTGTAACAGCAAAACCTCGTCAGGACAGCGACGTGGCATTAGATATCCCAACTCGGGTATTTTTCGACAAAGGAAAGACTGTACTTCCACAAGTTACGGTTGCAATGAATGATGATACGCTATATGGATATATTGCCAAGGGCTCCAGCAAAGCTATGCCAGCTGGAATGACCGTAACATATAGCAGCAATAGACCGGGAGTGGTATCAATAGCTGGCGATCAAATCACTACCCTTGGAGCTGGCGTAGCAACGATTACTGCAACCGTTAGTTATGCAGGAGAACAGCGTTCAACTGACTTTATCGTTTATGTTAATCCTTCTACTACCCTGAAAGACCTCAAGATTAACGGGACCACAGTTAGCGGTTTTGATCCTTCCATCAATCAATATAATGTGGTAGTTCCTTTCGAACAGAGTGCAGCCCCAGTGGTAGCGGCTATTTCTGCTAATGCCGATAGCGTTGTATCAATCGTGCAAGCTAATGGTATTCCTGGAACAGCAAAGATTACAGTATCCGATTCAACATTTAGTAGGGTCTATACAGTTAACTTTGGTCGGCCACCGGTAAGTGCTGAATTCAAAGGAGCAGCAGCTTTAGATAGTCACTACTCCATCGTACGGCAAGATTCGGATTATTCTTTCGACACGAATAATGGAGTGACGATCAGAACAAAACAGGCAGCGGTAGATGCAGTTCAGAACTTAGTTATGCAGCCAGCGACTGGTAATTTCGTATCGCAGACTGCTGTGAATTTTTCAGCCACTCCTACTTCTAACAATCAGCAAGGCGGGTTGATCTATTACCAAGATGACTCTAATTACGTAAAACTTGTTTATGAACGTTCTACGGGAACTACGAACCGAATTGCATTGTATAATGTCGTCAATGGGACAGCAACCGTAGTTACAGGCAACACAAATTCAGCAGGCAACACAAAGATGTATTTACGTCTAACTAGTAACAATGGGACGATTTCAGCACAATGGTCCGCTGACGGTGTCACTTGGTCTAGTTATTCCGGAACAGCTGCAGTGAATTTCGCCGCACCACAATTAGGTTTAATAGCAACTAATGGTAATGGAAGCGCGGATGTACTCCATGTATCTTTTGAATATTTGAGAATTGGAAGCCTTGATGCATTAAATCCTGTGGCGGATAAAATTCAAAAGGGTGGAGTAGATATTCCAGGATTTGATCCACGCATTACTACCTATGATGTAGTTGTACCAAAGGATGCATTACCTGGAGATTACGAGTACTCGGTAGAGTGTGGAGATGGTTTAACGTGTGTCGTGAACCAAGCAACAACCATTCCAGGCAATGCCACTGCTGTTGTAACTAGTCCTTTCGGTTCAACAACATATACTTTTAAGCTTAATTATCAGGCTGAAAGCTTCAACTTTGTAAATACAACATCTGAGAATTTGTCAAACTTCTGGACAATTCTTAAACCAGATGCTGCAAATTACTCATTAGTACAAGGTAAGGGACTACGTCTTCCTACATTAACGGGAGATATCTATCAATCAAATGCCGCTTGGAATAACGTATTTACAGCCCCTGCCGGTGGTGATTGGGATATTGTTACTAAGGTCCACTATCCTGTTGCACCATCTGCAACCTATCAACAATTTGCGTTCTTAGCTTGGCAGGATGAGGATAACTATGTAAAACTGGATGCCGAAAACAACGGAAGTCGCATCATCGTCCAAGCTGGACGTGAAGTCAATCAGGGATTTACTTCATCTGCAACAAATGCTGTTAATGCCAATGGAGACGGCACTTTAACCATTTATCTAAGAATGGCTAAGACTGGGGATAGTTACCAGTGCTCGTATTCGTTGGATGGTATTACTTATACAAATGTAGGTGCAGCAATTAATGTAAGTCTTAACAATACCAAAATGGGACTATTCGCAACGAAGAACGCAGCTAGCAGCCCAGTAATTGATACCTATGTAGAATATGTTCAGGTACTGACTACAAATGATGCACTACCGGTCACTCCAGCTCAAATGAAAATGAATGCTGCAACCAACGTTTCTGAATATGTTAGAACGCAATTACCCGAAACCGTACAATTTAGTGAAGGATCAAACACGGTACAACTCGTGAATAGCATCACTCCAACGTATACCATCAGCTACGATTCAAGTGATGCGAGTATCCTCTCTGCAACAGGTCTTGTTACTCAATCTGTCTACACAAGAGAAATCACGTACACGTATACGATTTCTGATGGAACTAACCATGTAGTAAGTACTCCTATTCACTTAATCGTACCTGGATCGGAAGGATCAGCACCTCAAGTTGATGTGACTGGTGTCACACTTGATAAAGGCGCATTAAGCTTGACGGCGGGCTCCAGTGGAACCCTGACCGCTACAATAACCCCAGCAAATGCATCCAACAAGGCCGTAACCTTCTCGTCTAGCAATACGGCAGTCGCAACGGTAGAGGGTGCTGTGTACGACGCTTCAACAGGTACGACAACTGTAACGGTTCATGCCATAGCTGCAGGAAATGCAGATATTACGGCGACAACAGCAGACGGCAATAAGACGGCGGTAAGTCGTGTGACGGTTACGCCTGAGAGCGCTGTTCTTGAAGGCCCAGCAGAAGCTGCTAAAGGAGCAGCCTTTGATCTGAACTATGGACTAAGCGGCATAGATCAGAACATTTACGCTCAGGACTTAACGTTTACTTATGACCCGAGCCAGCTGGAATACGTATCGGCCGAATCCGTGAAGCCGACTGAAGTCGTGATCGTCGACAAGACTCAGAAGCAAGGGGAAGTTCGGCTCCTTGTGGCAACAATTGGCCAAAACGCTCATCTTGACGGCAGCGTTCTGAAGCTTCACTGGAAAGCAAAATCCGATACGCAGGCTGCAGCTGCTACGATTTCCTTGTCCAAGGCAGTTGTTGCCAATGAAGCCGGCGTTGAAAATGAACTGCAGAGCACGTCTTATACGGTTCAGCTGAACAGTGTGGTCGTTGATAAAACAGCCCTCAATACCTTAATCGCCGATGCACAAAGCAAGCATGACGCTGCCGTTGAGGGAACCCAGACAGGCCAATATCCGGCGGGCTCCAAAGCAACGCTGCAGGCAGCAATCGATCAGGCGAAGGCTGTAGCGGATAACACTGCGGCAACCCAGGATCAAGTTGAGCAAGCAGTAAGCACGTTGAATGCTGCCCTGCAGACATTTAACGATGCAGTGATTCGCACAACGCCGGGCGATACGAACGGCGACGGCCGTTATTCCGTGGGTGACCTGGCAATTGTTGCGGCAGCCTACGGCAAAACCTCCGCTGATCTGGACTGGTCGAGCTACAAGAATGCCGACTTGAATAACGACGGTAAGATCGACATCGAGGACCTTGCGGCCATGGCTAGGAAAATACTTGAATAGTGAAACTTAGCAGCAAATTTTGGCAAGCGCAGATTAATGCTAGACACTGTAAAAGGATTGTGTTCGTTTTCATACTGGGTTAAATGAATGCTGATAGGAGGCAAAAGAATGCGGGCCGCCGCCATAGCGGCCCGCTTTTGACGCTGATACAATAAATATTGTAAGCGGTATCAGTTCGTTTAACCAATAGAGGGGGAAAGCGGAACATGAACAAATGATAGACAAGATCATGAATTGAAGCTTATGGGGACATTTACTTGAAGACACTTGGAGGATGACCACTGAATGAAGAGGGGGTATGCAATGACTGATACATAATGTATCAAAACCTAAAGAGGGTGCTATTTTTTAGCCCTCTTCGAGAATTACTATCGGATGATATGGTGGAGAAACAGATTGCAGTAATGTATCTCATATAGGAGGAAGGAAATCAAGATGAGAAATAAGATCATAGCATTATCACTTATGGTTACCATGCTGATGACTTTTTTAGTTCAGCCTGCTTCGGCAAGCTATCAGCCTGAGCTTCCATCGCTTTATCAGACTTTTCAAAACTATTTTAAGTTCGGTTCGTTTCAGGGGATGAGCAGCTTTTTTGGGGGTGGAGATCCGCAAAGCATGCTGCAGCATCATTATGACAGTTGGAGTCCGGCTAATGAATTTAAGCCGTCAGCTCTGTTCGGCTCCAGCCAGTCGGCTGCAGCATATAACAGCGCTTTAAACGCAGCCTATTCCAGCGATGAAGAGCGTGCGGCTGCGATTGATAAGGCAAATAAGACCGCCGTACTTGCGTCAACGACCTCTCAAGAGACTTTTTTAAACAATGTCAGGAATTTAAACAAAACCCGGGGGCCTAATGATCAGGTCAAGATCAAAGGTCATACGCTCCTTTGGCACAACCAGACGCCCGAGGCTTTCTTCCATGAAGGATTTTCAACCTCTAAGCCCTGGGCAAGCAGGGAGGTTATGCTGGCTAGAATCGATTCCTATATTAAAGCGGTATTTGAAAAATTCGCTCCTTATGACGACGTACTCTACTCATGGGATGTAGTCAACGAAGCCATTGACGACTATACAGGTTATATCCGAAATGATGGCGATTACCAAGTTAGCAACTGGGGCCGCATTTTCAAAAGACCGGATCTGACCGGTGAAGACAGGATCCTGGCAGAGAGCGAGTTTGTCAGACAGGCATTTGCATCTGCCTCGAAATACAACAAAGCATTGGGAGCAAACTGGACGTTTGTATACAATGACTTTTACGACGCCGATAAACCCTACGAGCCAAAGCGCAGCGCGACCGTTACTATGCTGACGCCTATCTACCAGCAGATGAAGCAAGACGGCACAACCTTTGTCGTGGGTATGCAGAACAGGAACGCGGTTTCACTCGACGTGAACGTGTTTAAAGAGACCTTCAATAAGTTCGCCGCCATTAGCGATGAAATCCAATTTACCGAATCCGACACACGTTCCGATCTTGTGGCCAATCCGAATTATGATCCGAACGCACTTCCGTACTATTTGCCGGACGGATCGAAGAATCCGAACTGGACGAAAACGAATTGGGATAACACGCCCAACGCACATGTGGCACTGGTTAGAAACGGCTGGACGGCTGCCATGGCGAATTTGCCTGAAATCCAAAGAGAGCAGGCTGATTGGCAGGCGAATCAATTTGATTTCCTGCTCGAGAACAGCAAGGGCAATGGCGGCAAGCTGAGCATGTACGCCTTTGACGGAGTGAGTGATTCGAGCACGTTCAACTCCAACAAGGGTGCGCATATCTTCATGTCGGCCGATAGCACGGGAAATACAAACTATACGGCAAAGATGTCCTACTATGCTATGGTCGGCAGTGCAGCCCGTTTCGAATTGAAAAAGCAGCTGAGTAATCTTCCTCAGGATTTGGATTCCTCCAAGGATAGGTACACTCCTGACAGCTGGAACAATTTTGTTGCAGCCCGAAAAGCAGCCAATGATATTCTGGGTGTAAGAATCTATGATCTTAATGCCTTAAATAACGTGAAGGACGCAACAAACGCGTTGACGGCAGCCTTAGCGGGATTGACTGACACCACGATCTCATTAAAGGATATCACAGTGAACGGGTCACCGCTGAGCGGCTTCGCTCCGGGAACACACGAATATCATATTACGACCCCGGTGGGAACGATACCGCAGGTTTCGGCAGCCGCAGCCGATTCCACTGCGAAGGTTACAGTTACTCAAGCTTCGGAACTCCCCGGCCAGTCTGTAATTACAGTCGCATCAAGTGATAGCACCAAACAGACTACTTATACAGTAAACTTTGAGGTTGACACCACGTTAAGCAGCCTTATGGTGAATGGCACGCAGGTCAGTGGATTTACGCCAGACAATTACACCTACAATGTGCTAGCTCCTTATGGGACGATCCCCAAGATAACGGCGACCCCTAAAGATCCAGGTGTCTCCGTTCATATCAGTCAGGCAACGGCAGTGCCGGGTCAGGCGACGGTTGATGTTTCAATGGGAAGCGCAAAGACGACATATACAATAAAGCTTAATTATCGGGCTGAAAGCTTCAACTTTGTTCATACAACATCTGAGAATTTGTCGAACTTCTGGACAATTCTTAAACCAGATGCTGCAAATTACTCATTAGAACAAGGTAAGGGACTACGTCTTCCTACATTAACGGGGGATATCTATCAAACAAATGCCGCTTGGAATAACGTATTTACAGCCCCTGCCGGTGGTGATTGGGATATTGTTACTAAGGTCCACTATCCTGTAGCACCATCTGCAACCTATCAACAATTTGCGTTCTTAGCTTGGCAGGATGACGATAACTATGTAAAACTGGATGCCGAAAACAACGGAAGTCGCATCATCGTCCAAGCTGGACGTGAAGTCAATCAGGGATTCTCTTCATCTGCAACAAATGCTGTTAATGCCAATGGAGACGGCACTTTAACCATTTATCTAAGAATGGCTAAGACTGGGGATAGTTACCAGTGCTCATATTCGTTGGATGGTATTACTTATACAAATGTAGGTGCAGCAATTAATGCAAGCCTTAACAATACCAAAATGGGACTATTCGCAACGAAGAACGCAGCTAGTAGCCCAGTAATTGATACCTATGTAGAATATGTTCAGGTACTGAATATAAATGATGCACTGCCGGTCACTCCAGCTCAAATGAAAATGAATGCTGCAACCAAAGTTTCTGAATATGTTAGAACGCAATTACCCGAAACCGTACAATTTAGTGAAGGATCAAACACGGTACAACTCGTGAAAAGCATCACTCCAACGTATACCATCAGCTACGATTCAAGTGATGCGAGTATCCTCTCTGCAACAGGCCTTGTTACTCAACCTGTCTACGCAAGAGAAATCACGTACACGTATACGATTTCTGATGGAACTAACCATGTAGTAAGTACTCCTATTCACTTAATCGTACCTGGATCGGAAGGATCAGCACCTCAAGTTGATGTGACTGGTGTCACACTTGATAAAGGTACATTAAGCTTGACGGCGGGCTCCAGTGGAACCCTGATCGCTACAATAACCCCAGCAAATGCATCCAACAAGGCCGTAACCTTCTCGTCTAGCAATACGGCAGTCGCAACGGTAGAGGGTGCCGTGTACGACGCTTCAACAGGTACGACAACTGTAACGGTTCATGCCATAGCTGCAGGAAATGCAGATATTACGGCGACAACAGCAGACGGCAATAAGACGGCGGTAAGTCGTGTGACGGTTACGCCTGAGAGCGCTGTTCTTGAAGGCCCAGCAGAAGCTGCTAAAGGAGCAGCCTTTGATCTGAACTATGGCCTAAGCGGCATAGATCAAAATATTTATGCCCAGGACTTAACGTTTACTTATGACCCGAGCCAGCTGGAATACGTATCGGCCGAATCCGTGAAGCCGACTGAAGTCGTGATTGCCGACAAGGCTCAGAAGCAAGGGGAAGTTCGGCTCCTTGTAGCAACAATTGGAAAAGACGCTCATCTTGACGGCAGCGTTCTGAAGCTTCACTGGAAAGCAAAATCCGATACGCAGGCTGCAGCCGCTACGATTTCCTTGTCCAAGGCAGTCGTTGCCGATGAAGCCGGCGTTGAAAATGAACTGCAGAGCACGTCTTATACGGTTCAGCTGAACAGTGTGGTCGTTGATAAAACAGCCCTCAATACCTTAATCGCCGATGCACAAAGCAAGCATGACGCTGCCGTTGAGGGAACCCAGACAGGCCAATATCCGGCGGGCTCCAAAGCAACGCTGCAGGCAGCTATCGATCAGGCGAAGGCTGTAGCGGATAACGCTGCGGCAACCCAGGATCAAGTTGAGCAGGCAGTAAGCACGTTGAATGCTGCCCTGCAGACATTTAACGATGCAGTGATTCGCACGCAGCCGGGCGATACGAACAGCGACGGCCGTTATTCCGTTGGTGACCTGGCAATCGTTGCGGCAGCCTACGGCAAAACCTCCGCTGATCTGGACTGGTCGAGCTACAAGAATGCCGACTTGAATAACGACGGTAAGATCGACATCGCGGACCTTGCAGCATTGGCTAGGAAAATACTTGAATAAGTAGCACTCAGCGGAAAAAGAGAGGGAGGCTCGCTTCCCTCTCTATGATTCATTTCTTTAGCGAATAGTCAGCAACTGTTCTTCGGTGATGCGGATGGCCAATATTGCAAACTATGATGCGTTACTCAAAACCATGCTTCAACCGTGGATACTTGGGGCAATGACTAGGCACAATCTGAATAGGGGTAATGTGTGCAAATGTAGATACGAAATGTATCGAAATCAAAGGAGAGGGTAAGAGCAAGCGAATGAACTCAATGATGCTTAGAACATTTGACTGCCCAGAATCTTACATCAAAAAAATGAAAGGAAGTGTGTTTTTATCATTAACTCTTTAAAGAAAAAAATCGTATCGATGGCTCTGAGCGTTAGCATGGTTTTAGGTGTAGCGCCTAGCGGAGCCATTCTTCCCGTACAAGCCGCAGGGAGCTCCGACAGTAACTTCCCCATGGTTCTTAGCAGCTCAACCGACGCAAACAGATACCTCACAACGGTAAACTCCAATGCTTTCAATGTAGTTATGTACAACAACACCTTTTCCGGTGTCTTCGGCGACCAGCACATGGGGGGAATCGAACTGTTTCTCCATGGGAATCGTATAGCTACCAATGGCGACATTCACTATATGCCCACTCCCGAGCAGTGGGACGCGACTCCAGCGCCCACACGTGGCACTAAAATATTTGACATGACGACTAACACAATCACCAGCCCGATGACTTTCAACGGAGCCACGGACGGAACTCTCAAGTATGACCTGATTGCTACCCCAGAGGCAGGCGGCGTATTGCTCTCAGCCGTACTTACCTCGGATTTACCAGCGAGTCTGGCTGGCAAGGCCAGGTTCAACATGGAGTTCATCCCCTCAAAATTTGAGAACAAGACATTTCAGGCAATCTCCACAGAGAACGGACCCTATGACACCTTCGGAGTATTCCCGCTCCATCCACAGAGCACAATATCCGAAGTTGAGCGTCCCAACTTTCCGACCCAGTCATGGTACGTACAAGATTGGAACAAAGATAGGGGCAATTCTCAGCCGCTTCCGTTTGCCGAGGGATATGGCTTTACATTTGCCGCTGAGGACGAGCTGAATAATATCAGTATTACCTCTGATACCGGCAAACTCCAGCTGTATGACGGTCGCGACCGCGCGCAGAATGGTTGGTATGTGCTCAGTAACCAGATCAATGATGGCAAGAAAGGCGACACGGTTGCAAAATGGCATATCCGTCCCAAGGTAGTTCAGAACTGGGTGCGAGAGCCTAATATAGCTTTCAGCCAGGCTGGTTATTCTCCCAACCAGGAGAAGTTTGCAGTTATTGAATTGGACAAATATGATAATAACTTTCCCTTGTCGGCGTCCTTGCTTCATGTAAACGCAGACGGTTCTAAGGAAGTGGTATACACCGCTAATGTAACTGCTCCCGTATCATGGCAGCGGTATAAATATGTAAATTTCGACTTTACAAGCGAAACTAAGACGGGTATGTACGTCATAAAGTATGGTGATAAAGAAAGCGAAGTATTTCCGATTGCGGACGACGTATATAATAAATCCTGGCAATCGGCTCTGAGTGGCTTCCTTGCGGTTCAAATGGACCATATTGAAGTCCGCGACGGCGACCGCATCTGGCATGGAGCAGCGCATATGGATGACGGTAGCATAGGACCTCTAGGTGCTTCCTGGTTTGACGGTATGAGCATGCCAGCAACTATGCCGGCTTCAATCACTGAGAAAGGCATCACGCCGGGGCAGCATATTCCTGGACTGAATGTCGGCGGCTGGTATGACGCTGGTGATTTTGACCTTCAGGGTTCCAGGGAAATCGAAGTGCTTCAGGACCTTATTTTTGCGGCCGAGGCTTTCAACAATATGGACAACAGCGATACGTTATCTGTTAAGTGGGATGACAAAACAGGCGGTGTGGTACAGATGCATATGCCTGACGGAATTCCTGATATTGTGCAGCAGGTTGCACACGGAATCAAGTATGTCCTTGCACAGATCGATAATCTCGGCGGCTACGGCGGAACAATGGAATTACGTACTCTGCGCCAGTACACTCATCTAGGCGATGTTTCTTCCGACACCGACGGTTATATATACGACTCCACCCTTGGCCCAAATGAAACAGTTGAGCGTGGCGGTCTCGTATATTCTGGCAAACCTGACGACCGAGTATTACTGCTCGCCGGGGGAGGAGGAGGCTTCACCAGCAATCTAACCGGTAACACCTCAGCGGATATCGCAGGAGCCGCATACTTACTATATGATTATTATCCTGAGCTTGCGACCAAATGCCTGAACACTGCACTCGCCATATGGGACAAGGAAAGAGCATCCCAGCCGGAGAATCTGGGCACCGAATGGAATACGCTGGTTCAGCTGATGCTTGCGACCAAAAAGGTGGGCAACACCAGCAAGTTTGAATATTTTAAGAACCGTTTATCCTCACTAACATCCACTGCATTTAACTCAAACGGTATAAGTTCAAGATACAACGCCATGTTCATCATGGATCTCATGGACGAGGCCTATAGAACTCAGGTGGCAAATGCTGTGACTCAATACGCGGCCACGGTTAGTTATCCTACCATAACCTATCCATTCGGAGTGCAGTTTACCACAGGAGCAGGCTGGGGCGGATCGCCGAACATAATTGGCTTTGGTCAGCGCCTAGCCATTATGTATAAATACTTTCCAACTATCGATTCCTTGAAGATGTATACGCTACGCTCTGCGAACTATATCCTGGGCAGACACCCTGCCAACAACAATTCGTGGGTGTCGGGTGTTGGCACGAAGTCCCAATTGAAACCCTATAACAGCAACCGTGCGGACCAGTCATTCATTCCCGGTTCCATCCTGCCTGGTCACATCACTTTTGCGCCAGATTTCGTGGAATCACTTGGTGACTTTAACTTCCTGTGGTTTGAAAACGAGTCGATCATCAACTACCAGTCTAAGTGGATTTCTGTAGGTATGGCTGCGAGTATGATCGCCAATGAGCCCTCCATTGAGACTCAAGCACCAACCAAGGACTTCGCAAATAACTTCATGATGAGTATTAAGAAGACGAGTTCCACAGATGGATATCTGCAGACCCCAGGCTTCAACCTGTTCATGTATGACAACACCTTTGATGCTGCACTCGGCGACAAGAAGAACGCGGGCATCGAGCTTATCCAGTCCGGACGCCGTATCGCCACCAACGGCGACATCAGCCTGCTGAATGCTCCGGATAAGTGGGATAGTGCTATCCCTCCAGTACGCAACAGCCGAACGGTTGACGATGTGAACAATACCCTCAGCGCGAGCTTGATTATTCCATCAGATTCAAAGGGCAACCCTGCGGTTAGTTACAATCTGAAGGCAGAGCCCGAAGTTGGCGGTATCAAGCTTACGGTTAAGCTAGACAACCCTCTGCCAGCAGATCTTATAGGCAAAGCGGGCTTCAGCTTACAATTTGCCCCGTCACAGTTCATCAGCAAGAGCTTCCAGGCTGATACTAACGGCGATGGCAATTATGATTCCTTCGGCGTATTCCCTCTCGTTCCTGAGGACGATATGGCGAGTGCTGAGAGAGCTAGGACCGAGGATCAGCCCTCATACGTGAAGAGCTGGTACAGTGATAAAGGCAACATGCAGCCGCTGCCTCTCGCAACCGGCAAGAAGATGACCTTCGCCGCCGAGGACAATGAAAACCGTATTCGCATTTCGTCGGACAGCGGTGATCTCTCGCTCTTCGACGGACGCAACAATACACAGGACGGCTGGTTTATACTCCGCACCATGATTCCAGCAAACGCCACCGAAATCACATGGCACATCAGCCCTGACGTAAAGCAGGATTGGACCCGCAAACCCAATGTTGCTCACAGTCAGGTTGGATATGCGACGGATTTCTCAAAGGTTGCCGTAATCGAACTTGATCCTAACTTCAACGCACCAACGACAGCTTATGTTGACCGTTTGAATATGGATGGTACCTATACGGAAATATTTTCCGGCGAGATTGGCGCACCTACTTCATTGGCACGTTATACCTATAGAAATTTTGACTTTTCCTCAGTCAAAGATCCTGGTATGTACGTAATCCGTTACGCTGGAGAACGCACTGATCCGTTCATGATAAAAAAGAACGTTTATGACAGATCATGGCAGTCATCCCTCAGTGACTTCCTTGCTGTCCATATGGATCATATGACTGTTCGCGAGAGTTACCGCATCTGGCATAAACAGACATTTGCAGACGATGCGCTTCAAGCTCCGCTCAATATGCAGTGGTTTGGTGGATGGAACTTGGGAACTGTAACTGATTCTACCTATGCACCCTATGAGCATATTCCTGGATTGGCTGTTGGTGGATGGTACAATCCAAGCGGCTATGATCTTGATACTGCGAGCAACCTTAGTGTGATCCAGGATCTCGCTTTGGCATTTAAAGAGTTTGGTGTAGACTATGACACATTCACAATGGATCATGCATCCAGCTTCGTTGAGCTGCACAGAATGGACGGAATTAATGATATTCAGCAGCAAGTGAAGCAGGGAATCCTGCAGATATTAGGACAAATTGAAAATGTCGGATTCGTATTCAAGGGTCTGAAGGTTCCTACCCTGAAGCAATATGCACAGTCAGGTGACGCCTCGAAGGCTTCGGACGGCTTCGTTTACGACAGTACTCTCGCGTCGGACGCTAGATATGGCTTAAAATCTGGCAAGCTGGACGACAGATTTGCTTTTGTCGGTACCAAGGACGTGGAAATGCAGTATGATGCAGCAGCCGCGCTAGCATCGGCAGCCTATGCGCTCAAAGGTTTTGACGACGCACTTGCCGCTCGCTGCCTGACAGCAGCGGAAAAGATTTGGAATACAGAGACACTTGTCACTAGCGGAACGCAGGTTGCTGCTGAGTGGAGGGCTGCTGTGCAGCTCCTGATCGCCACGAGTGGCAACAAGGAAACATATAAGCAGTTCATTACGGAAGTTTCGGCACTTGAGCTGAGTACTGTAAACTTCGGAATGGACGGATGGAAAGCTGCGCGTGTCCTTACTTATATGGATGAAGACTTCAAGAATCAATTTAAGCAAGCTCTAACCAATTATCTCCCTGTCTTGGACAGCCAGATCTCCAATCCGTTTGGCGTGCCGGTAGCTGGCGGCAATGACAGCGTTCTCAACATAGGTGTTAGCATGAGCGTCCTGAACAAGTATTTTCCTGAGATTGTGAGCGAGAAATATACGCTCAGCGCAGCGAACTATATCTTGGGCACACATATGTATAACGACACCTCTTGGGTGTCTGGAGTGGGAACCAAATCATCGAAACACGGCTATGGCAGCAACCGTGCCGACCGTTATTTCATCGCTGGTGGTATCGTTGCCGGTACGGCGAACGTTCTGCCGGACTTCCCTGAAGCCGTTGACGATTACAACTATCTGCCAGACGAAACAGGCTACAGTATCGAAACCGCTGCCAAATGGATCATAGTTGGAAAAGCAGCCGACACAATTACAACGACTACAACTCCAGTAGATCAAACTAAACCTATAGTAAACATATCGGCAGCAAGCATTGTACCGCCTGCAAGTAACTTTATTGTAGGAATCAGTCTGGACAGTGTGCCACAAAACGTTTATGCTCAGGATATTTCACTTGGTTATGACCCTAATATCTTCGAGTATGTATCTGTAGAAGGTGCAAATAACAATATCACGGTAGTAGACTCTAAAACCACTCCCGGCGCTGTAAGAATTATTTCTGTGGCCACAGATGGTTTGAGTACGCCAAGCGCGGCAATACTCAACGTCACCTTCAAGGCAAAAGCAAATGCTTCCGGAAATATTGCAGTTACCCAAGCGGTGCTTGGTACTGCGCCTGAGGGAATAGAGGTTGAGGCGGTATTGAGCAGTAAAACCATTGTAGTAGGCACAGCATCTGAGGTTAATAAGGCTCAACTTGCAGCATCTATAAGTAGCGCAGAGACCCTTTATGCCAATGCGGTAGTAGGCACACAGACAGGCCAGTACCCACAGACAGCCAAGGATATCTTTAGGGCAGCTATAGATGCAGCAAAAGCTGTTTATGACAACACCAGTGCAACACAGGCACAGGTAGACAATCAAGTAACCGCTTTGGATAGTTCAAAAAATATCTTCCTTTCTTCAGTGATAACTGGACATGGTATTGATAAGACAGCCCTAGCAGTTGCTATTAGTAGTGCTGAAAGCATCTATGCAGGGGCAGTAGTTGGAACACAGCTTGGACAATATCCGCAGGAAGCAAAAGATATCTTCGGTGCTGCTATAAATGCGGCCATGTCAGTATACAATAACTCTAATGCAACACAATCCCAGGTAGACAGCTCCGTTGCGGCACTTCATAGTGCAGTAATTGTATTTATGAGTCAAGTAGCTTACGCAGACATAAACAACGACGGAAATATAAGCGTAGGAGACCTTGCGATGGTAGCTTACAATTATGGAAAGGATTCTACAGACATCGATTGGGAGAAGGTCAAAAGGTCAGATGTGAATAGAGACAACAAGGTGGATATTTATGACCTTTCATATGTTGCATATCATATACTGGATTATAAATAACTAAATTGTAAATTTGAGCTCCAATAATAAGAATGAAGTTATTCTTGTTATTGGGGCTAACTTTTTATTACTATTTATAGTCTCAGCATCTCTTTATGGATTCGATTTGTACCTCTGTCAATAAACTAATGAATCAATGAAAAAGCAATATGCAATTGTCACCGAAATGGGTCATTGCATATTGCTTTTTTGATTCACACTGGTAAACGTTCAAAAATCTCGGGACTTCAAATCGACTGTTCTTCCTGCCATATCAACAAAACCGCGTGTAATCATCGCCTCAAATTCTACAAGCTCGTATTGGTTGAGTATGGCTCTTTTTGTTTGTTTAGGTGTTTATAAGATTGAATTGGGGGAACTGTTCGGGATAAATCTGTTTTTGGTAGTTGTACCTCTTACTGTATGAGTGTGCCCGTTTGTTTGTTTAAATACAATCGTGAAGCGGTGAAAGTGATTCGGACCGCCACCATGTGGACCAACACCGTTGATTGACAGGCCCGCTTCGACCAGAGTACGTATGCCGATGTCCATTTTGCGTTGTAGTCACCCCGTGAAACGTGTGAAAGTGCGAACCGGGAACTAGTACGACGACGTCTGACGAGTTCAAGAACAGATGTTGATGCCCCCGATTAATAGACGTAACACCAGACATAATGTGCCGAACACGATTGACTGTTGGACTGCTAAGCTTCAATCTACTACACTTCAATGTTTATCAACCACCTTCTGTAAAGTAATACAGTAGTATATTTTGGAGCGTAGAACTTGACACAGACATCTGGAACAGTTCAATAAACCAAATATTGTGAAAATCATTATAGTTTTCGACATACATAGAAGGTATGAAGGTGTTTCATTACGTTAACGGGATACATAAGCTCAAAAAACAAAGAAGGCAGCCGAGCGGCTGCCTTTCTCTTCAGTATAGGGTAGGAATTGGGGGGCAAGCAACGACATCAATTATTCTTGGATCAATGCCATAAAACATCCAAAATGCTCCGTTCCATCTATATCCTGAAATTTCACCGTATTCTACTCGAGTTGGATAAAACCAAAAATTGTCTCCATTTAAGAGCCAGACATATGTGTATTCATATAAACAGTCAACTACGTATGATATCTCTGGTTTTGGGGGAATGAATGCAGGTGGAGGAGATTGTGGTTGCCTCATGTAAACCAGCGGTTGTGGGATAAAAAACATTGAAATCCACTTCCTTTTAGAAGGTTATATTTATTCGTAAATCATGCTATGTGGGTTAATAACTATTTGACTGTACATGTGCCTAAGATGATAAAGAATTCAGTCACTCACGAGCTGTGATTCCCTCTCTTGCTAACTATACTGGATTAAAATAGTTCTCAAGCGTGACGGCATCTATCACTTTACATGGTCCTGTGATGACACGGGGAGCGAGGATTACCATGTGATCTATGGCACGGCGGAGTAGCTACACGGACCGATCACATACCGATACCCGATCCTAGTCAAAAATAAGGAAAAAGATATGCTCGGAACGGGCCGTCATTCGATTCTTCAAGAACCGGGCACTGATACATATTAAGCTAAGGAAGCTATATTTGAAAACACAAATGAAGACCTGAAAGATTTGATCTCCATCGGCACCATCGGATTGATCAAAGCGATCGAATCCTTTTTCGAATAAAGGGATGAAGCTGAAGCTGGCGACATTAGCGGCTCGTTGAATTGAGAATGAAGATCCCATCGTATTTGGTAGAAATACATAATTCAGGATACATGGTTGGAAAAGGGAAGATTCGTGATATATGATGAAGGTAGAAGGGAACGTGACCATGAATGTCCAAAGAACAAGTAGCTGTATTAGAAGTACATATCGATCAGGCCGGGTACGATGAAAATCCGGATACGATTAAACAGATTCATTTTGATGTGAAGCAAGGTGAACTGGTGGGTTTGTTAGGTCCTAATGGAGCTGGCAAGAGCACGACGATGAAGAGCATCCTTGGTTTATTAAAGGATTTTAAGGGTGAAATCTCCTTTAAGGGTGAACGGAAAAGCTATGCGTATATTCCGGAGCATCCGATTTTGTATGAAGAGTTGACGTTATGGGAGCATATGGAGTTTGCTGCTTCCGTCTACGATCTGGACCGAACGGTTTTCCTGGAGCGTGCAGACGATCTCTTGCACCGGTTCCGACTGTTGGATGCGAAGCATCAGCTGCCCGGAAAGTTTTCAAAAGGGATGCAGCAGAAAATTATGCTGATTCTTGGATTTTTGAATAAACCGGATGTGTATATTGTAGACGAGCCTTTCATTGGGTTGGATCCGAAAGCGATTAAAGATTTCATATCGATGTTGGACGAGGAGCGCAAGCGCGGCGCAGGCATTCTGATGAGTACCCATGTGTTAGATACAGCGGAACGGATTTGCACTTCGTTTGTGCTTCTTTCAGGTGGCAGATTGGTGGCTAATGGAACACTGCAGGACATACAGAAGCAATGCGGCATGCCTGACGCTCCTTTGTTCGACTGCTTCCATTCGTTACTATGAGGGGGGACACTGGCTTGAAGAGCAGCTTTCAGGTTTTCACGCGAAGAGTGCGTTCGGATTGGCATTTTCAGTATCGGGCATTGCGAATGGCTGTGGATTGGGTTATAGCGATCTATTTTGTTATTCCTCTGTTGATTTTGGCAGGCTATCAATATTACTCGTGGTGGGCGGCTCAGCCATCTTGGTTTGGCTCCATATCGATGTCCATGATTGCAACGGTTTTCTATGTATTTACTTGGCTAGGAACCATTCGATACTTTGTTGAGGAGGGGGACCAGCTTTTTCTCAGGCAGAATCAGAATTGGTTTCGGCATATCATGCTGCTTGGCTATAGATACTCACTTGTATTACAGGGCATCACGACGATCATACTGGTGCTCGTATTTCTTCCATTATTGAATCAAACGTATTCCTTTAGCGTGGTACAAGTTATTTGTTTAGGGCTGCTTACTTATTTGCTAAAACTGAATGTAGGCTTGCTTCGCCAATTGCTTGCGCTTCGTTTAAAAGGCATTTTGCTTTGGATGCTCAGGATTGTAGTGTTTGTGGGACTATTCTTCTTGTATCAAGCGTTAGTGGAGGAGGTTAGTCATACCACTCTCTATAGCTGGATGGTTATTCTTCTTTTTCTGATACTGGTTGTCTTCTTAAGTAAAATACGGCTGCAAGAGAAAGGTGCCTTCTTCGCAGATATTGCCAGAGAACGAGATTCGCGGATGCGAATTGTCTCGTTGATGTTAATCCGTGTTCTTGAGCGAAAAAGAAAACCAACACGGAAGAATCCCCTTTTATTCAGCAAATCGCAGCGCTTGTTCAAGGGGAAAGGGGCTGTTAGCGGAATCGCTGATCTATTAACGAAATCCTTTTTTAGAAATGGTACACAGTGGAAGTATACGATACAGTTCGTCGCTGCGATCAGCGCAACTATGTTTATTTTGCCAGTTGCTCTTAAAATTACGATTTGGATCCTTGCCGCATGTCTATTGGTATTTTGGCGGAAATCGTTTTGTAAAGATGAATTAGCGGCTCCGTTTCTGACGCTTTTTTCTATACAGGACACTGCTAAACATCAAGCTCTTCAGTCTGCAATTCCTATATTAGTACTGCCGGCGCTGATAGTAATCAGCTTATGTGTGGGAATCTCCTTCTTCACCTGGTGGGGGCCGTTACTTATGATCGGAGCTGCAATTCCGCTAGCATATGGGGCTTCTTCTGTATTTACAAGTTGGTATTGAGCAGGTGAATGATAAGAGACCAGTTATTTCAGAATGTTTGGTAGGATGGTCAATAAAGAGTGGCATTCATCCCCAAAAAGGTGTAACATCAGTCTAATCAATGAAACTTATCATCCATAGTTTCAGCAGTCAAAAAGGAGCCAAAATCCGTTGAACATTGAACTTACGAATGAAATCCCCGAGAATTTCGAAGAATTAAAGAAATCAGCCAATCGAACATCCAATTGGAGAGAACGTTTGGCAGCAGTTGAAGCGTTAGGTCAATTTAATGATGAACAAAGTATTCATATCCTAACGCGTTTGATGAACAATGATGCTGTTTATCCGATCCAAGAGGCAGCCTATCGCAAGCTCAAGGCATTGGGGGAAGATGTCAAGCTGCCATCAAGGAAAATAGGTGACTTGATAAAAGGTACAGGTAAAATTTTGGTGAGAATTAAGAAGAGTTTACCAGATGGCCATACGTTCGAAGAATTTAAGATGAAGTTACAAAAAATGAGAAGCGATGTCTATGATACTTACGAAGGTGACAAGGGGGCTGATTTTGATCAATGGCTTGAAGCGACGTGGGCCTCGTTACTGAAGAAGTAGATACACAACGTAATGGAGTGAACACATGAGTAAAGCAAAGGGTAAAGGCGGTACAGGCAGAGGGACGGATAAAAAGGGCTGGAACCGTTGGCAAGCAAGCGCCAATCGAGCTAAGAGCACTCCTAAGCCTTATAAGAGCAAGGGACTTAAAGCAGCCGCGGAAGCCGCAGCAAAGTCAGAGGGCAGCAAAAGTGAGAAGGCCAAAGAGTAGTATTGAGGCAATTGAGAAAATAAGGAATAGTTTGCCGCGGCGACTGTGATAGTATGTAGACCTATATAGAATGAGGACGTGAACAAACGTGATCAACATAACCATTCCTACACCGGATGTTACCATTTTGAAGCAGGATGCTCCGGAGCTTAGCCATATTTACGGTTTTACTGATTTCCACTTGATTACCAGGGAAAAGGGCGGCATCTTTATGTTTTATAACAACAAAGATGAGCTATTGTTTGTAGGTAAAGCAAGGAAGCTGCGCCCAAGAATCAAAAAGCATTTTGAGGATACAGTGTCGCCTATCAAAAACAATAGAAATGAAGTAACAAAAATTGAGGTTTGTGTAGTTGAAGACCCGGTTGAAAGAGAAATCTACGAAACCTATATCGTGAATACATACAGGGCCAAATACAATGTAGACAAGGTTTTATTCAACTAAATGAATCAATGAAAAAGCAATATGCAATTGTCACCCGGATGGGTCATTGCATATTGCTTTTTTTGATTCACAGACATTAATCAGGCAAATTCTCTGGATGTATGAAGGCTGCATTTTATAATAACAATAATAATATTATTTAAAACAACATTTTTTTATTGTAAAACAATAAATAATATGTTAAGGTCATTTCATCATTAAATCAGTGAGGTGCTTTATATGAATGGTAAACAAGGTTCAACCACTTTCCTGAAGGTCATTATTTTTCTGATTGGAATTGCATTGCTTATTTTGTGTATGTATTGGATACCTGTGTTAACCATTAAAGATGTAAAAGCACATCCAGGTGGGGATTACTCAATATATCCTCTATTAGTATGCGCGTATGGATGTTGCATTTCGTTTTCTGTTGCGTTGTATCAAGTATTTAAACTATTAACCTATATCGAAAGGAACAATGCTTTCTCCCAGTTATCTCTTACATCTTTAAAGATTATAAAAAAATGTGCTTTTACATTTATCTTATTCTCTGTGTTCATGATCGTAAGCTTAAAGGTGATTTCTAAAATCTCAGGTGATGACGCAGCGGGGCCAATATCACTAAGTCTAATGAGCATTTTGGCAACAAGTATCATCGCGGCGATTGTAGACACACTTCAAAAACCATTAAAAAATTACCTGGAGGAATTGTTTGGAGTGGAGGGGCCAATTTTTCAAGCTGAACGACCGTGAAGAATGGTGCCTGGCATCAAGTATTACCCGGGCAATACGACTTAATAGTGTCTCCGATTTGTTTCTCGAAGAAATAAGTTTCGTTATCCTTCTTATCTAACTTTCGAATGTTTGGAATGTCGAAACCTTTTATTCCCTGCGTTGTAAATTCATTATTACTCTCAGTTACCTGCACTGGAGTATACGAAGCAAATCCGTCTTGTCTAACAAACCAAACGTTGATTACATTCTCATATTCATAAAAATCAACGATATAAACTTTGGAGTCTTTCCATAATTCCGATTCTGTTCCATTTTCAAAATCCTTACACAAATGTTCTGCGTAATCTACCGCAGCTTGAATCATTTTATCTTTACGATGAGAAGTCCCGTAGTTCGGCTTATGCGGGGGCTCCACTTTTATTTTTAAAGTATCCACCTTTTTATAATCCCCTTTAGGGTAAATGTTCGTATCTTCTTGCCTTATAAATCCATCACAGTATACAAATCCATTTGCGTAGACAATCTTGGCTAACCAATCTCCTATTTCTGTATGAATATAGATGTTCTGGGGGTTCGATTCATATACTCGCACCTCAGTTGTAATCTCTTTTCCAATATAGGGTTCAAAATTAAATTGTTTTTCTGTTTCATCTGGATAAAACCATAGTCGATAATTGATATATTCTTTAAAGGCTTTTCTTATACTGTCTAAACTAAATCTTGTGGGAAGTTCCGAACTACTTGTAACTACAACTGCTGAATTAGTTGAAGTATTTTTACTGTCATCAATGTCTTGTGATAAATTTGAACAACCGTTTACGAGTAGCGAAATAGTGAATGCAAATATCACTTTTCTTACAATCATATGATTTACCTCCGTATAATAATTGGAAGGGAAGCAGAGATGATGCTTCCCTTGAACGGTTACTCTTAAATATTAAAGAAAATGTTATGCGTTGCCCAATGAAATCGTTGTAATCCGTTGTGCTAGATGTTGTTACCTATTGTACATGCATTCCATAGATGTATGTATTGTTAGCTGAACCATAGTAGCTTAGTCCATTATAATACAATTTGAATTTTATATAAAAGTTGAAAAGAAGTTGAATGTCCGAGGGGTAGAATCCCGAATCAAACCATCCAAGAAATTAGTTCCGGCCTCCCGTAACGGGGGCACGGATAGACCGCATATATCGGAGATATGTGCTAATGAAATCAAAAATATACGGATATGTAGCCAATCAGGGAACGCTGGTTGGCTTTTTTGCCGTTAGCATGAATCTCAATAGAGTGGTAATCGTAGATGGGATTTACTTGTAAATATTGTTTTAATTAACTTTATAACAAAGTTGAAATTCACTTAAAATAAACTAATTAAAATATGTTGAATTAAAGTGAATTATATGGTATTTTAATATTGTAAGCGATCACACAATCGAGAGGGGTCATTTCAGATGAAAAAGTATTTGTCCGTAGCGGCAGCACTAACGATGTCAGTTTCCTTCCTAGCAGCTTGCGGCAGCAAAGCAGATGATCAGAACGGGGCTGCAGAAACGCCAAAAGCCACACAAGGCGCAGCTGCCACTGCCAAGTCGGCTGATAGCAATGCAGACAAGATCAAAGGTAAAATCACATTCTTAACCAACCGCACAGATATGGTCGGCAAAGAGTACGTGGATTACGCGAAGCGGTTTAAAGAAAAGTATCCGAATGCTGACGTAGAGTTCGAGGCCGTTCAGGATCATGACAAGAACATTAAAGTTCGTATGTCTACTGGTGATTTGCCGGATGTTACGCTGATTCCAACGATTCCAAACTCTGATCTTCCGAAATATTTTGCGCCACTGGATGACCTTGGTTTGAATGATAAAATTTATTTTAAAGATTATAAAGCCACTGGCGGTAAAGTGTACGGAATCTCCGCCGGCGCAACGACGGTTGGAATCGTCTACAATAAGAAAGCGTTTGCAGATGCAGGTATTACGGATGTTCCCAAAACGCTGGATGAGTTCTACGCTGCCTGTGAAAAGTTGAAAGCCAAAGGGATTGTACCTCTTGCGTCTAACTTTAAGGATCAATGGCCACTGTACCCTTGGGCTTCTGAAATTCCACAAGTGATCTCAGGAAACCCGAATTTAAACAACGATCGTGTGAAGTCCGATGCGCCTTACGCGATGGATAATGCCTATGGTCAATCGATGAGCATACTTAGAACAATGCATGAAAAGGGCTACTTGGAGCCGGACATTAACTCCACAAACTGGGAACAATCGAAGAAAGATATTGCAAGCGGTAAATTTGCGATGTACCTGCTAGGAAACTGGGTCATTCCGCAAGTAATCAGCAGTGGAACTACTTCAGATAACGTAGGCTACTTCCCATTCCCTTACGATAATTTCGGCAAACTGAACGCGCCGCTTTCTCCGGATTGGGCTTATGGGGTTAACAAGGATAGCAAGAACGTGGAAACAGCGAAAGCATTTGTGAAATGGATGATTGAAGATTCAGGATTTGATGATTTCGCGGGCTTTATACCTGTTCTTAAAGACAAACAGCCTAAAATGGCACAATTAGCTGAATTTAATGCTTACGGAGCGAAATACATCGAGGGAGCTTCTGACAGCGACGATATGACTCAAATTGTCAACAAAGCACAAATTATTAAAGAAGCTGTGGTACAAGATTTCGTCCTCAACAAAGATCCAAAAGCTTATTTTGATAAACTGAACGAAAAAATGGGCTGCTGCAAAGAAAGCTTTAGGTAAGTAAACATTTGCTGCACTACTTGCGCAAAATGGATTATCCGGGCTTCCGGTAATCCATTTTGCTTACATAATAGAAATTTTTCCTCGGAAGAGTGGAGTGGGAAAATGAGTGGAATGACATATAAAACACAAAAAATGGTCATATTGTTGAGCTTCTTGTTTCTGCCAGTAGGGCTGTTAGGGCTATTCACCTATTATCCGGCTGTTAAAATGATCTACCTCAGCTTTTCTAATTGGGATGGCTACAGTGAAACGGTCTCCTGGATTGGCGGGGAGAATTATAAGGAAATTTTTAAGAATCCAGAATTGTTTGGTGTATTTCTACATCATATCCCTTACGTCTTGATTGGTATTATTCAAAATATCTTTGCGATTCTATTCGCGGTTATTTTAAATTCGAAATTACGAGGAAGAAATTTGTTCCGTGTCCTGCTGTTTCTTCCCTTTATTATGAATGCTGTAGCTGTAGCTTTCATGTTTCAGTACGTATTTGACACATCCAACGGATCGTTGAACGCGTTACTTAGCTTTATAGGTATAGATCATGTGAGTTGGCTAGGAAATGAATCCATAGTGAACTTCTCGCTAGCTTCTATTGGATTTTGGAAGTTTATGGGGTATAACATGGTCATTTACCTAGGAGCGCTGCAGGCGATTCCGGGTGATATGTATGAGGCATCCAAGATCGATGGTGCTAACCGTTTTCAGACACTATGGCACTTAACGATACCGAATCTGACGAAAATTATTCAATTAAACATGTTCCTTACTGTGACTGGAGCACTAGCGATTTTTGATCTGCCATTTGTATTAACAAAGGGTGGCCCTGCGGGGGCAAGTGAAACGTTCTTGCTCAAAACCGTGGAAACGGCATTCCAGTTCAATAATTTTGGATTAGCTTCCGCGATGAGTATTGTTTTGCTGGTGTTGACCGGTTTGATTTTAAGCCTGCAGCATGTCGTCATCAACAAGAAGGAGGGTTAGCCTTGAAGAAATTTGATGTTGTGCATTATTGCAAGTATATTCTTCTGCTCCTTGCTGCGTTTACCGTGCTCTTTCCTCCTTACGTAGTATTGGTAAATGCTTTTAAGGGCAAGAATGAAAGTACGAACCCTTTTTCCTTACCGCAATCCTTTTTGAATTTTGATAATTTCGTTCAGGTTTTCCAAAGAGCCAGTATGGGAACTGCATTTACGAATACGCTCGTTATTATCGCGGTTTCGCTGCTAGGGAATGTAATCCTTGGCACGATGACAGCTTATGCGCTGGGAAGATTTGATTTTCGCGGTAAAAAGCTGATTATGCTAGCGTTCCTAGGTGCAACGATTGTTCCAACCATCACTACGCAAGTTGTTGTCTTTTCAATGATTAAATCGTTTGGATTGTTTAATACATTAGGTGCTCCTATTGTCTTGTTTATTGGCGCAGATGTTATACAAATCTACATCTATCTACAGTTTATATCGAACATTCCCTATGAGCTTGACGAAAGTGCGATGATGGACGGAGCTTCGTTATTCCGCATCTACCGGACGATGATTTTTCCGCTGTTGGGTCCAGCTACGGCCACTTTAGTTATTTTAAAAACGATCAATATCTACAATGAAATGTACATTCCTTATTTGTATATGCCAAAAAAAGATCTGGTGGTCGTTTCGACCTCGATTATGAGATTCGCTGGTGTCAACCAAGCCGAGTGGGGCTATATATGCGCAGCCATTTTGATCATTATGATTCCTACTGTACTCATGTATTTGGTTTTGCAAAAGTTCATCTTCTCAGGTGTGACAAGCGGAGCGGTTAAATCGTAATACTGGCGCGCAGAGATTATTACAGAGTGGAGAGAAACATAATGGAGCTATCGCTTAGAGAATATAAATGGTATGTGAAAGGTTACTGGCCTTGGGTACCTGTCAAAGGGAGCAGTATGGAGATCGGTACGGAGCTGATGGGCGTCACGGATTGGCTGCCTGCGACCGTTCCTGGCGGGGTCCATCAAGATCTGTATCAAGCGGGGCTCATCCAGAACCCTTATCAGGACCTAAACAGTTTGCATTGCGAGTGGGTTGAGAACCGTTGGTGGGTATATAAAACGACATTTGAACGCCCGCCGATTTCCGGCTCAAAGGTAGAACTTATTTTTAAAGGGCTCGATTATGAGGCAATCGTTTATGTAAATAATCAATGCCTGGGCGAGCACAAAGGGATGTATCATCCCGCTGTGTTTGATATTACAGAAATTCTTGATCAGCATGACCATATGGAGCTTGTCGTTGTACTGAAGCAGGCACCTGATGAGATGGCTCAAATTGGAAAAACCTCTGAGACCTTCACTCAAAAGAGCCGCTTTAATTACAAATGGGACTTCTCTACGAGACTCGTAAACGTTGGGATTTGGGATGATGTGATTTTACGAGTTCACAACGAATATTCTCTTCGTGATGTGTACATTCAGACAGATATGGACAATGGTGAGGGTGTTGTTCGGGTATCCGCTGCCGCTATGTCAAACATGGAGGACCTTGATCCGTCAACTGATTTAAAGTTATCGCTGCAAGTGACAGACCCTCAAGGTGGGTCCGCAGGAGAAATCACCTATGACATCCAAGCCGGTCAAAAGCTCCCTGCTGCCGAGCTTCGTATCCCGTCACCGCAACTCTGGTACCCCAACGGTTATGGGGAGCAGCCTCTTTATAAGGTGGAGATCAAGCTGTCGGATTCAGCCCGACAGTTTGATAGCTGGACACAGTATACCGGTCTGCGCAAGCTGGAATATGTAAGCAATGAAGATAGCCCCTCGGAGGCATTGCCGTATACCTTTGTTGTGAACGGTAAAAAGATCTACATCAAAGGCGTTAATATGACACCTCTGGATCATTTGTACGGGAATGTGTCAGAGAGCCGTTACGACTGGATCGTTCACTTGGCCAAAAGCGCCCATATGAATATGATTCGTATTTGGGGCGGTGGAATTATTGAAAAGCCTTACCTATACGAATTGTGCGACCGTTATGGAATTATGATCTGGCAGGAATTCATTCAGTCCAGCTCAGGTGTAGATAACATTCCTTCCAAGCGTCCGGAATTTTTGGAGCTGTTGAAGATATCAGCCGTTGAAGCGCTCAGAAACCGCAGAAATCATGTGTGTCTAACCGTTTGGAGCGGAGGCAATGAGCTGATGAGCGCTCCGAATACACCATCGACCTATGAAGATGAGAACTTAGCGATCTTAAAAGCTTTGGTAGCGGAGTATGATCCGCAGCGATTGTTTTTGCCGACATCGGCATCAGGTCCTGTACAGTATATAACACCGGAAAAAGGTGTCAGTCATGATGTGCACGGTCATTGGAAGTTTCAGAATAACCCGCATCACTATGAACTTTACGGCGAAGCGGATCACTTATTTCATAGTGAATTTGGAGTTGACGGAGTAAGCGCGGTAAAAAGTATTCGTAAATTCCTGAGTCCTGATCATCAACATCCGGTTCCGATGACAGATAGTTTCGTCTGGCGTCATCATGGCGAGTGGTGGGATACGTACGACAGGGATATGAACATGTTCGGTTCCATTGCTGATTTGCCTCAGTTTGTGGACTGCAGTCAATGGATTCAGGCTGAAGGGCTGCGGTTTATATTGGAGGCGAATCGCAGACGTCAATTCCATAACAGCGGCAGTATCGTTTGGCAGCTCAATGAACCGTGGCCGAATGTGTCTTGTACCAATTTGGTCGATTATTACAAAGAAACCAAGATGGCGTACTATTGGGTGAAAAAGGCATTCGCGCCTGAACACGTTTCTATGGATTACAGGAAACTGAATTATGAAGCGGGGGAGAATTTCGCGGCTCCGGTGTTTGTGCATAGGAATGATAAAAGCGCGTTTACAAAAGTGCGTGCGCTTGTTTTGGATAGCAGCGGCGTAGAGCTGCATGTGCAGCACTTCGAAGGTGAGAGTGCCGGAGGCAGGTCAACCATGCTCGGTGAGCTGAAGTTCACGGTACCGCAAACGGAAAATGGTCTTTTCTTCATCAGACTATATCTGGAAACTGGAACGACAGGCAGCGTAGAAAATATATACGTCATGTCTACTGTTAAAGAGCATGTTTACGCTCCTGCGCTTTCCATGAATGGGGCTGCGTTGACCGTCGAAGCGAAGAATGAGTGGGTGCAGTCTGCTGAAATCGGACCTGACGGATGCGAGATCATGAACAAAGTATTTGTGGTGACAAATACCGGAACTGAAGCTGCGTTATTCGTCTATCCGCAAGAACAAACAGACCGTTATTGGATGACAGCGGATCGAGCCTACGATTGTATCTTCCCTGGAGAAAAGCTTGAAGTGACGGTAACTTGTATGGAGAAGTCTGGGGAGCTGTTCACGAAACCGGAAATACGTAAGAAAGATGAATGTTTCATAAATGGTAATCCCGTTATTGAATTTTTATATTTTGGATGCCATAAGCATGTACCTCAGACAGATGCAACTGAAAAAGCTGCATCTGTGGCGGTTGCAACGGCATAGAGTAGAAAAGAGGGTACTGCTCAGTCATATCATGACTTTGGCAGTACTCTTTTTGAGTTATAAAATGGGCATATCAGCGTGCTGATACTGAACGAACTTATTTTTCTTATATAACTAATCGAAAATATTAAATTATTTATAATTAAATATAAATTAAAAGTTTTGAACAAAATGTAAATATTTTTATTGAAAATTGAAAAATAATGAATTAATATTAAATTGTGAAAGCGCTATTAATGGGAATAGAAGTAATGATAAAGAGAGGTGAGGCAGCGTTTCGGCACGATATGTACGATGTTTTAAATAGGATTCAAATTGAATTCAAAGAGCTGGCCTGTATCAATCGAAGCTAATGAAAGTGAGGATTGGTGATTAACATGAAGCGCGGATTTAAAAAATTAGTAAGCGGTATGATAGCAGTTGAACTTATTTCAAGTTTATTATTTTCTTTCATAGGAGCAGTCCCGGCTATGGCTGAAACCAGTACAGATAGTTCACAAGAGAGTGTTTCGAGTGACGTTTATGGAAGTGTGACGGACGCAGTGTACCAAAGTGCATTTTCGAATTTTATTACTGTTCAAGGCGATAAACTGAAAGACGGAGATGCGGATTTTCGATTCGCTTCTTTAAATTATCCCGGGGCCATTCTCGACCCTGACTTTTCCAAGGAAGATGCGCTCCGCACGTTTGCGGCGATAGGCGGCAAAGTAACGAGGACATACGTTCCGCCAGTGAAAAGATATGACAACTCGAATGAGTCGAGTGCTCTAGTGTTGGGACCGGATAGCAACGGTACGATGCAGTTTAGTGAAGAAGGATTTAAGAAACTGGACAAGTTCCTTGCACTCGCAAATCAATACGGTATCCGTGTCATCATCCCATTCGTCGATCAATGGCAGTGGGTAGGCGGAATTGAGAGCTACGTGAACTTCCGCTATCCGGGCACGATCAGCAACGATGCGGCTCACGATGACGACGCGTGGAAGTTTTATACCGACCCGCTTGTGATCAGCGACTTCAAACAAGTCATCCATTACATGATGAATCGTGTAAACACGTACACAGGTGTTATGTACAAAGATGATAAAGCCATTCTAGCCTGGGAAACAGGCAACGAGCTTGGCGGGTACAATCAGGATAAGTTCCCTCAGTCCTGGACAACGGAAATTGCACGCTATATTAAGGAGGAAGAACAGCCGAGTCAGCTTCTGCTGGACGGACGTTTTGCAGTAAATGCGGAGTCGCTGAATGATCCGAACATCGATATTGTCGGGAACCATTTTTACACCGGTAACTTCCTGGATAAACTGAATGCAGACCAGCAAGCAGCAAACGGCAAGAAGCCTTATATCCTCGGGGAATTCGGGCTTTATACATCGGCCGCTCCTGTAGAAACGCTATACAATGCTGCTCTGCAAAATGGAACGGACGGCATTATGATCTGGTCGTTGCGTCCGCATAAAGAGGACGGCGGCTTCTACTGGCATGATGAAGATCCCGGCAACTGGGCGTCCTATCACTGGCCTGGCTTTTCTTCCGGTGATTACTACGGAGAGAAGGATATCATTCGCACCGTCTATAAATATGCGCATTACATGAATACAAACGATGTAACCAAATCAACGCCGGTGCCGGCTATTCCGGCTCCATCGAATGCACCGGTATTGTTTGACATCACGTCTGTGGCCGATATCAAATGGCAGGGCTCGGTGGGCGCTTCCGGATACGAAGTCCAACGGTCGACCGACGGGCAAGATTGACTACGGTCGTAGACGACTTCTCCGATGGTGGGCGCGCGGGAACTCCGGCTTATCATGACCAAACAGCAATCACGGGACATACGTATAAGTATCGGGTCAGAGGTGTGAACGAATCCGGTCATTCCGACTGGTCGAATGAGGTGACCACGGTTGCTGCACATGTCATCACGGATGAGCTCAGCTTATTGTACAAAGATAATGAAAAACGCAACGTGTATGCATATGATCATTCCACGAATGTTCTGACTAGCGCAGCCAGCGGCAATGAGCTGGGAATTGATACAAGGCGTATGTGTCCACTTCCAGCCCAGGTTTCCTGACCTATGCTTCTCCTGTTCCACTCAGTAAGGTGAGCATGACGGCTGCAGGCAGCGGAACGGTTACCTGGTATGCATCGCCTGATAATGCCGATTATCAAGAAATTCAAGCTGTTAAAAATGGAGACGATTACACAGTCAGCAGCTTGCCTGCCGGCACTCGTTATGTGAAATTCAGCATTCCTGGCAGCAGCGCCGTACAAATTGACAAGGTTCAATTGGAATATGTGTACACAGGATCCGATTTTGCCGAGGTTCCACCTCTGCAGCGCAACGGCTTTATCGTAGATAACAGCTTCACAAGCCTCGATGCAGGGAAATCGTCGAATCTGCAAATTGTCGCAGGTCAAAGCGGTACAGAGGGGCTTTCTACACTGGGCAGAAGCGACAGCAATGCTGCGGAGCTTGTATATAAAACGGATGGGGATATGAACTCATATCGATTTACAGCTTATTCGAATGTGAATGATGAAATCAAATTCTATGCGTCTATTGATGGAGACACTTATGCCGAAGTGCATCCTGCTGTTAGCAAATCGGCTACGGCAGATGGCTGGAGCAAGCTGATTTACTCGGATTTCGCTCTGCCGGCTTCTACTCGTTATATGAAAGCGGTGTATCCGGCGGCAGGCAGCGGGGCGGCACCGGCTCTTGCCAGAGCTGAAATCGGTTATGGGGTTAATATGATTCCTCTGACTGATAAAGCACCGGCTAACGTGTTTGAAGATGGAGAATATGATTACGGCTTAGATGAGAATCTGAAAGTGCAATACAACCGAAACACGAATGGGGATGATATTTCCATCTCACTGGATTCGACGAATAAGAATCAAGGCAGCTATGGAGTTAAGGTTGATTATGCTTTCAGCAGTCAATGGTATACCGGTTTAACGAAACAATTGGCTCATGTCAATCTGGCTGGCTTTGATGCGCTGCACGCTTGGGTGAAACCTGATGGTTCGTCAAATGCGCTTGCATTCCAATTCAAGACAGCGGACAACCGTGTATGGGAAGCTAAGAAGGTATTGAGCGGAACTACTGGTTCTACTATTGAATTAAAGTACAGCGATTTTGTACAGCCTCAGTGGAATATCGATGCGTATGGAGCTGCTTCGATTAATATGAGCGACGTAATCGAGTTTTCCATTTATGTGAGCAGCGTGAATGGGGCAACTGCGAATGCAGGTTCCATTTATTTGGACGATATCAAAATGGCGAATGCATCGAAGCTGGATAATTTCGAAGGCTACGGCGGTTATGATGCACTCGTTCAAAAAGCGTTCAGCCGCAACTCCGGCGGCGGTTCATTTGACGTATCGCTGGATAAGACACATAAGTCTGAGGGGAATTTCGGCTTCAAGATTGATTATAATTTTGCCGGACCTGGATATGCAGGCGGAAGCTTCAATCCTGACTTCCTCAACTTAACAGGCTACGATGGCTTCTCATTCTGGCTGCAGCCGGATGGCTCGAATAATGAATTGGCTATTCAATTTACGGATGCAAGCGGCAAGTATTGGGAGACAAAAGCCGTTATTCAAGGCACGGACCCTAGAATTATGCTGGTGCCGTTTGATTCCTTCCGCTACCCTAGCTGGTATAGCAGCGACACGTCAGCTCGTCCGAATTCCAGCACGAACATTACGGCTGTTTCCTTCTATATGGGAGGCTCTGAGAATTCCGTTTCCTCTTCAGGGACGCTGTACATGGATGATATTCATGGAGCCAAGTTCACCAGCGATCTTCAGACCGCGGAAGTTAGCATCAATCCGGCTTCGTCAGCAGTGACTACGCTGCCTTACACGATTTCTGGTACAGCCAAAAACAGTAAGTATGTCAGCATTCAGGTTGGAAAACAGAAGTTTTATGCTCCTGTACAGCCGGATGGCACTTGGACTTACGCGACTTCGAAGCTTGCCAACGGAACGAAGGAAGTAAAGGCCGCTATCGAGTTGTTTGACGGTACGGTTGTAACATCGGCTGAACAAACTTTGGAAGTGAATGTTCCTAACAATCCCTATAATGATGGTGAGACCCCAGCGCAGACCAACTACTTGATGAACGCGAGCTTTGATGAAGCAGTTGATGAAACAGCTTGGCCGATCCTTCCTAAAGCGTGGATCAACAAGGGTGCCAGTGGTGAAGATGTTACGAATGGCATCGTTAAGCTGGAAGCTAGCAATCATCGTACAGGTACCTATGGACTTATTCATTGGAATGATACGCCGTATGAGGTGACAACATCTCAAGAGGTTCAGAATTTGCCTGATGGTAGGTACGAGGTGCGCGCTTGGACCAAATCCAAAGGCGGGCAGGAAGCGGCAGAGATGATCGCAACGGTAGAAGGACAAGAGCCTCAGAAGGTAAACTTGCCTGTGGGAACAGGTACTTGGAGCTATATCAAAATCTCAGATCTGGAAGTCCGTGGCGGCAAGCTGACGGTTGCTTTCCATTCCAAAGATCAAGGTGACCACTGGATCGCGGTTGAAGATGTTGAGTTGGTCAAAACTGGTGATGTGCCCGATACGATGAAACCTGTGATTACATTAAATGGTGACGCTCAGGTCGAAGTGGAATACGGTGCATCGTACCAAGATGCAGGTGCTGCAGCTGCGGATGAGCAGGATGGAGATCTGACAGCTCATATCGTGGTAACCGGAACGGTGAATACATCAGTTCCTGGTGTGTATACGCTTCATTACAATGTGACAGATGCTGCAGGCAACGCAGCAGAAGAAGTGATTCGTACTGTTACAGTGAAACCGGCAACGGGGAAGCCGTACTTGATTGAACCAGTAGGCGCTGTAGATCGTGCAGGTGGATTGAGTGCATCTGTCCATGTATCCCGAGCAGCTGGAGGGGCGGACCATGCAGGGGATGAAGTGGTGTACTTCCAGCTTATGAAAGGCGATACGCCGATAAGCTACGTAGCATTATCGAAAGATATTGAGAGTTCTGAGCAGTTGGCCGCTTACTTCGATGTAAGTGATCCGGCTAATACGCAGTATAGTCTTTATGTGTTCGTGCTCGATACCTTGACTAAGGATATATCCACACTGCCTAATTCTCTCTCCGTTAAAACAGTGATACATTAGCTTCAAATGTGCGCGCTGCAGATACGTGAATGATCTGCAGCGCGCAATTAATCCTATATACATATTTGGAGGGGTAGATGTGCGAAAGAAGCTCATGATTGGTCTGTTAACTTCGGCTGTTCTATGGAGTACGTTCTCAGCTGCTGGAGCTGCAGGCCGTTCCATCACCATTGAGGCTGTCGGAACCAAATCGGCTGGTTCAAGCATACTAGTTAAAGGTATGCCTATGACCAGTGATGTGCTGGTCCAAGTGTTTCGGCCTAATCAATCCTTGATGTTAACAGATCTACTGACAGCAGCGGAGTATGAAACGGGTAAAGCTTATACGCTGCCAGCAGATGCGGCGGCTGGAACATATTCGGTTATTGCCGGTATGGGAGATACGACGGCGAAGACTACGTTTCAAGTGCAATCGGGGCAGGTAACGGAACCGGGCGGTTCCAACTCGGGAGGCTCCTCTTCATCACCAGGATCGTCATCGAATACGTCCGGGCAAACTCCAAGCGCTGGCAAGGGTCAGCCGAAACGAG
The DNA here is from genome assembly GCF_021513275.1 of Paenibacillus hexagrammi. Lineage (NCBI taxonomy): Bacteria > Bacillati > Bacillota > Bacilli > Caryophanales > Paenibacillaceae > Paenibacillus > Paenibacillus hexagrammi. Next base: position 4,108,963 of record NZ_CP090978.1, on the reverse strand, counting down.
TGACAGCAGATGAAATTGCCAAACAGCTCACCCCGATGCCAAACGGCAGCGGAGGTAAGCTGCTTCGTTTAGAAGCCAATGAATTAGGAATACAATTTCCGGCGGATGCGATCCGTGCAATTGGCAATGTTCAAGTTGAAGTGCATCAAGGAAATGTGCAGGTCGGAATTCCGCAGGCTGTTTTGACACAGCTTACTCAACTAGTGTCTGCTGAAGCATTAAGTAAAGCGCAGATTGCTTTGAATATGTCTGCTTTGGATAGTAAGGATGTATCCAAGCTTCTGGACGAGGGCTCGAAACGAAGTAAAGCCGTTGTAAAAGCTGCCGGTGAAGTTTATGAATTCTCCTTATCCATTCTCACTGAAGACGGAAAGGTTTCGAATCTAAGTGCCTTTACTGAACCGTTAAAGCTGCGTCTTACGTACGACTCTAACTCAAGCAAGGATCTGCTTGGCGTATATCATGTTGCGGATAACGGAGAACTTGAGTACATAGGCGGTCACATTGAGGGCGCTGATTTCGTAACGGACGTTAGCCATTTTAGTAAATATGCCGTACTGGAATATGCCAAAACATTTGATGATGTTCCAGCTTCGTATTGGGCTAATAAGGTGATTCAAACGATGGCTGCCAAGCATTGGATTAACGGCGTGACGGACACGGAATTTGCTCCGGAAAATAAAGTGACAAGGGCTGAGTTTGCGGCGATTCTTGTGCGCGCTCTTGAGCTGAAGGAAGCGGCAAACGCTCGTTTTACAGATGTAGAAGATTCCGCCTGGTACGCTCCCTATATAAGCGCCGCATCGGACAAAGGACTGATCAACGGTCGCTCACAGACTGAGTTTGCCCCGAATGAACTGGTGACACGTGAAGAAATGGCCGTCATGATCATGCGCGCTTATCGCTATCTAGAGCTAACAACATCTCAAGACTCTGGACATGCATCGTTTAGCGATCAAAGCTCAGTTAGCAGTTGGGCTGTTTCTGATGTGGATCAAGCATATGCTGTGGGTTTAATCAACGGTATGGATGAAGGAGTGTTCTTGCCTCAAGGAGCGGCGACGAGAGCGCAAAGCGCCCAAGTGATCTACAAGCTGCTGCAAGCTCGTTAAAAACAATCGACTCTATGCGTAGATATGCGCAGGGGTCGATTTTTATTTTGAAAGAATGCTTGATACCCTTTGATAGTTATGTGCAAAAACTGAAATGATGACAAATAACAATGAAAAATATTATAAAAAAATTAATTTAAAAATATAAGAAAAATTAAATAAAACTGTTTACTTTGTGCTTTTCGATAACTATAATTACAACTGTAAGCGCATTCAGATTGGTTTGGAAGGGGGATGGTGATGTCGCATAAGTACCCATGAACAGAAATAATTGTTGAAGTTGCGAGTATCCATGATCCGAACTGATCGTTGATGTGGCAAACAGTTTGAAGTGTTAATCTAAATTTTTATGAAAGAGGTGTTTATGTAATGTTGATCTTCCAACAGGATAAGGCAATAAAAATACTTATCACAATGGTCATGATTGTATGTATGCTTGTCTATTTGCTTCCTGCTCGGGCCTCTGCTGCCGACATCAATTTGGCTTATGGGAGACCCGTAACCGTTTCTTCTACGGAATCAGGGTACCCAGGCTCCAATGCGGTTGATGCCAACGGTAATACGAGATGGTCATCCAGCTATGCGGATAATCAAAATTTCATCGTAGACCTAGGGTCAACACAAACGGTATCAAGTGTTCTCATCAAATGGGAAGTAGCTTATGCATCTCAGTTTCAGATTCAAACCTCAACGGATAACGTAACGTGGACGACAAGATATGAGAACTACAGTGCAACAGGAGGAACGAGTTCTATTAGTTTCCCTGCTGTGAGTGCCAGATATGTGAAAATGTACGGAATTAAGCGTGCAACTTCATATGGCTTCTCGATTTGGGAATTTGAGGTTTACGGGGGTGCTGCATCCATGAACGAAATTGGGGTTCTGGATTACTTGAAAGGTACAGGTCGAAGCGGCACTGTCATCGGAGAGCATAATCGAGAGCCGAACTCAACTCCTGCTAAGTACACGAACGCCATCATAGGAATTACCGGTAAAACTCCAGCTCTATGGAGCGGTGATTTTCTGTTCTCCTCTAGCGATGTCAGCAACAGGCAGACGATGATCGATGAAGCGAAGAGACAGTGGGCGAATGGGGCTATCGTACAGCTGATGATGCATGTCACACCTCCAACGCAATCGGAGCCAGGTAATTGGGATGGCGGGGTAGTAAGTAAGCTGACAGATGCGCAGTGGACTTCGCTGATTACGAATGGAGGCACGCTTAACATAGCATGGAAAAAGCGTCTGGATACGTATGCCTCTTACATTCAACAATTGAAAGATAGTCATGTAACCGTTCTCTTCCGGCCGTTCCATGAGATGAATCAAGGTGTATTCTGGTGGGCGGGAAGACCCGGAACGAATGGAACTGCCGCTCTGTATCGATTGACCCACGACTATATGGTAAATACGAAAGGGTTAACGAATATTGTTTGGGTATGGGATATGCAAGATTTGGAGAGCTCGGATAAGTTCGTCTCAACATGGAGTTCCTACAATCCAGGAAGCGCATACTGGGACATTTTCGCGCTGGACATTTATAACGGTGATTTTTTTACAACGGCCAAATATAATGCAGCATTAAGCGTCGCTGGCGGTAAGCCGATTGCGATCGGCGAATGTGCGAAATTGCCTAGTCCGAGCGTTCTGACAAATCAGCCTAAATGGGCGTTCGCTATGGGGTGGGCCGAGTGGGTGTACGATCCGATCCAGGGCGTAGAGTACAATACAGATGATGAAATTAGGTCTGTCTATAATGCTTCCAATGTCATTACGAAAGATGAATTGCCAAAGCTGAAATAGTTCAAGAGGTCTTGATCCTACTCCAAGCTGCCGCACATCAGATAACCTCCTGAACCTCAAGTGATTGAGTCAGGGGGGTTATTTGGTAAAGGAGGTAATGACGTCCGCGATACATGTATCAAGCATCCAGAGGGCAATGATCAAGCGGGAATTGCTGGTGGAAAATATGGAGGAGGGAAAAAATGACATTTTCACAATTCGGGTATCAAGGTTTTAGGAAGGCTGTCTACATCATGTTGACGCTGGTTTTGTTGTTCACAAGCATTTCATTCATAGGGCCTGAATCGTCTTCAGCTGCTCAGGTCAATCTGGCTCTTGGAAAGGCTGTGACAGTATCTTCGAGTGAATCGGCGAGCTATTCGGGAAATAATGCTGTGGATGGTAATACGGAAACAAGGTGGTCCTCGGCATTCGCTGATCCGCAATATATGATTGTTGACCTCGGTGCAAACCGTTCGATTTCCAGTGTCGTGTTGCGGTGGGAAGCCGCTTATGCCAAGCAATTTCAAATCCAGACTTCTAACGATAACGTAAACTGGACGACAGTTTATTCCAATTACTCCGGTACTGGCGGCACGAATACAATTACGTTCTCAGCGAACGCTAGATACGTGAAAATGTATGCTTTTCAGCGGGCTACTGCGTATGGTTATTCCCTGTATGAATTTGAAATCTATGGTGACGATGGCGCTATGCAGTCCAATCTTGCCCTAGGTAAAACAGTGACAGCGACCACAACGGAGAATTCGTCTTATCCGGCGTCTAATGCGGTAGATGGCAATGGCAGCACAAGGTGGGCATCCTCGTATGCAGACCAGCAAAATTTTACCGTTGACCTGGGTTCCGTACAATCTGTGTCCAGTGTTGTCTTGCAGTGGGAGGCTGCTTATGCGAAGCAATTCCAAATTCAAACCTCTGTGGACCGTGTTACATGGACGACTGTCTATTCCAACTACAATGGAGCCGGAGGGAGAAATGTCATTACTTTTAGCGCAACAAGCGCGAGGTATGTGAAGGCTTATTTGATCCAAAGGGCGACAGCTTACGGATTTTCATTGTATGAGTTCGAGATATACGGCGGTTCACCCCCAGCGGCTGGCAATACGAAGCAGCAAGTTCTTGATTATTTGAATGGAATTTCCGGTAAGCAGACGATTGTTGGCATTGAAAATAAAGATGCGGCTAACCCGACAAGCGATACGGCAAGCATACAGTCCATCACTGGGAAAACACCAGCTCTGTGGGGAGGGGACTTTGGATTTGGCAGTTATGCGATCAATAATAGAACCAACACAATTGACGAAGCGAAAAGGCAATTTAACCAAGGAGCTGTTGTTACGCTCATGTATCACGCATGTTCTCCAACCCGAGACGAGTACTGCAGTTGGGATGATATAGGTGGGGCAAATCCCGCTAAGCTCAGCGATGCGCAGTTTAAAGACCTGACAACTCCAGGCACAACACTATACAAGAATTGGATCAGTCGACTGGATACGTTGTCGGGCTATCTTCAGGATTTGAAAGATTCAGGTGTTGTCGTACTATTCCGTCCGCTCCATGAAATGAATCAATGCGTGTTCTGGTGGTCTTGCCATAAAGGTCCTAACGGCAGCGCTAAGCTTTATCAAATTACCCATGATTATTTAACCAATCAAAAAGGACTGGATAACCTCATATGGGTATGGAATGTTCAGGATTTTTCCAATCTCAGCACGGAAGTTGATTCCTATAATCCGGGATCGGCGTACTTCGATATAGCTTCACTAGACGTGTACAACACCGGATATACGCAAAATAATTACAACACGATGCTTAGAGTGTCAGGCGGTAAAATGATTGCGATCGGGGAGTGTCAATTCATGCCGACATCATCCTTGCTTGCTTCGCAGAATAAGTGGGTATATTGCATGCTGTGGCCGGATTTCATTGATCAAAACAAAACCACACTGCCAGCACTGTATCGTGCATCCAATGTGCTGACACTAGATGAAATGCCGGGATGGTAATCTGTAAAGAAACGTAATTGAGAAAATGCTAACCGCAGCCTATTTGCTGCTGGTTGGCATTTTTTCTGTGAAGATAGAATTTCCCTAGGCTGTATGAGGGGGAAATGAGCTCGAAAAATAATATATTATGTTGAATAAATTTAAATTTAAATTTAATTAAAAGTTTAAAAAAACTTATTTACAATATGGGTTATATTGGATATAATCAATTTGAAAACGCATACAAATCAGTCCTGATAACTACATACCAACGCGGTTGCTCACCATCGAATGGTTTGGTTCCGCATAATTAAAGGAGGCGTCTGTATGAAAAGTAAAAAAAGAAAATTGATCGTTCCTGTTATGGCCGGTGTGATGTTGGTAGGGGCAGCATGCTCTAATCAAGCGGGGAGCTTTACTAGCAACCCGACGACGAGTCCGACGGCTAATAACGAAGCAAGCCCTTCGGCTAATTCGCAAAAGGAAACGTCCAAGGAACCTTTGAAGCTTACGATTGATTTGATGGGTGGACCCAAGACTCCGGATTCATGGGCGGAGAAAGCTTTGGAAGAAAAGTTGGCGGAGAAGTTGAACCGGAAGGTGGATATCGCTCCTGTCTATTTGCCTGACTGGTCAGAGATGAATACGAAGATTAACTTGTTGATGAGCGCTAAAGATACTCGTCCGAACGTTCTCTGGACAGGAGAAACCAAAGAATTTTCCAAGTGGCTGAAAGCGGGCCTCGTTCAAGATTTAACACCGTCCTTGCAAAAATACGGGAAAGAAATTCTAAATTACTACACGAAAGATACACTGTTCTATCAATGGGATGCTAGCGGTAAATTAGTAAGACTTCCAGGGGATGTTCCTGAAGCTAGTTACATGACCACGATTTTGCGTAAAGATTGGATGGATAAACTTGGTTTGCAAACACCGAAGACATTGGATGAATATGTTAGTGTCCTAAGAGCATTCACGAATAATGATCCGGATGGTAATGGACAAAAAGATACGTATGGTTTTTCTGGCGATAATTTCTACCGGAGCTTGACGCCTTTCTTTTATGCGTACGGCGTGGATGTAGAGAATTTCATCAAACAAGATGACGGGACGATTAAGTTTGGTTCTACGATGCCAGAAGTAAAAGAGGCTCTGCAGCTTCTCGCTCAATTGTACAAGGAAGGTGTTATCGATCCTCGTATGGCGAATGCGGCGAATCAATCCAATCAGAAGGTCGACGAAATTTATACGTCTGGAAAAGTGGGTTCTTTCTACCGTTTCATCGATTACTTTAACCCGGGTACACCGGCGGCGATATCTTTTAAGAAAGCGAACCCGCAAGGTGAAGTTATGTCGATTGATCCGGTTAAAGGGCCAAGTGGATTTAGCTCAGATCTGCCGGACCCGAATGTTGGCTGGTGCTTTCTTGTGGTAACGGATACAGGAAAAGCCGACGATGCTGTACAGGTACTGAATACGATTGCTATGCCTGAAGTGAATACACTGATTAAATTCGGTAAAGAAGGCGAACATTACGCCATCGAGAACGGTCAGTATGTCAGCAAAGTAACGCCCGATGAAGGAAACAAGCTGGGGTTGGGGAACTTTGACTGGATTATTCAGCGGAAGGATGCTGCCAACATTAAGAACACGCCAGAGGTGACGAAGATGTTCCAACACAACATCGATACCTCCAAGCCGATGAGAGACAAAATTGTTGTGTTCAAAGCGATTGATCGTCCGGCGTGGGATAAGTACATGACAGATATTAAAAAGCTGCGTGAGGAAACATTCTGGGGCATTATTACCGGTAAGCTGCCGGTATCGGCGTTTGATGATTTCGTAGCAAAATACGAAAAAATGGGCGGAAAACAAGTGGATGAGGAAGCCAATCAATTGTACAAAACACAAGTCGAAGAATACAAAGCGTATGATGCTTGGTATGAGAAGAACATCGTGCCTTATAAATAAGAGGTGTATATATGGAAACATCCATGGAAACGAGAAGCATAAGTAGAACAAAGCTGGAGCGCAAGTCGAGCGTCTGGAAGAGAGTTCATCGGGATCGATATTTGTATTTGCTGCTATTGCCAGGAATACTGATGATTCTCTTGTTTCGGTACGTTCCCATGTACGGCATCATTATTGCATTTCAAGATTACAATATATTTACTGGAATGAGCGGCAGCGAATGGGTTGATTGGACCAATTCGTGCGTCTGTTCCAGTCACCCGATTTCTACGAGATCTTAAGGAATACGTTTATCATCAGTTTGTACAAATTAATAGCTGGCTTCTCCGTCCCGATTTTTTTGTCGCTGCTGCTGAATGAACTTAAGCATATGGTGTTCAAACGTATTACGCAGTCTGTGATTTACATGCCTCATTTTGTCTCATGGGTTATTTTCTCGGGTATCGTGGTGACATTCTTGAATCCCGTCGATGGTATGGTGAATGTGATGATCAAGGGCACAGGAGGAAGTCCTATCGATTTTCTCAATGATGCATCCTACTTCCGCTCCATTTTGGTTGCCAGTGATTTGTATAAGGAAGTTGGCTGGGGAACGATCATTTATTTGGCGGCTATGGCGGGGGTTAATCCGGAATTGTACGAGGCAGCGAGGATGGACGGCGCTAACAAGGCTAGACAAATGTGGCATGTAACGCTGCCTGCGATCAGACCCGTTATTATCATTCTGGTCATTCTTAGTTTAGCGAATATATTGGAAGCCGGATTTCAACAAATCTACTTGATGTACAGCCCGCTTGTCTATGATGTGGCGGATATCATTGACACTTATGTGTTCCGTGTAGGCATTCAGGATGCGGATTATAGTTATGCGACTGCGGCTGGAGTATTCAAATCATTTGTTGCAATGGTGCTGATCATTTCGGCCAATCAAATCGTAAAAAAATGCGGCCAAGAAGGGCTCTGGTAGGAGGTGATGCAGGTGGTCGGAATTTCCAAAGGAGAGCGTGTCTTTATCGCAAGCAACTACACGTTCTTCATCGTGCTCATGCTGGTGATGATTTATCCGTTCTGGTATATCGTCATGGGCTCGCTAAGCGACCCCACGATGATTACGGGAGGGTTGTTTCTGAAGCCTTCCGGCTTCTCCCTGGCTTCCTATCGGGCTGTGCTCCATAATGTTTCGATCTTGTCCGGGTTCGAAGTCACCCTCATTTCAACGATAGGCGGAGTCGTGATTGGCACGTTCCTAACGGCAACGACAGCATATGCGATCTCTAAAAAACGGCTGTTTGGCCAAAAGTTTTTCTCCATGATGATTCTTTTCACGATGCTTTTCAGCGGCGGTTTAATTCCTTCTTATTTACTAATCAAAGGATTGGGGCTGCTTGACTCGTACTGGGCACTCATATTGCCGAATGCACTGGGCGCGTGGAACATTTTTGTGATGCTAAGCTTCTTCAGGGGGATTCCTGATGAGCTGGAAGAATCAGCGAAAATAGATGGTGCGGGAGATCTAACGGTTTTTTTTCGAATCGTCCTGCCGCTGTCCAAAGCAGTTATTGCCACGATTTCCTTATTCATTGCGGTGTGGTACTGGAACGATTTTTTCAGCTCCGTGATTTACGTATCGGAAAAAGATATGTGGCAGCTGCAGATGGTGCTGAAGGATTTGATCAGCAATACTTCCTCAGCTATTCAGCAAGCTGGAGTTGCTATCGGATTTCAGACAGAAGTGAACGGATTTACAATTAAAATGGCTTCGATTATCGTTTCGAGTATTCCGATTCTGATTGTGTACCCGTTCTTGCAGAAGCATTTTGTGAAAGGCGCTTTGATCGGTTCTGTAAAGGGTTAACGAATAGGCCTTGCTCTTATAAAAGGGGCAAGGTTTTTCTTTCGGGCTATGAAGGAGAGCAATTATTGCCCTAAATGAGTTCAATAAACGGGAAGTATTTGCCTAATATCGGCCTTATAATGGGAGACAACACCACTTGGAATGAGTGAAACCAAGCGGGATGATGGAGGTGTGACGAAAGAGATTGAACGTATGGTTATCGATTGAGATTGTGGGGGCCATGTTTATTGCAGGTTTGTTTCTTGGTTTCGTTGGTGCAGGGGGCTCGGGATTTATCATTTCGATTTTAACGGCTATTTTTGGATTTCCCATCCATACGGCGCTGGGGACGGCTTTGGCTGCCATGTTGTTTTCCTCCGCATCGGGCACGATCAGTCATTATCGGGAAGGTAATATGGTGTGGCGGACTGGAATTGCTATCGGGCTGTTTGGCGCTGCAGGAGCGTGGGTCTGCACTCAGTTTGCGGCACATATTGATGAACACCGATTGCAGCTGATGACAGCAAGCATCTTGTATGTCTCTGCATTCGTCTTATGGATCCGTATGTTTCTGGCGAAGCGGAGTAGGGAGCTAGAAGAAGTTATGGCGGTAGAAGGAGTGTCATTCTGGCTGCGAGCCATGGTCATTGGCATCATTTGCGGCGCCTTGTCTGGATTGTTCGGAATCGGCTCGACACCGTTCATTCAAATTGGATTGATGACACTTATGCGAATGACGGTTAGCCAAGCAGCGGGAACGACGATGCTCGTGATCATTCCTATCGCACTTTCTGGCGGAGTGGGCTTCTATGGATCAGGTCATTTGGATTTGACCGTTTTAGCGGAAGTCTTGATTGGGATTATGGCGGGCTCGTATGTGGGAGCCAAATTTACGAACCGTGTGCCAAGCCGGTATTTGAAGACAGCGATGGTTGTTATTCCTGTGCTTGGAGCAACGTTATTGCTGATTAAATAAAGAGGAGAGGTTTTCATGGCATTTATGCAGGTAGAATTTTTCTCGGAAGTGTTAGGGTTGTCGAGTTCTATTGATGTCATTGTACCGCAGCGGGCGCAGGGGCAGGTTGGAATTACTAACGGAGCCTTTGAACCGCCATATCCAGTGTTATATCTGCTGCATGGAGGTTCGGACAATCACACGAATTGGCGGAGGAATACCTCGATCGAAAGGTACGTCTCGTCTTTAGGTCTGGTCGTTGTGATGCCAGCCGTACAATATAGCTTTTATTCGAATCAAAAATATGGCTTCAATTATTTTACCTATTTATCCGAGGAATTGCCGAGAATTGTTCAGGATTTTTTTCATGTCTCGGGAAAGCGCGAGGATACGTTTGCAGCGGGACTCTCGATGGGGGGTACGGGGCGTTTAAGCTGGGTATCACTTGCCCGGAGAAATTTGCAGCTGTTGCTAGTTTATCGGGCAGCATTGATCAGAGGAGCAGACTCACAGACAATCCTAACATCGGGAATCCAGTCATGCTGCAGATGGCGAGACATACTTTCGGTTCCTACGAAGAGTATGACAAAAGTGACAACGATTTGGAATGGTTATTGGAAAAACGCATAAGCGCTGGTGTCGAACTGCCTAAGTTTTATCAAGCATGTGGGACGAATGACCATAACTATGAGATCAATGTAAATTTTCAACATCGATTTAGGGATCAGCTAGACCTAACCTATCTGGAGGCTCCCGGGCGTGGACATGAATGGGAATTCTGGGATGAGTACATTCAGCGAGTGTTGGAATGGCTGCCTATAAGGAGGCGGTAGCCTATGAGGATAGGCGTGTTGTGTGGGGATAACTGGCACCCGGCGATAACGGTTATAGAGGGTCTACGACCACTTGAACCTCGAGGATTTCAATTTGAGTTTATAGTGGATACGGCAGACTGGAAATCTGATGTACTAGAGCAGTATTCGGCCGTGATTCTTAGTAAATCCAATCGCAGGTCTCCTGAGGATGCGGAGCCATGGCTGACCGAAGAGATACAAATGGATTTTGATCGGTATGTAGCAAAGGGTGGAGGCTTGCTGGTGATCCATTCCGGAACAGTGGGTTATGCGAATGAAAAGTGCTTTCGCGAGCTTGTTGGCGGCGTGTTTACTCAGCATCCCGAAGCAGGTTGGGTGACGCTGGAGTATGCGGAAGACACATCTTGGTTTGGCAATGAATATCCGCCATTTAAGATTTTTGATGAACATTACTTTGTTAACATGTTCGATGAACAGGCAGAGATCTTCATGACATCCTCATCGCAGTCGGGCAAGCAGCCGGCAGGTTGGATCAAGCGGCATGGGCGGGGACAAGTATGTGTGTTGACACCGGGACATTACCTCGAGGTTTGGTTGAATCCTCATTATCAGCGAACAATTGAAAGCGCTTTGACAAAGGTTGCGCGCAAGGGGCAACAAGCTGATTAGAAAGGGTGAGCTTAGGGATGAGTCAAGCAGCAGTTGTAATGGGAGCAGATGATGCATTCGGCAGCAGCTTATGTAGGCAATTACTAAGTGAAGGCTGGATCGTTTTCGGTGGTAGTATGGGGCGGTCATCTTTCCTAATTGAATCGATAGTCCATGATTACCCGGGAAATTTCCACCTTTTGTTCATAGACCCTGGATCAATTCAATCATTCCAAGTAGCAGTTGAGCAGGTAGCATCGAAAGTTCGCCATGTCGATCTGTTAGTCAGTAACATCCGGGAAGCGGAACAGGCTGATTCCTTAGAGGATTTGAATTTTGATGAAGCGCTTCGTTCTTATGACATTCATGCTCTAGGACCGATTCGTTATATAGAAGCCTTTCTTCCATTAACTGACGTGCAAGACGGACTAAAGCGGCTGGTCTTCGTTTCTGATGAGGCGGGAAGTATGGCGATGAAGAGAAACGGCGGCTCAATTGGGTCGAGTATGGCAATGACGGGGCTGCATATGGCAATCATGATTATGTGTAATCATTTGAGTAAAGAGGGTTATACATTCCGCATTTATGTTCCATCTAGCGTTCCAAGCCGACTTGGAGACGGGGCTGGTCCTACTAAAGGAAACAAACAGTTGGCACTTCGTGCATATGAACTGTTCACAGCTAGCAGGGACGATGAAAGCCGATTAACTATCCATGGATCAATGGGGGAAGAATGGCCCTTTTAAATCGCGTACTAGAGAGGGGGAGCTGAAGTGCAAACCGCATTCGTAACGGGAGCTGACCGGGGATTAGGACTTTCCATCGTTAAGCTATTCGCACAAAAGGGTTGGCGAGTATTCGCCGGGAGTTATCTCTCCGATTGGCTGGAACTGGGAGAGCTGGTCCATACTTTTCCTGGTCAAGTGACGATCGTAGAGCTAGATATTGCTTCGGATCAATCTGTGAAACATTCCGTGGAACACGTGGGAAGTCTAGTAGATTGTGTTGATGTCATCGTAAACAACGCCGGCGTATCCACGCATTTGAAGGATTCGAATATCCAGGGCAAGCAAGATTACACTGATCTATTGAGGTTGTACAATGTCAATGCTCTCGGCATGTTGAGAGTCACGAAAGCCTACCTCCCGCTAACGGCGTCAAGCAACCTCAAACGGTTATGCTTTGTTTCTTCTGAAGCGGGCAGCATTAGCGCGTGCGAGTGGGAGGCCTGGTACGGGTACTGTATGTCGAAAGCCTCGATGAACATGGGGGTCAACTTATTATTTCATACGTTAAGACCACAGGGCTACACATTTCGATTGTTTCATCCTGGTTGGATGAAGTCGTATATGTCGGGTGTCCGCAACGAGCAAGCACAGCTAGAGCCTGATGTAGTTGCAGCTTCCGCGATTTCTTATTTTATACAGCCTAGATGTGCTGTTCAAAATGGAGTTACAGATGAGGACCGGCTGGTCATGCGTGATTGGAGAGGGCGTGAGTGGCCATGGTAGGGGGCGGCTGGCAGAAGGATCTCGCGAAGAATAAATACTTATACATGCTTCTGCTTCCAGGTATCCTTTACTTCGTTATTTTCAAATATGTGCCGATGTGGGGAGTAACGATTGCTTTTCAGGATTTTAATATGTTTAAAGGGTACTGGAACAGTCCTTGGGTAGGACTTGATCATTTCACCGCTCTTTTCAAGGGCGTAGATTTTGGGCAAAAATTTTGGAATACTCTTATGATTAGTCTGCTAAAACTGGTCTTTGGATTTCCGGTTCCGATCGTACTCGCGCTATTGCTGAATGAATTGAGGCTTGTCACATTCAAAAAGGTGACGCAAACGATTCTTTACCTGCCCCATTTTGTTTCGTGGGTCGTCTTATCAGGCATTATGGTTGTTTTCCTAAATCCGGGTGACGGTCTTATCAACGGAATCATTCAATGGTTTGGCGGAACGTCCATTGATTTTCTCAACAGTACGGAATGGTTTCGAACCGTGCTTGTAGTTTCGGATATCTACAAAGGAGCGGGGTGGGGCACAGTCGTATATTTGGCCGCTATTTCGAATGTAGACCCTCAATTATATGAAGCAGCTACGATGGATGGGGCCTCGACTTGGCAAAAAATGTGGAGAATTACTTTACCGTCGATCAAAAGTGTGATCATCGTTCTAGGTATCTTGAGTCTGGGCGGCATTATGAGCGCCGGATTTGAACAAATTTTACTGCTTTATAATCCGATCGTGTATCCCGTTGGAGATGTAATCGACACCTATGTGTATCGCCGGGGGATCATCAGTGCGGACTACAGCTTGGCCATGGCTGCCGACGTATTCAAATCGCTGATTGCACTCATCTTGATCTCGGGAACGAATTGGCTGGCTAAGCGATTTGGAGAAGAAGCGGTGTGGTAAAAGGAGGCATAGCATGTATTCAGGATTAAAAGAATCGCTGCCTACAAAATGGTTTCATACTGCGAATATCGTACTCATGGTCGTACTTATGATTATGATGCTGTACCCGTTCTGGCATATCTTGATGTACTCCTTAAGCGATCCGAAATTCGCTTCAACAGGAGGAGTTCTTCCTGTGGCCAAGGCATCTTACCTGGACGACCTATACAATCGTCCTCGCGAATCCATCCATTGCGACGGGCTTTAAAGTGTCCATCATCGTTACTGCTACAGGTTCTTTGCTGGGCATGCTGATGACAGCTATGATGGCTTATCCTTTGAGTAAAAATATGCTGAGAGGTAAAACTTTTTTCACCTTGATGATCTTTTTTACGATGCTCTTTGGCGGAGGGATGATTCCAAATTATATTTTGATCAAGAATCTGCATTTATTTAATACTCTACCTGCATTGATTTTACCTGGTCTTATATCGGCTTGGAACTTTTTTATCATGAGGAACTTTTTTGCAGCACTGCCTGAAAGTTTGGAAGAATCAGCTAGAATCGATGGCGCAACGGATATACGCATCTTTTTCCAGATTATTCTTCCTTTATCCAAAGCTGTCTTGGCTACGATCGTTCTCTTTATGGCGGTAGGCTACTGGAATGATTTCTTTTCCTCGGTTTTGTACATGGTAGACAAAGATAAATGGTCCCTTCAGGCCGTACTTCGGCAAATTATTGGGCAAACCTCATCGGCCATGTCTCAGGCTGGGGTCGATATTTCAACAGAGAGTGAAGTATCTTCACAATCGATAGTAATGGCATCTATTATCGTAGCAACTACGCCGATCTTGCTGGTATATCCGTTCCTGCAAAAGTATTTTATGAAAGGCGTGTTAGTGGGTTCGTTGAAAGGCTGATCACGGAAGAAGCATAGGGGAGGTCAACAGGATGAAAAAATATCTAGTTATACAAATATCGTTGATGCTTGCTGCCGGAGTGATGGTGACGGGATGTGCGGAGCAGCAGCCGCAGGATCAAGGCAAGGAGTCGACTGATTCGGGCAAGCCGCTAGAAATGTCCATTACACTTCCCCCTGGGAGTCCGCAAACGACAGATACTGTGATGGAGAAAAAATTGAATGAAGTGCTGAACACGAAGTTAAGCCTACTTCCTCTAGGCGGTTGGCAGGATGCTTCGACCAAATTGAATTTATTGATGAGTCAGCCGGATACCATGCCTGATTTGCTATGGCGCTCCGGAATGGAGAAAGAGTACCAGCAGTGGATTAAAAATGATCAGCTTGTTGATTTGGTTCCTTATATGCAGAAATATGGTAAAAATTTATTGAATTACTACAGTAAAGAAACGCTATGGTCCTCCTATCAAGATGGCAAGCTTTATTCGGTGCCTGGGGATGTATCGGAAGCGAGCAGCAAAACACTGTATGTCAGGAAAGATTGGTTGGACAAATTGGGGCTGCCTGTTCCCAAAACGATGGATGAGTTCTTGAGCACAGTCAAGGCATTCACGGAACAGGATCCAGATGGCAATGGGAAGAAGGATACCTTTGGATTAGCAACATGGAAAGGCTTCCCGCATGAGCCGCTTTACGTATTTGAGCAAGCATATGGTCTGAAAGCCGATAACTTTATCATCCAAGATGATGGTTCCATTAAGTTGGGGGCAGTCATGCCGCAAATGAAACAGGCGCTCGCACTCATGAAAGACTTGTATGAGAACGGTTATATCGATAAAGGAGCTTCGCAAAAAGAGCAAAACGAAGTGATCGCACAGGGGAAAACGGGATTTTATTACAGCTATATCGATCAAGTGAATCCGGCAAACCCGACTTTAGTAGCATTCAAAGCGAATAATCCTACGGGCGAATTCTTGCCGATTGATCTGCCGAAAGGGCCAGATGGATTTAGCTCAGACTGGCCGGAATCGCTTGGAGGCTGGTGCTATAACTCGATTACGACACATGCCAAAGATCCTGCAAGAGTGTTCCAGGTGCTCGACAAGATGAATTCGCCGGAAGTGTTTAAATTAAGAAAGTTTGGGATCGAAGGTGAGCATTATAAGGTTGAAAACGGGAAGTTCAGCACGCTAATCGATCCCAAGGAAGCTCCTAAGATTGGTTTGTCGCTGCTGATTTGGTTCGGCGATCGCAAGGATGAGAACAACATTAAGAATACAGAGCAGGCCACAGCTCTTTATAAAAAACGGATCGAGACTTCCAGTCCGCTTCGCAGCAAAATCTATTGGCCGAAGTCGACCGATCGTCCAGCTTGGAGCCAATATGGCGCAGATCTGAATACTTTAATGGATCAGACATTTAACCAAATTATTTACGGTGGCAAAAGCTTAGACACCTTTGATACCTTTGTCAAAGACTGGTACGCGAAAGGAGGAAGAGAAGTGGAGGCGGAAGTTAACCAGCTTTATGTGAAAGAGAAGAAGGAATATGACGAATGGTCCAAGTTCTATGATGAGAAGCTACTGCCGTATAAATAAGTGGATTTGAAGCCGGTTTCTTGAAAAGGGAGCGGCTTTTTGCTTAAGGAGATGATGCAATGGACTATACGTACAAAGTCATTGAGCTGCAGGAAGGGCTGCCCATCCGGCTTGTTCTCCATAAAAAGCCAAGCTACAGCTATCATTGGCATAAAGAATTTGAAATCTTTTTTGTCCTTCAGGGCGAGGTCCATATTCAAACCACTCAGCAGCGGTATTTCGTCAAAAAACATGACATATTGCTGATGAATTGTAATGAAATTCATGCCTCTAATTATGTGGGAAGTCATAATTTGATCTTGATCATTCAGCTCGATCTATCTTTTTGTAAGCAATTCGGGGTTGATTTCACACAATTGCACATTCATCGTGATGAATTAAGTCAAGCTTATCATCGTGAAACTACTCGTGAATTAAAAAAAATACTCATACGAATGGTCGGTGAAATGACAAGTAAGGAAGTTGGTTTTCAACATGAAGTTATGGCCTGTATTCACCATTTTATAACCTTGCTGTTGCGGAAAGTGCCGTATTCCAAGCTGGTTAATAAAACCGATACCATATCTGAACAGGATTTATCTAGACTCAATCGGATTCTGGTTTATATGAATGAAAATTATAAAGAACAAATCTCACTTAAGGATTTCTCGAAAGATGAGTTTCTTAGCTTCTATTATCTTTCCCACTTTTTCAAGAAAAAAGTGGGGTTGACCTTCTCTGAATGCTTAAACCAAATTCGAATTCAAAAGGCGGTGGAATGCATGCTTGTCAACCCTTCAGAGAATATGATCGATATCGCCCATAGCGTTGGTTTTCCTAATGTCAAATCATTCAATAGGAGCTTCAAAGACAAGTACCAAATGACACCATACCAGTATAAGAAGATGTTAGTTCATGCAGATGGGGTGAAACGAAATCTTTGGATGGAATCCTATGAAGCATGGGGGAATATTGAAGTTAATCATTCGATCGTACTGGATATGCTGAAAGAGGCAGCCTCGAGAAGTAGTCTATTGTGAACTGACGAAATGCTTGCGCTGCCATAGAGAGATAACGATCCTTCATCCAGTGCAGCTCGATCCTACGTGTGCATTCAGGATGTTTCACATGAAGCAAAACAACAGAAGAGTCTGTGGTGCCTTTCCAGGTGATTGCAGGTACGAACGCGACACCTTGACCTGCCCGAATCAATCCGCGCACGGTAGCAGGATCGTCACTTTCAAAAATAATACGAGGCTTGAATCCGGCAAGCGCACACAAGGCATCTGTTGTCTCACGCAAACTGCTTCCTTGTTTTAAAGTGATAAATCCATCCTCTGCAAACTGGGAGAGATGCACACTTTTTTGGGAAGCAAGCGGATGTGTATCAGGTACCGCGAGAAAAATCTCTTCCTTCAGCAGCTCTTTTTTTCAGTTCCGCTTGGCCCTACTAGAGATGAAGTGATACAAAAGTCGAATTTCGCTTGAGTTGGATTTCTATCATGCTGCAAGAGATGGAAGGTCACCTCTGGATGACGGTCACGGAACTCTTTTAACAAATCAGGCATCAATTGAGAGGCTACGTCAAAACTTACGTGGAGCGTCCCAGACGTTTGTCCGCTAATATCTTCCAGTTCCTTCCGTCCATCTTCCAATGCGCCCAGAGCAATGTCTACGTATTTCAAAAAAACTGCTCCATGGTTATTCAGCTTGATGTGCTTCCCTTCCCGATCAAAAAGCTTTACGCCAAGGTCTTTCTCCAAGGTAACGATCATTTTACTTAGAGCCGGTTGTGAGATATGCAGTTCGGCCGCAGATTTCGTTATATTCTCTGTCCGGGCTGTGTGTCTAAAGTATTTGAGCTGAGATAATTCCATAGTCCACCTCTATATATGTATTTGGTTATATATTTTATATACATTTATATATTTTACACTATATATGACTCGGTAATAAAATGAAATAGCAAGGAAGTATAGGTTCGTTCAAGAAAGGACGTGTCCAAGTGGTAGTTTCCATTAGCGATGGACAAATGGAGGGCATACAAGAGAATGGTCTGCATATTTTCAAAGGCATTCCATATGCCCGCCCGCCGGTAAAGGAGTTAAGATTCAAGGCGCCTAAACCGGTTATACCATGGGAAGGCATTCGGGATGCGAAGAAGTTTGGCGGCATAGCTCCACAAGCTATACTGCCTGAATGGCCAATCGCAGAAGAGCAGTCAGAAGATTGCTTATATTTGAACATATGGACGCCTGCCTGTGACGATCATAAACGCCCTGTTGTGGTTTGGATCCATGGAGGAGCTTTTGTTATGGGAGCCGGGTCCGAGTATGATTGCGCCGTATTCGCTGAGAAGGGGATCGTTAGTGTAACGATCAATTATAGACTGGGCGCGTTAGGTTTTTTGGAATTAGGCGATGTATTGGGTGATGAATATAGAGGCTCCGGTAATTGCGGATTGATGGACATTATCGCAGCTTTGCGTTGGGTTCAACAGTATATTTCCAGCTTTGGGGGAGATCCTGCTCGGGTTACGGTTATGGGGCAATCGGCTGGAGCCAAATTGGCTTCTACGCTTCTTTGCGTCCCAGAGGCAAAAGGTTTATTTCACAGGGCCATCATTCAGAGCGGAGGAGTCCAATCGATCAGAGACTTGGGCACGGCATCCACAATTACCGGTCGGTTTCTTGAAGCTTTGAATCTCTCCAAAGAACAAGGGAATATGCTCTTGGAGTTACCGTTTTCCGAGCTAATAAAGGCACAGTCGAGTTTCGATGGAGGAGCAACCGGACTTCATAAGTTTGGACCTGTGATTGACGGTAAAACGATTGTAAGACCACCACTAGAATCTATTCGAATGGGTGAAGCGAATGTAGTTCCAGTGTTAATCGGATCCAATAAGGATGAGGCTCTAGCTACGATTCAGATTGAGGGTTTAAGCATAATGGAGAAATCTAACGTTCAAGCCTTATTTGGGAAAAATGGTTTAGAAGTTACTCAAGCCTATGAGGAAGCTTGCCTTCAAAAAACGCGGGAACAAGCTGCGGTTGAAACATTAACGAACTACCTGTATGGATACGCAGTCGTTCAACTTGCAGAAGCTCTCGCAGCTAAGCATGTTCCTGTTTGGCTGTACCGATTTGATTATAGCAAAGGTGCGATGGGGGCGGTCCATAGCGCTGAGATGCCATTGATTTGGAAGCTGCCGATGAGTCCTCTAGAGAGTGAGCGATTAGTTGATCGCATGCATCAAGCATGGGTTTCTTTCATGAGCTTCGCGAATCCGGAAGCGGACGATGTGCATTGGAGCAAGTTTGATCTTGTGGAGCGTAAGGCAATGGTTTTTGATGATGAGTGTCAGTTGATTAGTAGTCAGCCTATAAAAGACGTTCCTTCTCAGGTTTTCATCCTGTGAGATGGCATGGAGGTTATGAATGTGGTGGAACATGTACAAGTAGAACACAAATGGACGAAAAGGCGAGATGAAAAAAATCGCCGTATGAGCTTAGTGAAACCATGGTTGCGAGGTTCTATTCTGCAGGCGGAGCTTATCGTGGATGCCATGGAAGTGTTGATATCTTCAGGTGATAGAGTTGCCCTTGAAGGCAACAATCAAAAGCAAGCGACATTTCTTTCCGGCGCCCTCTCCAAACTGGATCCCCATAAAGTCAACAACCTGCATATGCTCATAAGCAGCATTTCCCGACCTGAACATCTCGACATTTTTGAAAAAGGAATAGCGCGTAAATTGGACTTTGCCTATGCAGGACCCCAAAGCTTACGAATTGCTCAAATGATGGAAGATGGCTTGATTGAAGTGGGCGCCATACATACCTATCTCGAATTGTACGGCCGGATGTTTATTGATTTAATTCCGAATATCGCCTTGGTTGCTGCGGACAAAGCGGATCATGCTGGTAATCTATATACCGGACCCAATACGGAGGAGACACCGACACTTGTTGAGGCGACGGCTTTTTCCAATGGAATCGTCATCGTACAGGTCAATGAAATCGTGGGCGAGTTACCCCGAGTAGACATTCCCGCATCTTGGGTAGATGTCATCGTTGTAGCGGAGAAACCCTATCAGCTCGAAGCTTTGTTTACGCGAGATCCAAGGCAAATTTCGGAGACGCAGATCCTGATGGCGATGATGGCGATACGAGGGGTGTATGAGCGGCATCAGGTGATGTCGTTAAACCATGGGATCGGATTTAATACCGCGGCTATCGAGCTATTGCTTCCTACTTATGGAGAGAGCCTTGGCCTTAGGGGGAAAATTTGCAAGCATTGGGCACTAAATCCGCATCCTACCCTTATCCCTGCTATAGAGAGCGGTTGGGTAGAGAGTATTCACTGTTTTGGTGGAGAAGTAGGAATGGAGGCGTATATTGCAGCAAGACCGGATATCTTCTTCACAGGAAAAGACGGAAGCCTCCGTTCTAACCGAGCTTATTGTCAAATGGCTGGGATGTACGGTGTTGATTTGTTTATTGGGTCGACACTTCAGATGGATGAGGAAGGCAACTCATCGACCGTGACATCGGGCAGACTGGCAGGATTCGGAGGAGCGCCCAATATGGGCAGCGATCCTCGTGGGCGTAGGCATTCATCTGCGGCCTGGCTGGACATGATTTCCGAAGAGGGACCGATCGTCCGTGGAAAAAAGCTGGTTGTTCAAATGTTTGAAACCTTTCAAAAAGGAGACCAGTCCACATTTGTCGAGTCCTTGGATGCTATCGCAGTTGGCCGTGAAGCCAAGCTTCCGACAGCCCCCGTTATGATTTATGGCGATGACGTGACGCACGTCATTACAGAGGAAGGGATCGCCAATTTATACAAGGCCCGAAATCTGGAGGAACGCAAGCGATCCTTGGCTGCCATCGCGGGGGTCACACCTCTAGGCAGGAATCATAATCTTGCACTTAACGAGCAGTTAAGGAAAGACGGTCTGATCGCCTTTCCGGAGGATTTAGGGATTCGCCGGACAGAGGCTAAGCGATCCTTGCTTGCGGCTAAAAGTATGGAAGAACTTGTGGAATGGTCAGATGGACTGTATCAGCCACCTGGTAAATTTCGCAGCTGGTAGGTGAATACCGTGATATGGAAGAGTGCCGAACAATGCGGACTATGCCTGGGAGATCTGGCTGTAGCCGCACTTATAGACGAAGTGAAGTTGACTCCAAAGCCAGGCTTAGTGGACTTGCAATCTCCCGGCAGTCATACGGATATGCATGCAGGACTTATGATAGCTTCGGCTGACTCTCTGCGCAGCAGCTTCGAGGCCATGGGCAGTACGGCTTATGGCAGAGAGCCGAATCAAGAACTGCGTGAGACGCTTGCCTGCATCGGACGAACCGGGGAACAGAGCATGCTGCTGACAACCGGAGGCATCAATACGCACCGTGGCGCCATTTGGGCATTAGGGTTACTCATCGCGGGGGCAGCCATTTGCGGGAGTGGAGAAGCTCCGGAGCAAATTGCAGAAGCTGCAGGTACGCTAGCTCGGTTTCCTGACCGCACAGCACCAATATCAACTTCCAACGGAATCATGGCTATGCAAAAGTATGGAGTGAAAGGTGCCCGCGGAGAAGCAATGAATGGATTTCCACACGTTGTTCAGGTCGGACTCCCCGTGCTGCGAGACTCCCGCAGGAGCAACATGAGTGAAAACCATGCACGATTACAAGCGCTGCTTGCCATCATGGCGAATTTAGATGATACCTGTATCATTCATCGAGGCGGTATGGAAACGTTACTGGTTGTACAGCAGGGTACACAAAAAGTGCTTGAGCTCGGAGGGGCGTCTTCCATTGCCGGATGGGAAGCATTAGAGCGATTAAACAAAGACCTCGTTTTAAGGCATGTATCCCCTGGCGGAAGTGCAGATTTACTAGCAGCAACCCTGTTTCTAGATCGTCTATCGATCCTATCGTGATCAGAAGGTTGGAGAGGAGGCAAGGAGAATGGAGAAGCTTATACTTCGTTATGATGCGACAAAGTCTATTTCTAGGCGTGCTCATGTAGGTGTAGCCGGCTCGGGAGACTTGGAAATATTATGTGAACCACTTAGTGAACAAACGGCGCTGGTTCATATTCGAACGCAGTCTGATGGATTTGGGGATACGTGGCAAGCCATGATGGATCGCTTCTTTTTGAAACATAATGTGGCTGCTCGTATGGAGATTAACGATTTTGGGGCGACCCCCGGCGTTGTATCCTTGCGATTAGCCCAGGTCATTGAGGTGTTGGAATTATGACCATTCCTATTAGGGAAAGAAGTAGTTTTATCGAGTTGAGTGCAAGAGAACGCGCCCAATCCGTGATGGACCACGGAACTTTCAGGGAGCTTCTAGGTCCCTTCGAGAAGATGGAATCTCCTCATTTAGAGGCTCAAGGCATTGTTCCACAGAGTGATGATGGAGTGGTCATTGGAAGAGGGACGATAGACGGGCATTCTGCCGTTGTTATCTCAATCGAGAGTGCTTTCCTAGGGGGAGGCATTGGGGAAGTATCCGGTGCCAAAATCGCCGGAGCTTTGGAACTGGCTATTCAAGATAATCGGAAGGGAATACCCACTCGTGCCGTGTTACTGCTTGAAACAGGAGGGGTCAGGCTGCAGGAAGGGAGTTACGGTCTGCTTGCCATTGCGGAAATGCACGCGGCTATCGTAGCTTTACGCAGGTACCAGCCGGTTGTTTGCGTAATTGCTGGAATGATCGGCTGCTATGGGGGTATGTCCATTACAGCTGGGCTCTGCAGTACGGTTATCATGACTCAGCAAGGTAGGCTTCAATTGAATGGCCCAGAAGTAATTGAGCAAGAAGCGGGAATGGAAGAGTGGGACTCGAGAGACAGAGCATTGATTTGGCAAACCGTAGGCGGGGTGCAGCGCTATGAAACAGGAATGGTTGATATCCTGGTTGATGATGACATTGCGGATATTCAACGTTCGATACGTAGTGTCTATCGAAGCAGTATCCAAGACAAGCTGCGAAGTGAACAAGTAGGACCGTTTCTCGCACGGCTTGCTTTAATCGATACCGAGCAAACCATTCACCCGGAAATGCTTCGGTCTTTGTGGGGCAAATCTCTTCCCCCTGCCATCGATCATGACATTCAACACTTAAAGTCGATATGGCAGCAAACACATTCTGAAGACTCCGTTAGTAGAGGAAGGACCTGGTTCCAAGCCTTAACCGGGAAGCAGGAGTCGCTGCAAGAAGGATCTCCATCGGTGCTTTGCGCGGACTCAATCATTGGGGAAGAGCGTATACGCTACATCGCGGTTGTTCCGAATAGAAACAACCGTTTCTATCGCGCCCGCTGCGGAGAAGTGGGATTAGATGAAGGATGGACAATTGCTCATTATGTTAGGCAAGCCATGCAAGAAGATGAGGATGAACAGCGCAGGACGATTGTTGCAATCGTTGATGTCCCAAGTCAAGCATATGGGTATCGCGAAGAAATGCTCGGGATTTATTTAGCTTGTGCAGCAGCGGCGGATGCATATGCTAGTGCCCGGCTCGCAGGGCATGTAGTGATTGCCTTTATGGTTGGAAATGCAATATCTGGTGCATTTTTGGCCCATGGACTTCAAGCTAACCGATTAGTTGCGCTGAATGATCCAGGGGTCTCGGTGCAGGTCATGTCCAAGACGTCGGCTGCAAGAGTGACTCGAAGAAGCGTAGAGGAGCTGGATGAAACGGCGAAAAAGATTCCAGCTACAGCATACGATATCGAATCTTTTGCGAGCTTGGGGGCCCTGCATAGTTTGACAAGCGGCCTTCATGCCGATCGGCCAACTTCCCAAGATATTGAGAAGGTCAAACAGAATCTCTTGATGGATGCCATCTCGGCTTCGCGGCAAGCGTCACCGGATTTGAGCAGCCGACTTCTTTCTGAAGAGGCGAAGATAAACCGAGCTGCTTCAATTGCCGTTCGTCACAAACTCGAGGAACAATGGAAGTAAACGCGCATGATTTGCTCAGGATCTCATCGGTAGGCTCGCTAATCGTAGATAACCCAATTCCAGATTGGGTATGTGACTCCTTATCTCATGCAAGCTTGGTGGTAGTCCGTCGCGATGCAGCCAAGCCTGAATGGGTGCCTGTTGGTATTCGTGGGCATTCACGCCGTCAGCGGTTTCCTGCCTTTTTGCCAATGGAAGCCATCATTGAAAAGGTTAAGCCGGAGGACATGGTCGAGAAACGATTATGGATGGCAAATCCGCGACGTTCCCAGATCCCAGCCCTCACTTCACTCGATAGATTGGCTGAGTTTTATTCCGCTTATGGCTTATCGTGGGGACCAACGGGAAGTGTCGGATTTGAACTGGCCAGCGGGGTGCCCACAGCACACGGAGGAAGTGATTTGGATGTTGTTATTCGCGCACCTCAGCGTGTGGAGCAAAGAATTGCAAAGGAATTAATCGAATTTCATGAGTCTTTCCCTATTCGAATTGATGTTCAGATTGAAACACCTTTAGGCGCTGTTTCATTAGTGGAATATGCTAGAGGGACTGGAACCGTGCTTGTGAAAATGAACCTAGGGCCTCGTTTGGTTCAGGACCCTTGGATCAACGCATAAGGAGGTGTTAAAGATGAGCGTTGCTTTTTTGTTTCCGGGTCAAGGCTCGCAATGTCCAGGAATGCTGCATCAATTGCCCTCCCATCCTGTGATTCAGGCAACACTTGATGAAGCGACTTCCATCATGGACAAAGACGTGCTCTCGATGGATACCTGTGAAGCTTTATCCTCAACGGTTTCCGTACAGCTGGCTTTACTTTTTCGGGAGTTGCGGTTGGCCGTGCACTCATACAGGAAGGAGCAAAACCTGACTTCGTCGCAGGACATTCAGTCGGCGCATTTGCAGCTGCTGTAGTTTCCGGATCCTATTATTTCGCGATGCATGTGGACTAGTGAAATTGCGTGCCGAAGGGATGGAGAGCTCGTTTCGTTTCGGTTACGGAATGGGGGTCATTGTTGGTGTTCGCGAGCAGAAATTGCGTTACTTGGTTAAAAAAGCCCACGAGAATGGAGAAGAGGTATTCCTTGCTAACGTTAACAGTCCCAATCAAATCACGGTAGCCGGTAAACTGGAACATATCCATAACCTATTTGCTCAAGCTCGAAAGAATGGAGCGCGCAAAGCTGAGCTTCTCCGTGTTTCAGTTCCATCCCACTGTAGGCTCCTCCATCAGGTTTCCCATGACTTAGAGCTGGCTATGAGGAAAGTTAGCTTCAAGCAGCCCTCTATTCCCTATGTAGCGAATACGAACGCACGATTATTGCGAACAGCGAACGCGATTCAAAAGGATCTTGCTTGCGGTGTGGCGAATCCAGTTCAATGGCATCAAGCTACGACACTTCTGGGTGAGCTTGGTGTCCGATTGTTTGTCGAAATGCCGCCCGGTCATATTCTAACAAATCTTGCTCGTCAGGATTTGCCTTTCGTTCGATCCATAGCGCTGGAGGAAACAAGGCTTGACTCTGTTGTCAAAGTAATAAACCGGGAACGATGTGAAGAGAATGGAAGTTAAATATATAACCTGAGCGAGCCGACTATCCAAATTGAAGAGCGCCGAAAGAAGGGGGCCAGCATATGAATATTCAAATTACACAAGCCAGATACGAAGATGCAGGGATTGTTCACGACGTTATGCAAAAAGCTTTCCAAGAGTATCAAGGTAAGCTGACTCCGCCTTCAGGTGCTCTTTTAGAAACCCCCGATGATGTTCGACGCAAAATGTCAAATGATGGTGGAGCGATAATTGCTACTGTGAACGGGCAATTCGCAGGGTCATCACAATATTCTTTCAAACATGCTTATGTATATATCGGCAGAGTTTCTGTACTGCCTTCTTTTCGGGGATTACGTATCGGAAAGAAGATGGTTGCTTACATCGAAGATATTGCGAGAACGAGCGGGGTGGGCGAAGCTCAATTAGAAGTCCGGCTGTCTATCCCGAGTAATGTGACCTATTATCAAAATCTTCAGTACGAAATTATTTCGAAACACGACTATCCGAATCAGACCGATCAATACTATACAATGAGAAAATGGCTGTAACTTCGGCCACAGAACGACTATGCTTTTCTTTTTTAGTTTGAGCCTTCTTTTCTTCAGTATGTTTATCATGAATCTGGTTCCGCTGACGGAATCTATACCTTCGGTTCGATATATGTTGCTTCCAGCTGGTTTTCTGGTCATGGCGACTGGATTGCATTTTTTTAGTTTACTGAAATATGCCGACCAACTAAAGTGGTATACCCGTGTAGTTACACATGTTCCTCTTCTAGGGATATTAGTTGTATTCTTTCAACAAAATGGAGTGCAGATTACAGTAAATCAAGGCCTTTATTGGAGGATGGAACAATACAATAACTCGTTTACATACCTTGTTTCAGGTATAGTGCTGTACTCTATGATTGTATTGCTGGTGTTTCTTTATACTTCATACCAAAAAGCAGTAAGAAGTGAGAAGAACGACCAGCAGCGTTATCGAATTCGTTTAAGCCTGATAGGTGGTTCATTTACATGAATGTGGGAAATGTTGGTTTATATACTGAAAACGCCCATACAAGTATTATTTCCATGAGTTATGCACCTCGTGGTAACACTTGGTAATTTTGTGGTTTAGGTGTAACCCAAAGAAGCATTAAATAATGCTGTGGCCAAAATAATCGAATAAGTCTTGCAAAACGTTTCACTTCTATGTCAAAATCAACGTAGATTCGCTCATGACCTTTGTAGGTTCTTTTGCGAGTTTGGCAACGAGTGTGGAAAAGGCTGCGGACCATTTCGCCGTGGGTGCAGCCTTCATCTCCACTCGTTTTTTCTTTGTTCATTTCAAATAAGGCAACGCCCAGCAAGGTCTCCGCTGTAAATAATAGCTCGAAGTGGGCATGGTGATGCGCTTCGGATTCGGAGTGGCACTTTTCAAAAGCCAGTTCCTGCTTAGCAGTTCGAAAAAACACCTCAATACGCCAGCGTTTCACATACGTCTGTGTAGCTTCCTTCGGTGCATCGTAGCGGTTACTAATGAGAAGATAAGCCCCTCTGTATGTAGCTGGGGATTCGTCATCTTCCGTAGATTCTACATGTATCGAGAGTTCGTCTTCCTTTAAACGCATGGCGGCAACAGCGGCAATCTGAACATATCTTTGTTTGGTGACTTGTTTTCCTTTACGATTGGTTACGGTATAGGGCTGTTTCATATAGATATCTGGAATTGCGATGGATACCAGACCTGATGTTCTGTGACTTGTTAGCTTCTTAAACACTTCTCGAATAAGCATATTGGGAGTCAACGGTACGTAACGCTCTCTTCGAGTAAGAGGCTCGATTTCCCTTCGAAATAAAGCCGTATTTCGCTTGGCTTTGGTTACCCAATCAAACTGATTTGACTCCAGGAACACGAAAAAATCCTTACACAAATACCAACGGTCCATGGCTACCCATAATCGGCATTTCACGGATTCACGCAGCATCAAGAGCATTTGCTTGGCGAGATCCAACTTCGTAAGACCCTCACCTTTGGTTTCAGGTTTATGCCAAATCGAATAGAACAAGGGATACTCTAGCCCACTTTGTAAGACAGCTTGAATGACAACCAAATTCATCGCCCATGAATATGTTTTCGTAGAATGATCAAAAAGCCATGATAAAAAAGGGAGTTGTTTAGCATACGGATGCGCACAATGCGTGTCATCTAGATTTATGACATCCCCTTCTTTCAGCCTTGTTTGCCCATCCTGCTGAAGGCGCTCAATTCGCTTTTTACCAAATGTTTTCCATGGAAACGAAGTCGTAAAAAAACGGCTCATGGTATACTGCGCAAGTTTCCATGGCTTAAACATAACTTTTAATAAAGAGTCCTTTTGAGCCAAATCGGCCATTTGAACAACGGAAGAGCAATTAGAAATGAGACCCACCACATAGAGAAAACATAGCAACCAGGACGGCGTTCCGCTACGCTTCATCATGCCAGACTGAGTTAAGAGGAGCGAAATATCAAACCTCTCCCAAAGGGTACGCAAGATAGGGGCGCCCGCACATTCACTCAATTGTAAATCCCGATATTTCGGTTTTTTAACGCTTTCATTGGAAAATCACCTGTAATTTTGAAGTAACACCTTGGTTAAGGTATCCTTCGCAATTATTGTGGTGATTTTCAAAAGTCAAGTGTTTTTTTAGTTGGACGTAAGATTTTTGACATAGATTAACTACCAATAAATTACTTCAACTGCATAACTCATGTTATTTCCATTCCTTCCATTAACGACGGTAGCTACAGATACGAAATAACGCTTATTTGTTTAGCCAGAAACCAGCAACCGAATGAGGTTGCTGGTTTCTTTACTATATGTTCTCCTAGGTAAGTTTTCTGGATCTACACTCTTGACAGTGATAGTGATAATTATTATCATTTATATTGCACTTAATTATTGATAATGATATTCATTTTCATCTAAAGGGGATTGATTATGAGAAAAGCCATACTGACGATTCATTTGTTTCTGAGCTTGATTTTAGGAATATTCATCGTTGTAACTTGCACGACGGGAAGCCTTATTACGATCGAACCAGAATTGGAAAGCTGGTTGTATCCGATTGAAAAAACTCCAACATCTGGCGATGTGGGAGCAGCCGTCATTCAAGAGAAAGCGAACGCGATGAATCCCGAATACAAGACCGATTGGATAGACACCTCCAGGAAAGACGGCTTCTACCATGTTCACCTATCCAAGGATGGCAAAGATGGCCGACTGATTTATGCCGACCCCGGTACAGGGGAACCATTCGGAAAGGTACAGGATGCGCGTCGGGAGCCGTTCCTGACTATTTATAATTTGCATCGATATTTTCTGCTCATCAATGTAATCGGGAAGACGCAAGCGGCTTGGTTCGTCGGATATTTGGGGATCGGACTGCTGCTTATCTTGCTTACGGGGATTTACTTGTGGTGGCCGGGGCTCCGGAAGCTTGCTCTCGGGTTTAAGATCGTACGAAACCGGGGCAAATTGATGCACAACAGAAGTTTGCATAAAACTATCGGTATCATAACCATACCTGTGCTGCTGATTGCCTCGCTGACAGGCGTAGTGAACGCTTTTGAAAAATCGATACCCGGGTGGGTCGGATTTAAAGCAAGGGAAGAAATTCCAGCTTCCGCTTTACAATCCAAATCAAAAGATGGTGCTATCTTGCCGCTTAAGCAAGTGGTTGAGATCATCAATAAGTCATATCCGGAAAGCTCGATTATGAAAATTATGATGCCTCAAAAACCAGGGCAATCCTACCAAATTGCCATGAAGGAAGGCATTAGCGGCACAGGCGGCAGCAACACCACGGTGTATATGGATGCAACAAGCGGTGACATTTTGTACAAAACCAATCCGAATCTCTTAATCAACGCATACAACTCCTGGCGAAAAGGGCTCCACTTTGCGACATGGGGCGGAATAACGACGAGGTTGATCAGCTTTTTATTCGGCATGATGCCTTTGGTACTAATGATTACAGGAGTCGTTATTTGGCGACTGAAAGCACAAGCCCGTAAAAGAAGCAGTAAAACAAAAGCAAAATCACCAATGGCAGCCTAAAAAAGATGAAACCAGCTTCGCTACATATTGAATATTTGTTATCCAGATTAACGATTTGGTATTTCTGGCGTCGGGGGCCGAGCCTATAATGAAAACAACCCGCCTTTGCCCGCTATACCAACTATTGTTACTAGGAGGAGTCAATGTGTATCGGAAAGTAAGTGCTATACTCTTAAGCTTCAGTCTTGTTATTCCTACCTTCTCTTCGGCAGCACCAGTCTTGGCCGCTTCTGCAGAAGAAACGCCGTCATCGGTAGTTGCTACTTTCGCGGATATGAATGGTCACTGGGCGAATGATGCTGTCGTGAAATTTGCACAGGCTCATATTGTAACCGGTTACGACGATCAAAAGTTTCACCCAAATGAGCCGGTAACACGTGCTGAATTTGTCACATTTCTGAACCGAGTGTTTCGGTTTGCGGGTAATGGCACATCCTCGTTTTCGGATGTAAAACCATCTGATTGGTACATGGATTCCGTATCCAAAGCCACTCAGGCTGGGTTGATCGAAGGGTATCCGGACGGGAGGTTCCTTCCCGATGAGCCGATTCTGCGTCAAGATGCCGTGCTTTTGCTTACTCGGGCCTTTCAAATTGGCAGTCGAGCCCAGGATTCGATTTCTGGTTTCCATGATGCTGTAGATATTGATGATTATGCCAAATCAGCCATGGCCAGTTTAACATCGGAAGGATATGTAACTGGGGATGAAGATCACAATTTGCATCCAAAGCGTGCTATGACGCGTGCTGAAACCGTCGAGTTGCTGAATCGGATGATTGTCTGGATGAGCCCGGATTACGGCGATCTCAAAACGAAGGAAATCAAAGGGAATGTGATCATTAATCGCCCAGGTACGGCACTTCAAGATATGAAAATTGATGGGAATCTTTATGTTACAGAAGGAGTAGGCGAAGGGGAGGCCACCTTTAGTAACATTACGGTTTCAGGTGACACATTTGTTCATGGAGGCGGGACGCATTCCGTCATATTTCATAAGTCGAATCTGTCTCGAGTGCTCTTGAGCAAGAAGAATCATCTTGTGAGGCTTGCTTTAAACGAGAATTCTTCGGCTGACATCGTCGAGGTCACAGATCCGTCTATTGTGGAAGTAGCTTCAGGTGCTACAGTGAAGGAATTACATATTGGAGAAGCGGCGGGTGGCTCCAAAATCGTGAACAACGGCACGATTGGTCATTTGAAGGTAGGGGCTGCTGGTGTGACGGTTAACGATAAACCGGCAAGCATTGAGAAAGACGGCGACAAAAACGTACTTGTTCTGGAGGCAAAAAAAGAATCTCACTCGGGTCACGACTACACATCGGGTAAGCTGACTTCCCAAATGAAAGGCGACTGGACTTACGGGAAGTTCGAAGTTCGAGCAAAGTTGCCTGTCACGCAGAGGGAGATCGCGAAGGAGCTGGGGAGCTCTCGGAGCTATGTATCGCGCATTGAGAAGCGGTCGCTGATGAAGCTTTATCATGAGTTTATAAGGCGAAGCGATGAAGCAGGTGAAATAACTATAAGAGATTTATAAGAGGACTCGAATGAGTTCTCTGAGTTTGTTGATCAACTAGGTTCCATTACGAACTTCAGTAGCTTTTCTCCGATCGCTGTTGACATTTTGTTATTTCATTGAAATAAAAGCCTTATAGGGTGATAACAAAACTGTCAAAGTCGACCGCTACGCTTCTCCGAAAACTACTGAGCTCTTCATTCCAGTTTATCAACAGTCTTAGAGGACTCCAATGAGTTCTCTTTTTGTGTTTTTAAACACAAACGGTGCACACTGCTCTAGTTGGATAAAAACCCGAATTATGGAAATATAACCTCTTATTAGAAGATCGCCATTTAACCTGTCCTTTGGGCAGAGATTGGTGATCTGTTTGACATTCTTACATATTTAGTGAAATCCACCGTTGTATTTAAACTAACACTTTTGGAAGTGAGCCGACTTTTAAAATCGAGAAAATTAGACGCAGCTGTGTTTACTTGAGTATGATTCGGTCTACCCTGGATTGTTTGCTGTGGGCTTTATAAGGCACCTGGATTTATAACCCCTCAGTTACTGATGCCCTTTCTTACTAACATACTGGTTTAGAATAGATACTATTAAGCCTAAATGATCGAATAAAGAAGGAGAAACAATTTTTGTGTGGAATGTTGAAAAAAGTAAATTAATTCTAGTCGATGAGGTGTACGATCGATGAAACTGCCAAAGACTTGGACGAAACGCATTATGCATATTGCGCCGAATATAGTCATCCTGCTCTCTGCGTTTTCTCTTACTATGAATATGATCAGCTCCGTTAACAGTTCGCGAGGTCTTGTCCTTGCCCTCTCCTTTACTGGTTTCATCTTTGCCTCAATCCTTGTCAAATCGATCCCTTATAAGTACGTGCTAGCGGCAATCGCTTATCTCGCATTCTTCAACGCACTGCCCGAATTATCGTTTGATAAGTTGGTCAGTGTCATGTACCTATCGCTTGTCCTTCTTGCATTTCTGCTGCCATCGTCCTTACCAACGTTCTTCGCCGCGGGATTTTATCTATATATCACTCCAATTTATTGGAGCGAAGAGCCGGTGGAGATGATTCGTACTATGATGGTCGGTGTCATCGTAAATATGATCCTCTATTCGCTTCTGGCTTTTTACTTCCGGAACTTGAAAGAAGAGAACTCGATCAATGTAGAGTTAAACCTGCAGCTCAATCAAGCGTTTGGCGAGCTTGAAAATATCGCCTACTACGATACGCTTACTAAGCTTCCAAACCGAGAATTGCTCAAGGAGCGTATGGATACGGAGTTGTCCAAAGAAACGCCACTGGCCGTTATGTTTCTAGACCTCGACCACTTTAAGAACGTCAACGACATGATGGGTCACAATGCGGGAGACCAGATGTTGCAGGACGTAGCAAGACGTCTTAACGAAACGGTCGGCCATTCTTGCTTCATTTCCCGCTATTCTGGAGACGAATTCATACTGCTACTCTCCTACAAGCAGCAGGAGGAGATCGAAACATTGGCGGAGCGGCTCATCCGCTCGTTCCGCAATCCATTTTGGATATATCAAAAGCAGTTCTATACGACACCAAGTATCGGCATCAGCCTGTATCCCGAAGATGCGCACGATGCTGAAACACTGATCCAATACGCCGACAAGGCGATGTACAGTGTTAAGCGCAGTGAGAAAAATGGGTTTCGTTTCTTCTCCGCTATTAGGAGCACAGAGTTGCTACGTCAAGTAAAGCTTGAGAACGATCTCCGGAGCGCAGTGAGTAAGGGGGAGATAATCGTTCACTACCAGCCGCTGGTGGAGATAAGCACGGGGAGAATTAGGGGTTGGAGGCGTTGATGCGTTGGACACATTCGGAACTAGGGTCGATCGAGCCATCCGTCTTCATCCCGCTAGCCGAACAGACCGGTGTTATCGTTGAACTGGGCGAATGGATCCTTGGGGAGGCATGCAGGCAGGCGCGTTACTGGCAGTGCGATGGAAATCCCAATCTAACGATAGCTATTAATATCTCGATCCGCCAGTTTAAATCGCCAAATTTTTCCTCGAGGGTCCTAGAAATCCTGGATGAGGTGGATTTCGACCCCGCTTTCTTGGAGTTGGAAGTCACGGAGAGTATGATGCAGAACCTGAGCGAATCGATCTCAATACTTAGTGAACTCCGGAGCAAAGGGGTGAAAATTTCGATTGATGACTTCGGAACGGGTTACTCTTCACTCAGTATTTTGCGGCACCTACCCGCGGATTTTCTTAAGATTGATCGGTCATTTACACAGGAATTAACAGCCGACACCCCCTCTGATTCAATAGTCAAGCTTATCATCGATATCGGCCACAGTATGAACTTACAAGTCATCTGTGAAGGCATCGAACAATTGCAGGAGTTGAGTATACTCCAGCAATACGGCTGTGATATCGGGCAAGGTTTTTACTTTCACCGCCCCTCTTCCCCAGAGGAAATAGGTCTTTTACTTAGCCGTAAGTCCCTTGTATGAGCGTATGAAGCTGTATCATGAGTTATATAAGGCGAAGAGATGAATGAAGTGGAGTTTAATAGAAAGCTAAAAGGGAGGACTCGTGGAGTTCTTCCTTTTCTTTTATTTTTAGTACAGGCTCCAGAGGGAAACTCAATGCACTGCTATTTTTGGTTACCGGAGTTTACATATGCTTATCGCCTTGTTCCTTGGTTTATTAGCGGCCCGTAATCTCTCGAATCCCAAATTCTCGGTAGTGATTAAAGCTGGCGTTTCCTTCATACGAGCTGTGCCTACAGTACTATGGGTGTTAATTTTTGCCGTTGCTGCAGGACTTGGCAGTGTCGCAGCGGTTATCGGGATGACGTTCCACTCCGTTAGCTATTTGGTTAAAGCGTATTCGGAGTCCTTCGAAGAGCTGGATAAAGGGGTCATTGAAGCGTTAAAAGCGAGCGGCGCCAATTGGTGGCAAATCGTCTTCCAAGCCGTTATCCCTTCAAGCGCCACCTACTTGATCTCCTGGACGTTTATGCGCTTTGAGATCAACTTTGCAGTTGCTGTAGCCATGGGAGCGGCAGCTGGAGCCGGGGGATCGGCTACGATATGTTTATGGCCGGATCCTTCTATTATGATGTGAGGGAAATTGGTTCCATTACGTACTTTATCCTCGCTTTCGCCGTCATCCTTGAAATGATCGCTTCGAGAATCAAAAAGACATTAAGAGTGAATCACTAAGGGACTAGTAGAAAATAAAACCTGTCATTATCCCGATTGGGTAACGGCAGGTTTATTTTTCGCATGGTTAGAAGATTAGGGGTGAAAATCAGTTTTTTTAACCCGCTTGCAGGTGTACATGTTCTCATCAGCGATCCGCAGCAGTTGGTCCAAATCTTGTCCGTCATCAGGGAAGATCGCAGTTCCAATCGAGACAGTGACGGGGAAGTCGAACTTGTCTGCAACCTCCAATAGCTGTGTTTCCAACAGGTTCAAAATGACTTGGAGAACTTTTTCTTCGTCTTTGTAGTGACCGATAATAACGAATTCGTCTCCACCCCAACGTGCGATGAGATCACGTGGACGAGTGGACGCGGTTAGGGTTTTCGCGATGGAGGCCAGTACCGCATCCCCTTTGGCATGTCCGTATGTATCATTAATCTCCTTGAATTTATCACAGTCGATGAGGAGGAGGAACATACGACTTTTTACTCGCTGAACTTGAGATTTAATTTTTCCAAACGCGCTTATGATGAATCGACGATTATAAAGATTGGTTAGTGCATCCATATTGGAATAATAGACCGCTTTGTCATATTGAAGGCCAGCCCAGTAGGCAATAATAATAAAGAGCGGATAGGCGGAGAGGTCTGCAATATCCACGCGGCCATCACGGATGTAATAATAAATAATGTAAGCCGTGTGAATCGGTAAAATCAGGCAAGCCGTTATGATTCTTCCTCGGTATTTCACGATGCACCTCACTGCGGTCGGAGTGGAACCAGTTTCAATGTTTATAGTTTATTATCTAATATACAGTAGTGGGGACCATGTGATAAGTCAACAATAATTTCCATCTACAGATGCAGCATCAATCAGTATGGTTTCTTTTCGCGGAGCCTATGTGTCACCAGTAGAGAAAAGGGCGCTTACGAAGCTGTATCATGAGCTTTAAAGGCGAAGCGGTAGATTGGTTTAAGGTCTTGAAGGTATGATCCACTCGTATTACGATAAGAATAACAATAGAGACGTGCGCTACTCGTCTCTTTGCATAACAGTTTGGATGGGGCTACCCTCCAAGTGTATGTAGGAAAAAAATAACCCACTACCTGGCTGAAGTCAACTTGGGTGGGTTACTTTCGTTTTTGCTATAAGTCAAAAGAGCCAGAAGAAATGTCCGGAACGCGATAAACGACATGATCGTCTGGAAAGTATCCATACCGCCACCTCCTTACGGAGGGGAGCGTTCCACCACAAGCTGGTTATGCTTGTCTATTATAGCTTGTTATTGATTGCAAACATTGAAGAAATAAGAATGTATATTCTTGTTTTTTTGTGGATAGTCAATGAAATCCCATACTTACGAAGATGACAAGGGGAGGATTTTGATCAATGGCTTGAAGTGAACGCGGGCCTCGTTACTGAATTATTGTTTGTCGGTAAAGCTAGGAAGCTGCGCCGAAGAATAAAAAAGCATTTTGAGGATACCGTCTCACCTATTAAAAACAATAGAAATGAAGTAACAAAGATTGAGGTTAGTGTAGTTGAAGACCCGGTTGAAAGAGAAATCTACGAAACCTATATCGTGAATAACATACAGGGCCAAATACGACGTAGACAAGGTTTTATTCAAATAAATGATAAAGCAATAAGCAATTGTCACCCAGATAGGTCATTGCATATTGCTTTTTTTGAATCACATTGGTAACGTTTAAAAGTCTTGGGACTTCAAATAAACTGTTAGATGTGTCGCGAATTGAGAAGCGGGCGCTGATGAAGCTTTATCATGAATTTATATAGCGAAGCGGTGAAAAGATGAAACCTGCCTAAACCCAAATGGGGTAACGGCAGGTTTATTTTTCTCCTGGAAATAGAATCGCGAATAATAATACAGAATTACGTACCCCAGATAGCTTAAGATTTCACAGCACCGTCCGTAACCCCAGAGATAATGAATCTTTGCGCCAGTAGATAAATAATCAGGGTTGGAAGCAGAACAGCGATAATACCAGCAGAAAGAACGTTCCACTGGGATAAGCGATCTTGGGTGAACAGCATCAAGCCGCTCGTAATCGTAGATAACTTGGATGAAGGCATGTAAACGGTTGGAACGAAAAAATCGTTATAAATGCCGACAACCTTCAAAATACTGATTGTGGCGATGGCTGGACGCATCAATGGTAAAATAAGAGACCAATAGACACGCCAGTATGAGGCGCCCTCGACTCGCGCGCTTTGATCCAATTCGGTCGGAATCTTGTACATGAATTGCATAAACATATAAATATCAAGAACTCCAGCAGCCGAGTACAACACGAGTCCAGCGGTTAGCGTATTGTAGAGATGCAGGCTTTTGATAATTGTAAAGGTTGCAATCGCCGTTGTAGTGCTGGGCAGCACGGCAGCAAACACATACATCCCAAGCAGCAATTTCCTAAATCTGAATTGAAACCGGGTAACCACGAAGGCCACCATCGTTCCCATAAATATGCTTGTAAATAAAGCTACAAGAATAAGGATTCCCACGTTCTTAAATCCTAGCAGCATCTTTCCACGCTTCCAATAGATGGAGAAGTTTTCGAAATTCAAGAAGCTTTTGGGCAAATCCCAGACATGGGAATACATATATTCTTGATTGGACTTAAAAGAAGCTAGAAACACAATCAATATCGGGGTGACCACCATGATCACGAAGAGCAGCAGGAGCGAATAATTAAATAAGCGGAGCACCGGGTGATTTACGACAAGGCCTGATTCGAAATATCGACGCTTCACGACTCTTCACCTCCCCCGCGAATCACAATATTCTGAATGAGAAGCACGATAAGAACAATAGCCAGGAGGAAGATTCCCAGTGCGGAAGCTAATCCGAAGTTGTGAAAATTAAAGGCTGTGTAATACGCCATGGAAGCAAAAGTTTGCGTGCGGTCGCCTGGACCGCCTTTAGTCATAATAAAAGGCTGGAAAAAGGCCTGCAAGGCGCCGTTTAAGCTTAAGAACAAATTAATTTGTACGACTAATTTCATGCTTGGAATGGTAATAAAGCGCACTTTATCGAAAAAATTCGCCCCATCCATACTCGCTGATTCGTACAAATCTTTCGGGATCGATTGCAGCGCTCCGAGAAAAATTACCATGGCTAAGCCTGTGTTTTGCCATAACCCCATGAACGCTAGCGACATGTTGGCAGACCACGTGTTGGACAAGAAGTGAATGGAATAGTCTCCTAGACCAATCGACCTCAATAGAATATTGATCGGTCCATCTTCAAAGTTATACAAATAACTGAACATATACGCAACTGCGACTCCGTTCAAAATGTAAGGCATGAAAAGAAAAGAACGAAAGAAGCGCTTTGCCCGAATATTGGAATCCAGCAAAATTGCGAAATACAAACCGAGAAATGTTTGGATTACCGATATGATGACGTAAGCCAAGTTGTTTACCAACGTTTTCCAAGCGGTATTTTGACTGATAATCTCTTTGTAATTTGCCAATCCAATGAAATTATATGTAGGCTTTAGACCATCCCAATCCGTTAAACTAATCTGGAACAATTTCACTGCAGGATAATAGGAAAAAACGAGCAGTACGATGAGAGGAAGTGCCAGGAATAAAACAATCGTCAGTCTTCTCTCTAGGTTATCGTTCATATTCTGCATCATTGTGGCAACCCACCCCCTTTTTTACCAGAATAATGACTGAAGAAAGCCGATTAGGGTCACCATAATCGGCTCTTGCATACTAGTTTATTTGCCAAGCGCTGTGCGCGCATCATTCCACATTTTATTATACTTATCAACCACTTCTTGCGGGTTTTTGGATAGGACGTATTCTTGTGCTGCTTTCTTTGTATCGATTTGAGCCTTGTTGATCAATTCTTGATATTCAGGGGTTAGAGCTTCCCACTCAACGATTGGAAGGTTGTAGGCGAACAATTCTTTCAAGAAAGGCTGATCCGCTTGGTAGTCTTTATTCGCAGGTATCATGCCCACTCTTTTCGGCATATTGCCATTGTCCCACATGAATTTAACGAACGCTTTAGCAACATCCGGATGCTTCGAGTTTTTCGTTACACCGTACATGATATCTGCAGAACCGACCAACGCTTTAGCTCCCGGTACAGGAAACATGCCGAGATCTTCCGGCTTCGCGCCATTTTGCACGATCTGCGATGGAAGCCAAGTGCCTAAGAACATCATGCCAACTTTTCCTTGGGCCAAATCACGTTTAGATGCATCCCAATTGGTGGACATCAGATCTTTTTCCAGATAGCCTTTGTCTGAAAGATTTTTAAGGAATTTAATTCCGTCCAACAGTCCGCCGGGGTCGCTGTTAAAGAGATCTTTTGTAAGCAATGTATTTTGATAGTTTTTCAATCCGGTAAGATCATTGGAGTAGGCTCCATCCGCATAGTTGCCAAGCGGCCAAATATCTTTAAAGTTGGAGGCAACCGGTGTAATGCCTTTGGCCTTCAATTTCTCTGCGTCAGCCAAGAATTCATCCATGGTTGTTGGTGTTTTATCAATTCCAGCTGATTTGAAAGCGTTTTTATTGTAGATAAAGCCTTGGTAGTTTACCCCGATCGAAAGCGTGTAGAGCTTTTTATCAGGTCCTGTTCCATTATCGTAATACCAGAAGTTATCTTTCGTATAACCGAGTTCGTCAATAGGCACGAAGTAGGTAGGATAATCTTTTCTAGTTATGCCCAATCCGTTCGGGACAAACATAATATCAGGCAGTTCATTCGCTGCGATTTGCGTTTTCAACACATCATCGCCTTTACTGGCTTCCACATTAATTTTTACACCTGGATGTTGATCCATAAATTCTTTAGCAATATCGGTTAGGGTTGTATCTGCAAGGTCCGTACGGTGAGTCAGAAAAGTAATTTCCCCGATAATGCCGAAGTTCCCGATTGTGCTGCCGGGCTAGCGCTTGTGCTTGTTGAATCCGCTTCGCTTGAGCATCCCGCTACAAGAGCCATAGCGGTAATTGCGGCGGTAATCATGGCTAATTTTTGTTTCAATGTGAGTCCCCCTAATGTTTTATCGCTTGGATGCATCCTATCGTTATTGTAACGAAACTTTTCTATGTGCAACATGACAGCGATAAAGATTTCTTTACAATTCTACAGATAGGGCCAAATTTTTGCGGTTTCACGATAAATGATACAAACAAGTCAACGGATAGGAATGCACACCATGATATTTGTCCCCACTCCAAGGGTACTGATGATTTCAAGCCCATATTTGCTTCCATAAAAGAGTTGAATGCGTTTATTTACGTTGTACAAACCGATTCCCGTCCCCCTAATTTTAGGATCTCGGAAAGATCGATTCAAAGCGGCCGCTGTTTCTTCAGCCATGCCTTGGCCGTTATCGCAGACCTCAAAGATCAGGTTATCGCCATCGCTATATCCTCTTACCTCGACAATCCCACCGCTCGAACGATTACTTATTCCATGATAAATCGCATTTTCAACAAGGGGCTGCAAAATAATTTTCAACATGCCCATATCCATCATTTCCTCGCGAATATCCAAGGAGATCGTAAAAACGTCATCGAATCGGACTTTTTGCAACAACATGTACTGCTCCAAATGATAAATTTCTTCCCGGACGGATACTAGATCACTTATATGGCCAATGCTGTACCTCAAAAGCTGACCTAAAGAGAAAGCCATATCTGCGGCATCTGGAGCCTTACGCGACTCCGCAACCATTCGTATCGATTCCAATGTGTTGTACAGAAAATGAGGATTTATTTGCGATTTTAACATCTGAAGCTCCATCTCTTTTTGAGTAATCTTCTCCAATGAAATTTCATTAATTAGGTGTTGGATTCTGCCAGACATATGGTTAAAGGTACGGGCTAACTGGCCAATCTCATCTTCTTGCGGCAACGTAATTTCCTTGTTGAAGTCACCGTTTTCTACCAATCTCATTAAGCGAATCAGTTTTTGAACTGGCTTGACAATACTTCTTGAGAAGAAGACAGTGAATACGATCATGATCAAAAGCAGCGATGCTGTGGTTAAGAAGGTCGTCATTGCCAAGTGATTAATGTTCTTGTACAATTCGTTCAAAGGAATCATATTCACAACCGTCCATCCGGTAAGCTGCGAAGTGGCATAACTAAATAAATAAGTAACGCCATCCAGCTTAATTTCTTTAGACATTTCGCTGGAACGATCCTCAAGCTTAGCAGCTATGATGGGGGAGACGGGCTTTCCGATATTTGCTGTATCCTTGTCAGCCATAATCCGATTCTTTTCATCGAGCAGCAGAACCCTGTTATTGTTCACACTCTTCATTTCTTCACCCAACTGCAGCAAATAGTCCATGCGGCTAGTAACCATCACAACGCCTATGGTTTCAGCGGATTCCAGCTTGTAAATGCCTCTGGAAACACCAAATAAGTAATAAGGCTTGGAAGGGACCGACGTGTTGTCAACCCGA
Organism: Paenibacillus hexagrammi; assembly: GCF_021513275.1. Taxonomy (NCBI): domain Bacteria; kingdom Bacillati; phylum Bacillota; class Bacilli; order Caryophanales; family Paenibacillaceae; genus Paenibacillus; species Paenibacillus hexagrammi. The sequence goes on along the minus strand of NZ_CP090978.1, from coordinate 4,068,173 downwards.
TAGGACGGGAAAATAATTGGAGTTTTATAATCACGCAAAGAGGCATCATACCAAGTCTTTGCATTTGATTCATGTACGTTGGGATCCGTGATCCATTTTCCTTCAATGTACATGATTCCAACTCCATTGCGATTATAGATGACAAAAGATTCCACGTTCTTATTGGTAATCATATACTTACTCGCTTCATTCGAAAGGGCATATTGAAAATTGAAATCAAAGTGTCCCGTCCGATTCGATTCATCGATATAATTAAAAAGCTTGGAGTGAGCTCCATTTTCCCAAATCATCGGAACCTTCGTCATGGCGATCAAACTGTTTACTGTTTCATCCATTTTGTTAACTGTCTGTGAGTTCAAGCGCTGAACCACGTCCAGCGTATTCTTCTGCTTATCTGTCTTGAAATTTGAATATGTCATCCATGAAAGCGCGATCATAATGGCGAAAACGAAAAAAAAGCCGGTATACAGCTTGACCGCAATGGGGAAATTCCGAAAATGCAGGTATTTACATCGAGTGGATCCTGCATGAGGATCATGAAGGTGGATCATCTTTAAACCTCCGTTTTCCATAAGATAGATTGTCTTATTCTAGCATGGCAAGAGTTGTATAGGAACTACAAATTCTTACTTATGTAACTTGAAAATAGCTAAGAGTCTGGAGAGGTTATTATGCTGAAAATTGTAATCGTTGACGATGACAAAACAATTCGTGCAGGCATTCATGCCATCCTCGATGGCTTGGATCGAGGGTATGAGATCGATTCTAGGGCTTCCGATGGTAAAGCGGCTCTCGAACGCGTTATCGAATGGAAGCCAGACCTCCTGATTACCGATATCAAGATGCCCGTTATGGACGGAATTAAACTAGTCCACACGATTTCGGAGATGAAACTCCCCGTCAAGACCATCGTGATCAGCGGCTATGATGAGTTGCCATATGTCAAAGAATGCTTAAAGGCCGGCGTTCGGGATTATTTGTTAAAACCTCTGAATAAGCGCGATTTGGTTGAACAATTGGACCGTATGGAGTCGGCTAAACATATTGAAAGCTTGCGGGCTCAACAGCTAGAAAATCTCAAGCGAAGCGCAAAAGAAAGCCGCTTTTTAAGAAAAGAGCGTTTGCTCTGGGATTTGGTCGTTAATCGCTTTCAAGATCCACATGCTCTTGTGCAGCGCGTATCCGAATTTGGATTGAATGAAGCAGCTTCATTTATCATTGCTGTTATCAAGCTGGATAAGAGCGATGCGAAGCAAAGTCTCTCTTCCTTGGATTGGGAGCAATGGATTTATACTTTATCTGGGGAAATTTCATGGCTTGAAAGTTGGCACTTTAGTATGCAAAATGAACAAATGACGATTCTTGCTCCTCTTGATTCTGCACGAAGCGATGTCGATCCAACTCCTTTTACATGGTTTTCGGAACAGATGAAGTTGTATACCGCCTCCGCTTTTACTACTGGCATAAGTCAAACTTTTCAGCAGCTGAGTTATTCCCCTCTGGCTTATCAAGAAGCGTACTCTTGTTTACAACGAGCATTTTATGAAGGTACCGGAAAAATTTATATGTACAGCAAGGATGAGCCTTCCCTTTATAGCCAGTTTCAGGAGCTAGACATTATCGAATATACTCAGTCGTTATTTCAAGCGATTGATGCGCCCAATGCTTCAAAAGCCCTAGCTATACTAAACAGTATGATTACAAGGCTAGCGGATAATCGGGTAGAACCATCCCAGTTTAAGGGAGGGTTAACGAATCAAGTGCGCAAGCTTTATGTGCTGCATCCAGAAGTTGCTTCGGCCGCAGTGAAAGAGCCCCGCTTTGATTTGCTGTCTATCATCGAACACGCTGTAACGGTTCAAACCTTGAAAGAGCAACTGAATGAGGGTTTGCATGGACTTATTCTTCTTATGCAGGAGGAACAGCTTAAGAAAGATAATCGAATCATCATGAAATCCAAAGAAATCATTCAGAAGAATTATCAGCACAACATCACGCTTCAAACTGTTGCCGCTCAGGTCAATCTGAATCCGAACTATTTTAGTAACTATTTTAAACAAGAGACCGGGAGGAATTTCCTAGAGTATTTGCTTGAGGTCCGTATTCAAGCCGCAAAAAAGCTGCTTGCGGAACCGGATGTCAAAGTATACGAGGTCGGCTATTTAGTTGGATACGAAAATCCCAGTTCTTTTAACCGTGCTTTCAAGAATGTAACGGGCACTACACCCAGCGAATATAGAAAGACGCGAAATCTGATTGGACCGTCGGAATTACAGATTGATTGCTAGCCACTTGCTGCGGGCAGGTGGTTAGCATTTTTTGTTATACTGTTCACTTTTGTAGGCAAATCCAAAGAAAATTCACAATTAAATAATAATATGTGACAAAATTCACCTTACTTTGACAATATTGGTGTGATATATTTGTCGAGTAGTGAATGCGCAAACGTTTGCGCAAATCAATTGATAATATAAAGGCAATGCTACCTAAAAGGGTACAACCTCGGAGAATCCCCCCTGTGTTGTTCCCTATTTTTGTTGCCAAGAAAGGAAGATCGAAGTGAACCTGCATGCATTGTACCATCGTTCCAAGCAAAGTTGGGCTTATGCCTATGATTTGAAAACAGTGAAGCTTCGTCTGCGAACTGAACGCAACGATATCGAGACTGTGGATGTTGTTTATGGAGATAAGTACAACTGGAATATGACAGAGCAAACCGCATCTATGCACAAGTGGATGTCCGATGAGCTTTATGATTATTGGGAAGCTGCCGTCCAGCCTCCTAACGGACGCCTGAGCTATAGGTTTTACCTAAAAAAAGGGGAGTCCAGGATCTGGTATTCCGAGCGATGGTGCAAAGAACAACCGCCGAAAGAGTCTTTTGGGAACTTTGAATATCCCTATTTGAGCAGTGCGGATATCATCAGTCCTCCATCCTGGGTGAAGGATGCTGTCTTTTATCAAATTTTTCCCGAACGTTTTGCAAATGGAAATCCAGCGATAAGTCCTGCGCATGCACAACCATGGGGGGGCACGCCGACCACAGATAATTATTTTGGCGGGGATTTGCAGGGTGTCATCGATCATTTGGACTATTTGGCGGAGCTTGGCATCAATGCTATTTACTTGAATCCGCTATTTCTGGCGCCGTCCTACCACAAATACGACACGATCGATTACTGGCAAGTCGACCCCCACTTTGGTACGAATGAGACTTTGAAACAGCTGGTAACGGCTTGTCACGCCAAAGGAATCCGCGTTCTGCTGGACCTCGTGTTTAATCATTGCGGCAGCCATTTCCCTCCTTTTGTCGACGTGCTGGAAAAGGGGCAGGATTCCAAATACGCGGATTGGTTCCTCGTGCGGGAATGGCCGATGCAGGTGAAAGATGGGAAAGCGAGCTATGAAACATTCGGTTTTGAACCGACAATGCCCAAATTCAACACGGCCAATCCGGAATTGTGCGAATATTTATTGAACATCGCCAAGTTTTGGATCGAGGAAACGGATATTGACGGTTATCGGCTGGATGTCGCGAACGAAGTGGATCATCGTTTCTGGAGGAAGCTGAGGGAAGTGGTGAAAGCGGCGAAACCGGAAGCGTTCTTGCTTGGCGAGATTATGCATGACTCGATGGCTTGGCTGCAGGGAGATCAATTAGATGCTGTTATGAACTACCCGGTAACGGATTTTGCTCTGAAATTTTTCGTGAAGAATGTCATGGACAGTCGCGAGTTTGCCGATGCGATTGCGACTCAGCTTACTTTTTATCCGCAGCAGGTCAACGAAGCTGCTTTTAATTTGCTGAGCAGTCATGATATTCCGAGGCTGCTTACTTTATGCAAGGGAAATAAAGATCGGATGAAGCTTGCATCTATCTTTCAATTTACTTATCCAGGTGCGCCTTGTATGTATTACGGCGATGAAATCGGTCTTACCGGTGAGAATGACCCGGATAATCGGAAGTGCATGGAATGGAACACGGCCAAACAAGATCATGATTTGCTGGATTTTTTCAAAAAAGCGATTGCCATGCGAAAGAAATATGCGTCATTGCGGTATGGCGACTTTATATTCCTTTCAGCTGAACCGAAGGATTTTAGATTGATTTATGAACGTAAGCTTGGCGAGGAACGCTTTGTGATCATCATGAATGCGGCACCTCATCCTCAGCGTATCGATGCTTATATTTCAGAGGGAGAATGGGAGGATGCTTGGAACGGAGGCTTCATTGAGGTGGGGATGGCGTATTCCGTTACGCTTCCGGGATTCGGGTTTCAAATATTGCGTGCAAAGGAGTTGAAATCGTGAAGGCGTTAGTGTGGACAGAAGGAAGAAAGCTGGAGCTTTGCGAGATGCCGGAGCCTATTATCGTCTCAGCAAATGATGTGAAAGTCGAGATTCATATGACTGGCATATGCGGAACAGACCTCGCTGTGATTACAGGGAAAGAAGAGGGAGTTGCCGGCATCATTCGTGGTCATGAAGCAGTAGGTATTGTTGTTGAAGTGGGCGACAATGTGCAGCAGTTGAGCATTGGTGATCGTGTTGTTATTGACCCGAATCAAAGCTGCGGCGAGTGTTACTATTGCAATCGGGATAACCCGCATTTATGTGTAGGGAGCGATGGGAGCGGCATGCCCATAGCAGGTTTAAATAGACAAGGGACGTTTGCGAGATATTTTGTATGTGATAAGAGGTTTATCCATAAGCTGGATGACGGGATGAGCTGGGAAGCTGCAGTCTTGATTGAGCCGCTGGCCTGTGTCCTGCATAACTTTGAAGCAGCAAGAGTGACGTCAGAGGAAACTGTACTTGTTTTGGGATCAGGGCCTATGGGTATGCTGTGCCAGTATGTGAGCACCCATAAGACTAGAGTTACAGTGGCTACGGAAGTAAATCCCTACCGTCTATCTCGAGCGCAGGAAATTGCAGACTTAGCATGCTCTCCAGATCAATTACATGCGTCCATGCTTGAGGGACTAACGCAAAATGGCAAATTCGATGTGGTTATCGATACCGTCGGCAACCAACTTGAGATGGCCGAACGCTGGATTGACCGGGGCGGCAGGATGATTGCTTTCGGGATCAATGCGAAATATGAGTATACGTGCAAACCGACGAAGATGATCCAAAATGCCATTCAGCTGATCGGAGCTGGGGAATATAGATACAAATTTGAGGAAGCCATTCAGTTTGCAAAAGAGCATCCGGAGCTTCAGGGGATAGTTACAAAAAAGTATAACTTGGAAGATTGCGATGCGGCCGTAGGCGAGCTGTTGGAGAGCAGCCGTGTAACGGATAAGGGGGTGATCAGTCCAGTAAGTCAAACGCTGAAGACGGTTTTTGTTTTTGAGTAATGGATCAAATCTGTTAGAAACGATTGAGGAGAGGAAGAGAAACGTGCTGATTTCCAAAACAAAAGAGAAAAATTTGGAGAGCTTAATCGGTTATTTATCCGGCAGCGCAGAAAAAGAGGAAGCGTCTTTCTGGATCCCGGCGATTTGGAACGAGTGTGGGTACACGAACATCCTCGAGGAAAAAGATGGTGAAATTCGCGTTCACCCTTATGCCTTTTTAACGGAGCATCTAACCTATGTATTAAAAATGTCCAAGCAGTATGGACGTACGGAGTCAACGGATTTTGCCAATAGTGTCATCTATTCGTCCCTTGTGCGATACTCAACGGCGTGGGACTACGACCATGACGGCGAGATCGAGTCAGGAACCTTTTTACGAATGATGATGCTCCTGCCGCTGCTCAAGAAAATGGGAGTCACGATTTTATACATCCTCCCGGTCAATCGTTACAGTAAGCTGAATTTGAAAGGGGATATTGGCTCCCCCTATGCCGTTCAAACGTTGTTCGATCTGGATCCGAATCTGCATGACCCCTTGCTGGACGGAGCGGCGGATTGGAATATCCACGATGAGATGGCCGTTATGGTGGAAGTCTGCCACCTGCTTGATATTAAGGTTGTTGTCGATTTTATTCCTCGTGTAACTGCCCGGAACAGTGAGTGGGTTCGCGAGCACCCTGAGTGGGTGTATTGGATCAAGAATGAGGCGTTAGACGGATTCAAGCCTCCGCACATTCCTGAGCTTGGTTTCTTTGAAGAATGTACGCCGGATAAGCTGGAAACTGTGTATAACAGCAAAGAGACAGCGGAGTTTTTGGCCAAATTTTCGCAGCCGCCTCATCTTGTTGATTCAGACCTGTGGGAGGAGCTGAAGCAGCGTTCGGACGCCACGGGTGAGGAACTGCTGACACTCGTCGAGCAGCATATGGGGATTACAACATCTCCGGCTCATTCGGATTGGATTAACGATGTGCAGCCAATCTGGACGGATATTACATTTCTAAGGTTGTATCAAGATTTTGCTCCGCAGGTTCGGTCCTATTTGAAGCCTGATCAAGCGCCGTATGTGCTTTTTGATACGATCAAGTGCAATTACTATCCGGGCGAAGAGCCAACCCAAGAGCTATGGGACGTGCTCGTAGATGCCATACGCTTTCATCTAGAGAGGTACGGCATAGACGGATTCCGCATTGATATTGGACATGTGCTGCCAACTCCACTATTGACGAGGATGTTTAGCCTTATACAATCGATGAAACCGGATGCGATCCTGATCAGCGAAGATTTGTTCAATCGGAATCATGAGAAAGCAGCCGCCACCGGCTACAACATCATGCTGGGCAGCGGTTGGAATATTATGACGCAAATTACAAAGGAAAATTTGATCGGATACGCTTCTGAACTGCCGCAGCTGAAGCTGCATGTATTTGCATGCGCGGAAACGGCGGATACCCCGCGGATTACAAGCCGAGGCGGAGTCAAATTGGCGCGTATGATCAGTGTGTTCAATCATTTCCTGCCCAACGCAATTCCGTTTCTCACGACTGGATTTGAAATGAATGAAGAGCAGCCGCTGAACTGCGGGCTGGGCGACAATACGAATGGAGCAGAGATTCCGCGAGCTTTCTTTAATCAGATTCAAATAAATTGGACCAATCCGCAGCCGATGCTGCCTCTTCTTGAAAAGCTGAACCAATGCAAACAGAGATGGCTGTCTCTGGTTCAAGCCAACCATTTCTTTATTCCGGAATCGCCGGAAGGTGTTGTCATTTATGGGTACATGGACGAGGGCCAACTGCTGCTTGGACTATTCAATTTAAACCCTGAAGAGTCTGTCCAAGTTGACCTGGATGCCTACATCCCGGGTGTGAAGTCATATAGGGTGGAGATCGATACCGAAGGTAACGGCTCGGAAATTCTGAGAACAGGTAACGTTATCGAGCTCCAGCCACAGCAGGCGATTGTGTTATCACATTCCAATACTTATTAACCAAGGGGGATTAACCATAATGACAACGCATAAAAAAGAAATCGTGCTATGGCACGAGTTTGATGGTCCTGGAGATACATCTATTGAAGTTTTGGAGGAGATTTGCCAACTCTATTCGCAGCGGAACAACGTTCGAGTTGTGACAGAAGTCATGAGTATTCAGGAGCTTGGCAGAAGAATCGGAGAGGTGGCTGGAACAGATTTAGCACCTCATATCGCTTTCGTTCCGGCAGATATGGCTTGTTATTATGAAAGTGGGAAATACTCCCAAGTTCCAGGCGATTTTGTTGAAGACCTCCTGGACAGCGATGCCCTTGCAACGATGCAGGTAAATGGTATGCAATATGGCATTCCGACACTGTTAGGCAACCATCTTGTGCTGTATTACAACAAAGATGTGTGGGACGAAGCGCCTCAATCGTGGGATGCGATCGCAGCACTTCAGCCCGGACTGCAATCGAAAGGGATCATTCCAATTGGGGCCGACCTGGAACAATCGTATTGGTTCATTCCATTTCTAACGGCATTCGGCGGATGGCTGATGAAGGACGGAAAACCGGATCTTATTCATGAGCCATTGCTTCAAGCGCTGCAATTCGTCCTTAGCCAGCTTGAGCAGGGTACCATGGTTAGCTTAAATGGTTCTACAGATTTGCTTGAAACATTTATTTCCGGAGAAGTCGGCGCAATCATATGCGGTGAATGGAACTTCGATTATTTATCTCAGCACATGAAAGACAAATTAGGTGTGGGCAGGCTGCCTAGGATTCATGGACAAGCTTCCGTGCCCATGTCATCATCCATCGGGATGATCTTCCCGAATGGAGCTTTGGAAGGTGACTTGCGCGAGGAACTCCGATCTTTTGCACGGTTTATGCTAAGTGTGGAGTGCCAGCTGAAATGGGCAGATCAAGTGCAGCGAATTCCTGCTAACTCATCTGCACGGCGGCTGGTAACGGCGAACAGTACACCAAATAAAGCGCAAATTTTAGCGCTGCTGCAAGAGAGCCGGCCTATGCCGATTGATACACTGATGATTCACAATTGGGTAGCGATGGAGCAAGGACTCCGCACTCTTTTCGAAGAGAAGAACCCTGAAGCAGCACTTGGACAAATCGAGAAAACATTGCATCAAGCACTTGTGGAGGTAGGAGCACGATGAAAATCACCATATTCAGCCAAATATCAATCGACGGGAAGCTGACTTTCGGGGAAAAGGCTTCAAGCAAGGAGCTTTTCAGCTTATTTAATGATGACGATATGTCGTATATTCATAAATTCCGCGGACAAGTAGATGGGATCATGGTCGGCAAAAATACCATCCAAAACGATAACCCATTTTTGACGAACCGATATGAGGAAAATAAAAATCCGGTGCGTATCATCCCTACGTCAACGATGGATATCCCGCTTGATAGCAATGTACTGACCGATAATGGCAAAACCATCATTGTCACAACCGAGCAGGGAGCCGACCAGGAGAAAATAAAAATTATTCGCGACCGTGGTAAAGATTGCCTCATTTGCGGTACGGATAAGGTCGATTTTATGGAGTTGGGTAAGCAATTAGAGCACAACTACGGGATTACGAGCTTAATGGTCGAAGGCGGAGGATTTCTGAATTGGCACGCCTTTAGTCAGGATGTCGTCGATGAAATTATTCTCATGCAGCTTCCGATCATCATCGGAGGAGCTTCAAATATTACACTAGTAGACGGCGATGGCTTCCACGGGTTGTCTTCTACGAAGAAGTATCGAGTCATTGAAGTTCAGGCTAAAGAAAACTACACGCTGATGCGTTATGCGAAAGCGGTGTAAGCATGCGGCAACATGACGTGGATGCGGTCATTTTTGATATGGACGGGGTGCTCGTCGATACCGAACCGCTTTATTTTCAAGTAGAACAGCAGTCATTCCGACATTTTGGCATTAAGATGGATGAAGCTGAACATCACGGATATGTCGGCGTCACTCTTGAGAGCATGTGGTCACAGATCCGGGTGAAGCATGGCTTGGAGGTGCCGGTACAAGAACTGCTGGCTTATCACAAAAGCAATGTTCTTCAGTTCATCTCCGCCTATCCGGATTTACAGCCGATGCCGCATGTTGAAGCATGGATTCAGTGGCTCAAGAAGCAGAATATTCCGATTATCGTCGCTTCTTCTTCACCTCTCCCTTTAATCGAACTCATTTTGCAAAAAGCGGGGCTAGCACCTTATTTCCCGATTAAGGTCAGCGGTGAGAGTATGGCTAAAGGCAAACCGGAGCCTGATATCTTTCTTCATGCAGCGTCTGTGCTGGGGACGGCACCTGCCGGATGTCTTGTGATCGAGGATTCGACTAATGGGGTGAAAGCAGCGAAGGCGGCTGGAATGCTTTGCGTCGGACTAAAGAATCCAAATTCCGGCAACCAGGATGTAAGTCAAGCGGATTTCAAAGTGTCCGGCTTTAAAGAACTGTTTCAATTACCCGAAGTTCATCTACAACGTTGAAAAACATCGTTGTAGATGGGAACTTCCGCTTCTCGGTGCGTTGTGGGCAGCTGCAACGATGCTCAGCATCGTTGCATGAGAGGCCCCGCGCCTGAGAGAGCTCTACAACGCTGAAAAACATCGTTGTAAGTGGAACTTCCGCGACTCGGCGCGAGGTAGACAGTTGCAACGATGCTCAGCATCGTTGCATGAGAGGCCCCGCGCCTGAGAGAGCTCTACAACGCTGAAAAACATCGTTGTAGATGGGAACCTCCGCGACTCGGCGCGAGGTGGGCAGCTGCAACGATGCTCAGCATCGTTACGTGAGAGGCCCCGCGCCTGAGAGAGCTCTACAACGCTGAAAAACATCGTTGTAAGTGGAACTTCCGCGACTCGGCGTGAGGTGGACAGTTGCAACGATGCTCAGCATCGTTGCATGAGAGGCCCCGCGCCTGAGAGAGCTCTACAACGCTGAAAAACATCGTTGTAGAGTCGAACTTCCGCGACTCGGTGCGAGGTGGGCAGCTGCAACGATGCTCAGCATCGTTGCATGAGAGGCCCCGCGCCTGAGAGAGCTCTACAACGCTGAAAAACATCGTTGTAAGTGGAACTTCCGCGACTCGGCGCGAGGTGGACAGTTGCAACGATGCTCAGCATCGTTACGTGAGAGGCCCCGCGCCTGAGAGAGCTCTACAACGCTGAAAAACATCGTTGTAGAGTCGAACTTCCGCGACTCGGTTAAGCGGTCAAATATCTTGGAAAGTGGGCAGCAAGTGATGAGTAGACAAGATGATTTTTATCAACAGGTCATGAAAATTGCTATACCTGTTACGATGCAAAGCTTGATCATGTCGCTGCTTTATTTGACGGATCAATTAATGGTTGGCCAGCTAGGCGATGTTGCGATTTCCTCAGTCGGTATGTCGACCAAAATTTACGGGATCATCTCCGTCGTTCTAGCCGGGCTTTCTACCGGTGTTTCCATCTATGCCGCTCAGTTTTGGGGGAATGGGGACAGAAAAAGTGTTTCACAAGTCCTAGGTCTTGGTTTATTCGGCGGATTAGCGCTGTCTATTATATTCACTGTATTTGTTTTCATCTCCCCGCAATTGTTTTTGGGGATGTTTACAACGGACCCTCGAATTACAGGCGACGGCTCCATTTTTCTCAAAATTGTTTCTCTCAGCTACGTACCTATGATGCTAACGATGATGTATTCATCAATCCTTCGAAGTACGACGCATGTCAAATTGCCGATGGTAGTAAGCTTAATCACGGTTTGCCTGAATATCGTACTTAATTACGGGCTGATTTTCGGGAAGCTGGGAATGCCGGAATGGGGATTGATGGGATCGGCTGCGGCTACGTTAATTGCTAGAGTTGTTGAATGTCTGCTAATTATTGGCGCTGTTTATAAATACCGCTTGCCGGATCGGTGGATCTCAAATACTTATTCAAGATTCCCCGTCCTCTGCTTCGGCAATTTTTAAGCACAACGTATCCCATCATTCTAACCGAATTTGTTTGGGTGTTATCGGAAACCGTCTACGCGATCATTTATAGTCGTATGGGTACCGAAGAGATGACCGCCATGACCATTACATTCCCGCTGCAGGGCTTGAGTATTGGTTTGTTATCCGGCTTGGCAAGCGCAGCAGGGGTCATCGTCGGGAACCAACTAGGAGCGGGAGAAAACCAGGTGGCACTCCATTACGCCAAGCGACTCATTCGTTTAGGTATTGTCATTTCTTTGGTGTTGGGAGTCATTGTTGCTGCTGTGTCCCCGTTCTATGTATCAGCGTTTAACATCTCGGAACAAGCGCATCACTTAGGCATCTATATTGTTCTTGTGTTCGCTGGATTTCTTTGGGTGAAAGTAGCCAATATGATTATTGCAGGAGGAATCTTGAACAGCGGAGGGGACAGCAAGTTTGTTTTTGCCATGGAGTCCACTGCAAATTGGATCGTCGGCGTACCATCTGGTTTACTGCTGTCGTTCGTTTGGAAGCAGCCGGTGTATCTTGTTTATCTTGTGCTCTCACTCGAAGAGGTTGTCAGATTTGGCATTGGATTGACGAGGATTTACTCTAAGAAGTGGATTCGGAATTTAGTTAAGGATTTAGCAGCCTAACGTTAGTGATGGTGCTCAGCATATTCGCTCCAGTTTAGCGAAGTTGAGCTTGGGAGCTCCGAGTTATCAGGTCAGCCAGGGTTTCTGGCTGTAGTAGGCATCATGAAATCCGCCAAGGAGAAATCCCCTTGTTAAAGCTCAAATATTTATTCATCGGCTTATCCACAACCCGAGGACTCTATGGAGTTCTCGGGTTTATTTGGTAAGAGACAGGCAAAAATGAAAGCGGTTTTAGACAGCTATGGAAACAAGGTCGCAATAAAACGAAGAAATAAATACACACACAGCTTAAAAAGAGATGCGCCTCTCTATGTACTCTTACTGCTGCCCATTTCGTATATTCTCATCTTTAAGTATGCACCGATCTATGGTGTTGTGATGGCATTCCAAGATTATAATATTTTTGAAGGAATCAGCGGAAGTGAATGGGTAGGACTTGACGTCTTCCAGTTTATTTTCCAACAAGATAGCTTTTACCGTGCACTAAAGAATACCTTGCTTCTCAAACATCCAACAATACGAATGCCCGCGGCAATTTATTTGAAGAAATCCTTTCTGCAGATAGGAACAGCTTAACCAACGGGGTAAAAACCAAAATGAACCGAGAAGACGTCATTGTCCAAGAGAAGGATCTGGATCAGGCGGATGGATGGTTACAAAAATATGTTAAGATCGTACATTTTCTTAGCTATCTTCGGAAGTTAGAATGAGGAAACAAAAGATACAGCACCGGGAGTGGTAGTAGTGGAAAAGGTTGAGCCTAAAATTATCACAAGTTTACATAAAATCGCCCCTATTTACACACTTTGTGATAGCGCTTACACTTAACATGTAGAGGGAAAATTTGTATGAAGGGTGGCGATGCGATAGCCTTTAAAAGAACCTGCCGTCTGAATGATGTTGTCCAATATTTTTCATGAGGAAGGGCTGCGAAAAATGAAAATTCGAATAAAACGATGGATCTCATTAGCATTTGTGTTCACGATGATCTTACAGACAAGTATCGGAGCTGCAGATGTGACAGCGAACGCTGCAGAAGCAAAAGGACCTCAGAACCAGATAAGTGATCAAGGCAGTTATGTTTCAAATGAAACTAATGGGAATGACTTTGCATTAGTAGCAAATGAATCTGCAGCAAACTTATATGTGGATAATCATGATTCTGTGAGTGTCAAAAGAGCTGTTAATGATTTTAAAAATGATATTAAAAATGTTACAAATGTTGATGCACAAGTAGTAAATACGATACCAAACAATGGCGATGTAGTCATATTTGGTACAATTGGCAGCAGTGAAGCGATTGACACACTAATAAGCAATCATAAGTTAGAAGTATCGGAATTAAAAAAAGCGATGGAAGCTATAAATGGGAAGGCTTTCTCATTGATGTTGTTGAACATCCATTCGAGGGAGTTGATCAAGCACTAGTTGTAGCCGGTACGGATCGAAGAGGTACGATTTTCGGACTTTATGATATATCGGAAAAAATGGGTGTATCCCCATGGTATTATTTTGCTGATGTTGCGATTCAACAGAAACAAAACGTATATATGAAGGCAGACACTAGAATTACGGATTCACCGGATGTACAGTACAGAGGGATTTTTCTGAATGATGAGGAAAAGCTTAACGAGTGGGCTAAAGCACATACACAGGATGGAACAATAGGACCTGACACTTATAAGCATATATTTGAATTAATTTTGAGGCTAAAGGGAAATTACCTATGGCCTGCTATGCATGTGAACGGATTTAATAATAATCCTGAAAATGCAAGATTAGCTGAAGAATACGGTGTTGTGATGGGGTCAAGTCACCCTGAAATGTTTTTAAGGAACAATAATATGGAATGGCCGGAGTGGAAGCAAAATTATGATGCGATTCACCATACAGATGTGAAATATGACTATACCGTAAGTCCGGAGGCCGTACTGCAATATTGGAAGGACAGCCTTACGAGAAACATGAAATATGAATCTCAGTGGACGCTAGGTATGAGAGGTGCGCATGACGAGCCATTTACTACTGCAAACATTAATAATGGAACCTTTCCTGGTGCTACTGAAACAGAAAGAAAGGTTAATTTGCTTGACAAAATTATTAAAGATCAACAGGGCATGATGAAGGATGTCTTGGGGGAAGAAGGCTACCAGAACGCTTTCAAGATGTTTATTCCCTATAAGGAAGTATTGCCTCTGTATAACGCAGGTTTAGAGGTTCCGGATGATCTAACCATCATGTGGGTGGATGATAATCATGGTTACGTGAGAAGGCTGCCAAATGAAGAAGAAAGACAAAGAAGCGGAGGAAATGGCTTATATTACCACGTTTCCTACTGGGCTCCGGCAGATCAAAGCTATGTGTGGCTAGGTACGACTCCACTAGCCTTAATGGCAGAAGAATTACAGAAGTCCTATGAGTCGGGGATTCAAAAAGCTTGGATTTTAAATGTTGGAGATCTAAAGCCTTTGGAAGGTGAAATGGATTTCTTTATTAAATACGGCTGGGACGTTCATAAATATGAGAACAATCCTAACCAATTCTTACATGATTGGGTTAGCAGTCAATATGGACGCCAGTATGCAGATGAGGTAACAGACATTGTCAACACCTACTATCAACTAACGAGTAATCGCAGACTCGAGCATATGAAGGTTGATGTGTTTGACCAACTGCATTATGGCGATGAAGCAAGTAAAAGAATGTTGAAGTATCAAGGGATTTTTGACCGGGCAAATGCCGTGTATAATAGCCTGCCTGAGCAGATGAGGGATGGTTTTTATGAACAAGTCTTATGTAAAATTCGTTGGGCTTATTATGTAAATAAAGCATTCTATTACGCCGACCGAAGTAACATGGCCTATGATCAAGGCAGATTTTCTTCGGCAAATACTTTTTTAAAGCTGTCTCAGGATGCAGACCAGAAGAAGAAAGAGGAAATCGCCTATTATAACAAAGGATTAGCTGGAGGCAAATGGGATCGGATATTAGACCCTGAGACACACGCTCCACCGGTTATTTCTCAATGGCCAGAGGGGTCACCGGCATTAGTGTTAGGAGATCCTGAAATGGGTGCAATCGTACAAGGTGAAGAAAGGGTTCAAGATCATTCAGTTCTAGAGTTCTCCGAATTTGGTCAAGGTGGAAAATATATCGAGATTTTCAATAAGGGAGCAGAAAGCTTGGAGTGGACTGCTTCTACGGACAAGGATTGGATTCAACTTTCCCAAACAAGCGGAACCATTATGGATGAAGAACGAATTTGGGTAAACATAAATAATTTAAGCAGCCACAAAGGTGAAAGCGGTTTAATCGTGTTGAAAAGCGGCGAAACCGAAAAGAGCATTACAGTAAACATTGATGAAACATCTGTAGGTTTAGAGCAAGTAAAAGGCTATGCGGAAGCGGATGGGTACGTATCCATGGAAGCGGAGCATTACAGCAGAAAGAATGATGCTGGAGCTTTAAAATGGCAGGAGATTTACAATCTGGGAAGAACAAAGGGCAATGTGATGCGGTCCTATAATCCTTCCCTGACAAGAGTTCCGGAAGATCAAATTCAGCAATCCGCGCCTTCTTTGGAATATGATGTGCAGTTTGAGCATGCAGGCAATTTCCCGATGGAAATCTACAGAGTACCGACGTTAGATTCGACAGGAACGATTAAATTTGCTGTTTCCATCGATGCTGAGGACCCAATCATCGTATCCAGTAAGGCAGTTGACGAAGGTCAAGGTACAGACTGGGTACCTAATCTTTTCCGTCATATT
Organism: Paenibacillus hexagrammi; assembly: GCF_021513275.1. NCBI lineage: Bacteria > Bacillati > Bacillota > Bacilli > Caryophanales > Paenibacillaceae > Paenibacillus > Paenibacillus hexagrammi. The sequence continues at coordinate 4,052,451 of NZ_CP090978.1, read as the reverse complement.
GAAAAGCATGTGATCGATGTTAATATTCCAACGGTAGGTAAGCATACTGTAAAGCTGTGGATGATTGATAATGATATCATGATTGATAAGATGGTCATTTATACGGATGGAAAGGGTATTTTGTATTCGGACAATGGACCTGATGAAAGCTATAACAGTGTCTACAATGATACATTTAGTATCGGATACGAACTGTTACCTCACACTTCTGTAGCACAGACCAAAAAAGACGAAACAGCTTCATGGGGAAGCGGTGCTATTCTTGAAAAGGATGGAAAGGTATTCATAGAACCGGAAATGGCTATAGAAAATAGTGAGTATGCAAAGGTAGTAGCAAAAAGCGGGAATTCATGGAGAATCACGCAGTCTGATACAGGCTATGCCATGAGACTGCCAGACCAAGGCGCTATTTGGCGCGATGCAAGTGACTTGGTAAGTAAAAGTCCTGAAATGCAATTTAAGATCAAATTTACCACGCCAGGCACCTATAATGTATGGATGAGAACGAGAATTATTGATGATGCTTCTGATTCCATTTACGGTGGCATTGATGGAGTTTATAAGGCAACTAGCTTTGATTCATCTCAACTTTGGAGCTATGAAAGAGATGAAAAGTGGATGTGGCCGAGAAAGAACGGCACGATTAGCGTTCCTAGTGCAGGTGAGCATACGTTCAATATTTGGATGAGAGAAGATGGAATTTCTGTAGATCGAATTTATATTACTAAAACATCAGAGAATCCTCCTAGTGATACAAATTGGGTTGTCTCTGAAAGAGAGTTTGAGAACCCTGACAGTATTTATGAAAATAAATTAACTACAGCGATTCAGGCCGCTGAAGAAAGTTTAGAGCAGGCACCTGTTCCTTTAGGAACAGAGCTTGGCAGTTACGGGCAAGCTGAGTATGACCTGGTGCTTTCTTCTCTAGAGGAACTGAAAAAGCTAAAGGAAAGCGGCAGTAAAGATATGCCAGCCATTGATAACGCGATTGAAAAGCTAACAGATGCAGAGCGTCAATTAAGAAACAGTCAGAACTTAGATGATGGTCCTTTTCAATATGTTGCTTATCAAGATTTTGACAGAAATGAATTAGGTAAATTACCTTTTGGATTCAATGTACAAAGTATTACAAATGGTGGGGAGGCTGTTGTAGCCGAAGAGGATGGAAACCGATTTGTACGTTTTACCTCTTCTAATATAAGTGGAACTCAAGCGTTGCTTCAATTGCCATTTGGGGATGCTGGAGCCGCTGGAGAAGAGATTGTCATTGATTTGAAAGTAAGGATGCCTCAGAGTGCAAGATTTACGAATTTAGCTTACATTTCTACCGCTCCAGGTTTGTATGCGATTGCAGCAGGTTTTGATAGAAATAATGATCAAAACCAGAAGAATGTCATGATGCAAGATGGCGGCAGCAAAAAAATGATTAGCACCTTCGAAGAAAATAAGTGGTACAATGTCAAGTTTGTTGTAAATACAGCAAAAAAGACATACAGTGGTTATTTTGATAATCAGTTGGTTGCTAAAGACTTTAAATTCAGAATTCCAGATGGTGATCAACTTAATTATTATTCGTTTGGTTTGGATAAGCAGGTGGACGGAATCTATGATGTCGATGACATGAAGGTGTATGCAGCGCCAACTGCAGATGAATTTGCCCATGGCATGACATCATTGCTGTACAAAGACAATGAGGTAGTCCTTCCCGAATATGATGGATATACATTGGAAATCACAAACTCAAGTAAACCTGAGATTATTTCTACGGATGGAGTTGTTACGCCTCAGAAGGAAGATGCAGAGGTAAATCTAACAATAAAAGTTACAAAAAACAATGATAATTCCTGGGCAGAAACAGCCCCAATAACTGTTTTGGTAAAAGGCTCAAACAGCAGCAAGGTAGAAATGCCTACTGCAGACCCGGCACCAGGAACTTACACAAGTGCGCAAGAGGTTACGCTTACAAGTGCAACAGAAGGAGCAAAAATATACTATACAACCGATGGTAGTATACCGACCGTATCCAGTACGGAATATACAGAAGCCATTGATGTAGCTGAAACCATGACAATCAAGGCGATTGCAGTGAAACATGCTACGGTGGGAGAGGCTGTATATTCGAGTGATGTAGCGACATTCAACTACACGATTGGTGGTAATAAGGTAGTCATTGAAGGACCGGAGGAAGCTTCCAAAGGATCAGATTTTGATTTGATGTATGGCTTAAGCGGCATGGATCAAAATGTTTATGCTCAAGACCTGACATTCACTTATGATCCGAGTCAGTTGGAATTCGTTTCGGCTGAATCCGTGAATGCCGATGAAGTCGTTATCGTCGACAAGGCTCAAACACAAGGGCAAGTTCGCTTCATTGTAGCTACACTTGGACAAAACGCTCGACTTGACGGAAGCCTTCTGAAGCTTCATTGGAAAGTAAAAGCCGATACGCAAGCTTCGGCCTCTACGATTACATTAGCGAAAGCATTCATTGCCGATGAAGCAGGCCGTGAAAAAGAGCTGGTGGGTAAATCTCACACGGTTCAGTTTAGCTATGTTGCCGTTGACAAGACTGCACTGCTTGCATTAATAGCTAATGCCCAAAGCAAGCATGATGCTGCTGCCGAAGGAACTGGAGCAGGGCAGTATCCGGCGGGCTCCAAAGCATCGCTGCAAGCAGCAATCGATCAAGCGAAAGCTGTAGCGGATAACACTGCGGCAACCCAGGAGCAAGTAGAACAGGCGGTAAATGCATTGACGGCTGCACTACAAGCGTTTATGGATTCCGTCATTACCACCCAGCCTGGAGATGTGAACAGTGACGGTCGTTATTCTGTAGGTGACTTGGCTATCGTTGCAGCAGCCTATGGCAAGACCTCTGCCGATCCGAACTGGTCTAGCTACATGAACGCTGATTTGAACAACGATGGCAAGATTGACATTGAGGATCTAGCTGCAATGGCCATAAAAATACTGAACTAGGTTATATACGTACCAATTGGTAAACGTTCACCAGGAAAGAGCGGGAGGCGAACCTCCCGGAGACTGTCGATAGAAAATCTATGGAAGCTTGCAGACCCTACTTGATCAACAAACAGAGGGAGGCTAGCCTCCCTCTTATTATCTTGCGTCTTTTCGGATACAAAATGTAACATGGGCAAATGACCTTGTACCAGAAGAGGCAGTGAGTAATGATCAATGGACATCGTTTTGAAAGGAACATGCAGATGATAACAAATAGGAAACTTTCAGCATTTTTAAAGAAAATAGTTGTATTGTTCATCGCATTTCTAATGGTTTTTTCGTCCGTAAGCCTAACGAATGTGCGTGCTGAAGCCGCAGTAGAGAATGAATCCGGATTTCCGGTGTTTAAAGATGGTGTCGCGGCGGACTTATACGTATCGAACTCGGATTATAAGCAAATTGTACGCGCTGTAGGTGATTTGCAGAAGGACATACATGCAGTTACAACGAAAACGCCCGAAATTAAGCATGATGTTGCTGCTTTAAGTCAGCATGCAATGATTATTGGTTCTGTTGATGAAAGCGATGTCATTAAACAGTTGATGGCGGACGGGAAGCTAGATGAAGCGAAAGATCTTACAGGAAAATGGGAATCCTATCTGATCAAAATCGTAGATGATCCTGTTCCAGGCGTGAGCCAGGCATTGGTGATTGCCGGCAGCGACAAACGCGGTGCTGTCTACGGAATTTATGACGTCTCCGAACAAATCGGCGTTTCTCCCTGGTATTACTGGGCAGACGTGATTCCGCAGGTGAAGAACGAAGTCATCATTACGCAAACGCTGAAAAAAGAGGGAGAGCCTTCCGTAAAATATCGCGGGATATTTATCAATGATGAGGAAAATCTTGCAAAGTGGGCGGCGCTCAATGACCCTGTAGGAAAACAAGGCGGGAATATTGGACCGGAAACGTATAAAAAAATATTTGAGCTGCTGCTTAGACTAAAAGCCAACTATATTTGGCCGGGCATGCATTCTGAGATCCGTTTGGGACCGACCGATTATTTCAATAAGTATCCTGAAAACAGTCAAAATGCCGATGACTATGGCATTGTTGTCGGTACTAGTCACTGTGAGCCGATGATGCGCAATGGTACCGGCGAATGGGGGCCATTTTTGCAAGATGAAGGATATTTGCAAGGTGTTGACCTTAGTACGGTTACGGCCATTGATGATCTGAACAATCTTAATAAATATCCGAACTCAGCGACCTACGACTATACGCAGAACCCAGAGCTCATCAATAAATATTGGGATGAAAGCGTAAAAGCCTATAAGGATCATGAGGTGTCCTATACGCTTGGGATGCGAGGGCTTCATGACAAAGGGTTTGTTACGGCAGGAGCTACTACAACTGCACAAAAGCTAAATGTGCTTCAGAACATCGTAGACGCTCAGACAAAAATGATGGAAGATAACAACGTCAATTCCGAATCTTTCCCTATTTTCATTCCTTATAAAGAAGTGCTGCCTCTGTATGAAGCAGGACTTAAGCTGCCTGACAACGCAACGATTGTATGGGCGGAGGACAACCATGGTTTTATCCGGCGTTTTCCAACCGAGGTGGAAAATGCTCGTTCAGGCGGAAGCGGCGTATACTACCATGTCTCCTATGTGGGAACGATGACCTATATCTGGCTGAATTCTACGCCTCCTGCGCTTATGCTGAGTGAAATGGGTAAAGCTTATGAAAGTGGAGCCAAGCAGCTTTGGATTCTCAACGTGGGGGATCTCAAGCCAAGCGAAATCGGGATGGATTTCTTCTTGGATATGGCATGGAATATCAAGAAATGGAACAAGGATAACCTGAGCGGAGACAACGGTTACCTGTCCCAATTTGGCGAGAAAATGTTTCCGGGAGCCGACAACAAGGAGATTGGAAACATCTTAACGGAATATTATCGTTTGAACTATATGAGAAAGCCGGAGCACACCAATGCCAGCTCTGCCGTATTCGATCCCGTGGATTACGGAGATGAGTCTCAGCAGAGACTAGTCGATTATCAAAACCTGATGAATCGGGCTGATGCGATGTACCAAACACTCCCTGATGATCAGAAAGATAGCTTCTACCAGCTTGTTTCTTATCCGATCAAAGGTTCCTTCTATATGAACTTAAAGTATTATTATGCCCAGAAGAACAAGCTGTCGCTGGATCAGGGTAGAGCAGCTTCTGCTAATCTGTATGCAGACCTAGCGCAATGGGCGCAAGATAAAGAAACACAGGAAACCGCTTATTATAATACCCAGATGTCCGGCGGAAAGTGGAATAAGATCATGGATCCATATCCATCGCCATTGCGGCCTGACGCACCGGGTATGCCTTCTGTAACGAGGGTAAATGTTCCGGACGGCCCCAAAATGGGAGTCGTGGTTGAAGGTGAAACGAACAGTACGACTGACAGCTCTTTGAGCTTCTCGGCGTATTTGAAAGACACCCATTTCATTGACATCTTTAACAAAGGCAGCGAGTCATTCAGCTATCAAGTAACTGCCGATCAACCTTGGGTGAAAATCTCGAAAACCAGCGGAACCGTTGTTGATGAAACCCGTATTTTTGCGTCCATTGACTGGAGTCAGGTTCCTTCCGGTACGCAGAATGCGGTCATTACCGTAACTGGTGCAGGAAGTGAAAAGAGCATTATGGTTCATGCCAGCAATCCGGCACTTTCCCGAGAAGAGATTGACGGATATGCAGAAGAAGACGGTTACGTTTCCATCGAAGCTGAACACTACGCGAGAAAACAAAATGATGGAGCTATTGGTTTCCAAACCTTTGAGGGTCTAGGTCGTTCAGGCGGCTCCGTAGCAACGTACCCGATGAATACGCCAAGCTATATCCATAATCTGAGTGATGCACCTAAGTTAAGCTATGACGTGAATTTTGAAACTGCGGGAAGCTTTACGACGACGGTTTACCGTGTACCGACTTTAGGCGCTGATGGACAACGATTTGCAATCGGAGTGGATGGAAACACGCCAATCGTGTTGTCGGGTCAAGACACAGCGGAAGAAGGCACATGGAAAACAAATGTCACCAATGCGATTGAAAAGATGTTAGTAACCATCAACATACCTACAACAGGGCATCATACAATCGAGCTTTACATGATCGATGCAGGTGTGGCGATTGACAAGATCGTGGTTAATACCGGTGGTGAAAAACCTTCCAATCAAGGTCCGCCAGAAAGCTATAACTCGGTTTACAATGCTGATCCTGTTTTCGTACCGAGGGTATTGCGTATGTCCAGAGAGGTTCTGGATGCCTATCTGCCAGCGGTTGAAGCGAAAATCACGGAACTGCAAAACGATACGAGCGGTGACTCGTATATTCCGGATGCTATCGCGTATTTAAAGAATGTTCGGGATGAGGTACTGGCATCGCTGGATGACCCGAAAGCGGACACCGTGCACGATGGATACGTCCGGCTGATCGGTGCGATGCGCGAGGTAGATTCACTAGGCAATCTTCAAGGCATGCTTGAAGGAGCTCTTGCCAAAGCTGAGCGGATTAAGATTACCGGTGTCGTGGGAACCAAGTTCCTGAATTATCCATCTGATGCCATGTCGAGCTTCTTGACCACTTATACAGATGTGTTGGATAAATTGAAAGGCAGCCCGAGCTGGACCATTCAGCAAGAGTGTTATCAAGTGCTTGTTTTAGCGACTAGCACACTTGAAAGTAAAAGGAATATGGTCGATGGAGATAAGAAGTACTTGTTATACGATGATTTTAATGGAGCGGATTCTACGGTTGACCTTACTTCTTCATGGGAGGTCGTACAGGACGGAGGTACAATAAACCTGGAAACAGATCCGACTGAAAGCACTAATAAATATATAAAAATGACGAAAAATAACGCAGCCGGAGAAACGGGACTAACTGCTCAATTCCCGGAAGCAAGCGGGCAAGTGATCTTCGAAATGAAGGTGCGATCCGATGCGCCGGATACCTTTTTTGGAATGCCTTACATTTATGGTTTGAATAAAGATACCCAACTGTTCAGTAATGCGATGCGCAATAATGGCACGTTTTTAGTTAACAACACGGATGTCGGCAAGTTTACAAGCGGCACATGGTACAACCTAAAGATTGTGCTTGATAGCGAGAAGCAGACTTGCGACTTCTACGTAGATGGTGTGAAGGTAAGGACCGATTTGCCGCTTCGTGCTGCAATGACTGCTGCGAATATCCTTAGCTTCTATACAAATAATGACGGTTCCAACGCGGGTAAAACCGGTTCGGTGTATATCGACAATGTAAAGGTTTATACCCTTGTATATGAACCGGCCACAGAGGAAACTTTGGCGGCACTTCAAAACGCAATCGCAGCTGCAAGAAATCTGCAGGAGAGAACTACACGGCGGACAGCTACGGCCCCGTAATGGAAGCAATCATCGACGGCGATAACCTAATTGCAAATGGAGGATCAGAAGAAGCAGCACAGGGTATTTTGCAGAAAATAAAAGCTGCAGCAGACGGCTTGAAGCTTAGAAGGTATATCGTTAACGATAACTTTGATAATCTGAACTCACTTGGTGACCTTTCAAGCGACTGGAAACCGATCGAGACCGGCGGCAAAGTTACGTTGGGAAGTGAAAACGGCAATAAGTATCTGAAGCTCACTCAAACTCAAAAGGGCAGCGGTCTTTCGGTGGAAGCCAATAGGATGTTTCCAGAGATGAGCGGGAAAGTGTACATGGAGGCGAGAGTGCGTTCAGATGCTCCTACAAACTTCTATGGATCGCCTTTTATTTATAAAAACGATAGCTCTACAACCATTATTGCCACTGCAGCACTGCGCGATAACGGCTCCATTAAAGTATCAAATAAGGGCGGTAACAGTACGAGTACTGCTGAGGTTGGAAAATTCAATATCGGTGAATGGAATACAATCGATCTTATCCTTGATTCTAGTACGCAGAAAGTGCAAGCCTATGTCAACGGAGTTCTGCAGCAGCAGGATTTACCGATGCGCAATCCATTGACAACACTTGGGAAGCTTAGATTTTATAGCGATGACAACAACGGAAGCAATCCATTAGCCATTGGTTACGTTGACTTTGTTCGTGTCTACCAAGAAGGAACAGCAGCTATAAACCTTGAAACCTTAGATTCGAAGCTTGCCGAAGCTGCATTATACTTGGACAACGAAGCTTACACATCTGAATCTCGGACAGCTTTAAGCAACTTCATTCAAACTATTTCCGAGGAAAAAGCGGGCTATACCACACAATCTCAAGTCGATGCTGCTGTTGCAAGCCTGGAGCAAGCCGTATCTGCCTTAGTTGAAGCCGAAACAGAAGTAAGGGCTGCATGGGACGGAACGGATCAAGTTTCCGCGGGTCAACCGTTCAGTGTTACTTATGGATTGCGGCATGTAAAAGACGGCATATTTGCACAAGATGTAGTCGTATCCTATGATTCCAATAAAGTGGAATATGTTTCTTCGGAATCCTTACAGTCGAATTTAGAGGTCGTAAGTGAACTTAGCCAGGATGGAGAAGTCAGAATTCTCGCCGCAAGTCTGGGAGAAGGCAATGAGGTTCATACTGACGGAGATTTTCTTAAGCTGAATTTCAAAGCAAAGCAGGCTGAGGCATCGTCAGAAACAACCGTTGCTTTATCGAATGCGGTCATATCGAATGGAGCGGGTAATGAAACACAGCTGACGGGAATAACTCATCATGTAAGGATTAATGCCGTGAATAAGACGGCCTTACATGCATCGATTGAGAAGGCTATAAGCACATATCAATCGGCGGAAGAAGGCAACCGTGCAGGCCAATATCCAGTTGGTTCGAAAGCTGTACTTCAAGCGGCAATTAACAGTGCGAAGGCAACCGAGGACAACACAGCGGCGACACAGTCTGAAGTTGATCAAGCGGAGGCAGCCTTGAACGAAGCTTTGCAAACATTCACTGACTCTGTCATTATCGGCATACCAAGCGATGTGAACGGCGATTCTAAGGTAACCATTGGTGATTTGGCAATCATCGTGAAGTACTATGGAGCCCGAGCAGGTGATGAAAACTGGAATGAAGTTAAGTTTGCGGATATTAACGGGGACGGTGCTGTCAACATCATGGATTTGGCAGTCGTTGCAAGGTTAATTCTGGGAGACTAAGCCTAGGGAAACAAGGAGGCTCGGGGAGACGTTCTCTTCGGGCTTCTTGGTTACTAAGACCTAAAAAAATTATAACTATTTCTAAAAACATCAAAAACATTTTGACTATTAAGTGTGTTAGTATAAATGAAAGCGTTTTAATTTTGGGTTCATATTGGGACTCTTACCGTAAAATAATGAATAAGGGGGTGGCGTGCGCGCCTTATGATACATAATGTAACATTTTGTTGATTTTACACATATTTTTATGAGTTCCCTTTTCGGTACTAGGCTGCGAAAGCGTTTAATAACGATGGAGAAAAAAGGAGTTTTGACTTGATGAAAAGAGCTGGCATAGTTTTATTAATCATTTCTTTCATATTGATGTCATTCGTTATTCCTGACAAAACTGCACGAGCGGCAACATTACCTGATGAGAATGGATATGATTTGTGGTTGCGCTATCCTTCAGTTACGGTTGCTGCACTATTAGCGAAATACCGCCAAAAGGTCACAGAGTATGTAGTCGAAGGATCGACGGACATCTCGGGCTCCATTCGAAAAGAATTGAATCGTGGACTTTCGGGTCTGCTTGGACAGCCTCTCACCGAATCGGCTTCAATCACACAGGATGGAGCGATTGTGGTAGGCGCCCTTCAAAATTCCCCTTTGATTAGCAGCTTGGGGTGGGATGAAGAACTTCAGACACTAGGTCACGATGGCTTTATGATCCGCTCTGCCACATTGTCGGGTCATGCAGTGACTGTGATTGCAAGCGCCAGTGACCAAGGTGCACTTTATGGTACTTACCAATTATTAAGCCGTATCCAGCGTTACCAATCCATCGATAATCTGAATATCTCGGATAAGCCTGCCCATGAGTTTCGTATGCTTAACCATTGGGATAATTGGAGCGGATCGATTGAGCGGGGATATGCCGGAAGTAGTATTTGGAACTGGAGTGAGCTTCCTGAAACCGTAAGTCCTCGATATGAGGATTATGCACGGGCTAACGCTTCGATTGGAATCAACGGAGCGGTTCTGAATAATGTGAATGCTTCCTATGATTTCATCGATTCGAAGAATCTCCCCAAGATAGCGGCAATAGCAGATGTTCTTCGTAAATATGGAATTCGAGTGTATCTATCGATAAGATTTGACAGTCCTATTCTCTCGGGCGCATTATCCACTGCTGATCCGATGGATCCTCAGGTCATTCAGTGGTGGCACAGCAAGATCGATGAAATCTACAGCTATATACCTGATTTCGGAGGTTTTAGCGTAAAAGGCGATTCAGAGGGGCAGCCGGGACCATTGAAATATGGTCGGACTCATGCCCAAGGGGCTAATATGTTGGCTGATATCTTGCAGGAGCACAACGGCATGGTGATATGGAGAGCATTTGTGTATGGCGTCAGCGGCCTCTCCTCTGACCGAACCAAACAAGCGTATGAAGTGTTCAAGCCGCTCGACGGACAATTTGCCGACAATGTAATTCTCCAGGCAAAAGAGGGACCGCTAGATTTTCAGATAAGAGAACCTTTGATTCCAGTCATTGGTGGAATGCCAAATACAAATACAGGACTTGAACTCCAAATTACGCAAGAATATACGGGTCAATCCACTGACCTGTGTTGGTTGATTCCGATGTGGAAAGAAGTATTTAATTTTGATACCAAGGCATTAGGGGCTGGCTCAACTGTTGAAAAGGTGATCAATGGATCGCTTTTTAACCATAAGCACTCGATGGTGGCAGGTGTGTCCAATATTGGCGCAAGTACGAACTGGACGGGGCAGCCGCTTGGTCAGGCGAATTGGTACGGTTATGGCCGCCTTGCCTGAACCCGAACCTTTCAGCTCTAAGCATCGCCGATGAATGGACGGGAATGACCTACAGTAATGATTCGAATGTCAAGAGTACGATAACATCACTTCTCTTGAATTCTCGTGACACCTACGAAAGCTATACCTCTCCTTTTGGTTTAGGTATCATGAGTTCTTCGAGCGACCACTATACGCCATCGCCTGAAAGCCGAACAAGTTATTCCGGGGCTAGCGCAGATGGCTTGGGTTACGACCGGACCCGTGAGACAGGAAGCGGTGCCGTTGATCAGTATTACCCTGAAGTGGCGGATATGTATAATAACCTGGAGACCACACCTGAAGAGCTCTTAGTCTGGTTCCATCACGTTCCATTCTCGTACAAACTTAAAAGTGGAAAAACACTTATTCAATCCTTGTATGATTCGTATTTCGATGGCTTTCATAAAGTCACACAAATGGTTGATTCATGGAAGACACTGCAAGGGAAGATTGACCAGGCACGATATGATGAAGTGCTCGCTACATTTAATAAACAAGTAGATCATGCAAAAGCATGGAGAGATTCATTTGTTACGTATTTTCAAAATCTATCTAGCATTCAGGATGAACAAAATCGCAGCTTATGGCCGGATAACTGGGCGGACGGCGTATTCCATGAGAAGAATGGAGAAGTAGCGATTGAGGCGGAAATTGCTGCACATAATTCTGAGAATTCAACTATCACCGCACGTGATAACGATAATTGGAACAAGACAGTAGGTAAATTCTACGGAGCCCTGTTACTCGGACCTGATGATGGAAGTAAGTGGGAGAACGTAGCTTCACCCTCATCAGAAGTGCTTAATGCACATGCTCCAGAGCTAACGTATAAAATTAATTTTGGCCAAACGGGCGACTATAATGTCTGGATATTGGCTAAGGCTCCCGACTCCGGCAGTGATTCGATTCTATTTGGCTTGGATTCAACGTATAAGGCTGCATTCACGACATTTACAAGAGGTAATTCTTATAATTGGAACCAAGCAGGTAAACTGACAATTAGCAGTGCCGGATTGCATGACTTGAACCTGTGGGGAAGAGAGGACGGTATCGCAATAGACCGAATCTACTTAACTGCAAATGATTCAAACACACCTCCTGCCTGGCCATCCAGCAACGTGGATGTAAATAGCTTAAGCCTAGATAATGGAACACTTCGTCCTGCCTTTTCAGCTGATGTAACCCAGTATAAGGTAGCGGTAGCGAAAGATGTTAAGGATGTCACGATAACAGCTGCTTCCGTTAATGCAGGCGCAACGGTTACTGTCAATGGAGTAGAGGGAGTGTCGCAAAAGGTTGATTTAACAGGAAGTTCTACTCGTATTCCAGTCACGGTCACAGCACTGGATAACACACAGAAGACTTACTGGGTTACGGTAGAACGGCCTGAAGATGTCATTCTTCAAGGTCCTGACCAAGCGGCTAAAGGCGAATCCTTCGAATTGAATTATGGGCTGGAAAGCGTGGAACAAAATGTTTACGCTCAAGATCTGACATTTACTTACGATCCGAGTCAACTGGACTATGTATCGGCCGAATCCGTGTATCCGGATGAAGTCGTGATCGTCGACAAGGCTCAAACACAAGGAGAAGTCCGTTTCATTGTTGCAACACTTGGACAAAACGCCCGTCTTGACGGCAATCTTTTGAAGCTTCATTGGAAGGTAAAAGCTGATACCCAAGCTTCTGTCTCTACGATTTCATTATCCAAAGCAATCGTTGCCGATGAAACCGGTCATGAGAAGGACCTGGGAAGCAAAACTTACACAGTTCAGCTAAGCCAAGTCGTCATTGACAAGACAGCACTGCTTGCATTAATTGCGAATGCCCAAAGCAAGCATGATGCGGCTGCCGAGGGAACCGGTTCTGGCCAATATCCAGCAGGCTCCAAAGCAACACTGCAGGCAGCTATTGATCAAGCGAAGGCGATAGCGGATGAGATATCTGCAACCAAGGAGCAAGTTGAGCAGGCGTTAAGCACATTGAACGCTGCCCTGCAAACGTTTATGGATTCAGTCATTACAACAAACCCTGGCGATGTGAACGGTGACGAACGCTACTCCGTAGGTGACTTGGCGATCGTTGCAGCAGCCTATGGCAAAACCTCGGATGATCCGAACTGGTCCAGCTATGTGAACTGCGATTTGAACAAAGACGGTAAGATTGACATCGAAGACCTTTCGGCAGTAGCGATGAAAATTTTTGAATCTTAAGCTGGATTAACATAGAGAACCGGATCCATAGATAGGTGCAGTCCCGCCTGTGGAAGAGAGATAGGGAAATAGTCCGACTAACCCCTATCTCTTCTTTCACTTGTAATGGGAACGGATACAAGTCAATGTCGACGATCCCATGGATGGCTGGGTTAACGTGCTGAGATATGATTTGACTGAAATGAATTTTCATTAATAAACCAAATTTAACCAATTGGGGGAAGAGATGGATGCTAATATGGTTTAACATGACCTATGCAGTTCACCCCAATTGATGGGAAAAGCTTAGAATTCATTATAATTTTTACCTAAGTTCATAAAAACCACTTGACTTTTCAGAAACACCACAATAATCGCGAAGGATACCTTTTTGAACAGGTATATCTTACAGATTATAGGTGATATTCCAATGTCAGCGTTACAAAAGCCGAAGTTTAAAGATTTAAATCACAGCGAATGTGCTGGAGCTCCCATTCTGAAAAGTCTGTGGGAGCGTTTTGACTTCTCTTTGTTACTCGCACAATCTGGCATCATGAAACGTAACGGTACTCCGTCTTGGTTAATTTGCTTCCTCTACGTCGTCGGCCTCGTTGCCAATTGCTCTTCCGTTACCCAGATAGCGCAATTGGCCGACAAAGACGCTTTGCTGAAGCGAATGTTTCAGCCTTGGAAGCTTGCACAGTACACGTTAAGTCGCTTTTTAACGAAAGGCTTTGCTTGGACGACTTTTGGAAAAAAGCGTGTTGAGCGCTTGCAGCAGGATCCTGTAACTGCGCTTACTGATGGAGATGTCGTAAATCTCGATGATACCCACAGCGCGCATCCCTTTGCCAAGCTGCTTCCGTTTCTGTGCTGGCTCTATGACCACTCCGCCAAAGTCTATGTATGGGCAACCAATTTGGTTGTTCTACAAGCTGTTCGGAAGAGCGGATTGGAGTATCCGTTGTTTTTCCGGATTTGGCATAAGCCCGAAACAAAAGGAGAAGGCTTGACTAAAATCGATTTGGCCAAGCAAATGCTACTCATGTTGCGGGAATCTGTTTCATGCCGCTTGTGGGTAGCCATGGATCGGTGGTACCTTTGCAAGCATTTCTTCTCGTTCCTGGAGGAGAATAACTTTGATTGGGTCACCAAAGCCAAACGCAACACGGCTCTGTTTCGTAAAGTCATCGAACCCGGCACTCGTCGGGAACGCTATGTACCGCTGACTCCAGTCATGCTGATCCGGGAGGTCTTTAAGGAGCTGTTAGGTGGGGAGGCATCCGGTCTGACCTCCATTTCGATACCGGATATCTACATGAAGCGCCCTTACGCAACCGTGAATCGGAAAGGGAACCAAGTGACCAAGCAGCGGTATGTTCTTGTAGCTGCTGTTGTTGCGATACGTTTGAAAGAAGATGACCAACCGATAACGGATGCTGATCAAGAGGAAAAAGGAGAAGAGCCTGCTACTTACAAAGGCGCTTATTTGTTAATTAGCAATCGCCACGATGCTCCGAAAGACGTGGTTCAGACCTATGCCAAGCGCTGGCGCATTGGCGTGTCCAGTTAAGGACACAACATCTAGTCGGTGAAAGTCCGACCGGGAGAAAAGACTAGACTCCCGTAGCCTGAGAGGCGCCGTGGAGCGAAAGCGAGACGGTGAAGCCCTCTGACATCACGCTCAAAAGGAGCATGGGCAAAATTCCAGGTTGTAACGTACAGTGAACGCAGACGTAGCCTCGTTACACGCAATTCCGGTGGCTGAGACGGTCGATAACGCGCGAAAGCAGCAAGAACTGACCGAAAGAGTCTGAAACGGCAGTTCTCACCGGCGGGGTATCAGCGGCGACATGGAGTGAAAGATGTTATGGAAACTGGAGAAGCCCTCGGCATCCGGTGAAGAAAGCTCACCGAGGAGGCATTCCCTATAACCGTGATCGGGAAATGGGACATGCAGATGTCAGGGTGGCGGATCGGACCGTAGTACTTTAGATCCGCGTGCAGCAAAACGCGCGGGGAGGGAAGGGTCCGGACCGGTAAACAAATCCGTATAACCAAAGGAGGCAAGGGTGAAAATGACAAAAACACCCATCAGTCTGCAGGAACTGAGGCAACGGATATATCAAAAGGCGAAGTCTGAACCTACGCATCGGTTCTGGGGTCTATTTACCCACATAACCAGCATAACGACTCTCCATGAAGCGTACCGACATGCGAAGAAAAACGGCGGTGCCGCAGGCACAGACGGACAAAGCTTCGCAGACGTGGAAAAAGAGGGTGTTATCCCGTTTCTCGAAGGCATCCAAGAAGAACTCCAAACGGGAACGTACCAACCTCAAGCCAACCGGAAGGTAGATATACCGAAGGCGAACGGCAAAATGCGAACTTTACAAATTCCCGTAATCCGGGATCGCGTTGTACAAGGTGCTCTAAAATTGATTCTCGAAGCGATCTTTGAAGCTGACTTCTGCCCAAATTCGTATGGATTTCGACCGAAGCGCTCACCTCACCAAGCATTAGCCGAAGTGAGACGAAGTGTACTGCGACGCATGACCAATGTAATCGATGTCGATTTATCCCGATACTTTGATACAATCCGGCACTCGATTCTACTGGAGAAGATGTCGAAGCGCATCCAAGACCCACAAGTGATGCACCTGATCAAACAGGTGATAAAAGCGGCGGGAAAGATCGGCGTACCCCAAGGTGGGCCGTTTTCTCCATTAGCTTCGAATATCTACCTGAATGAGGTAGACTGGGCATTTGATGCCATTCGGCGTAAAACGGCAGAAGGCAGTTACGAAGCGGTCAATTACCATCGATTTGCCGATGATATGGTGATCACCGTAAGCGGACACTCCAGCAAACAAGGGTGGGCTGAACTAGCTCTTAAAAGACTTCAGGAACAGCTGAAACCGTTGGGTGTAGAACTAAATCTGGAGAAAACTCGGATGGTTAACGTCCTGAAAGGCGAGGCATTTGCTTTCCTTGGATTTGACTTAAGGCGAGTACCAAACCGTAGTGGAACTGGATACTTCATCCTCATGACACCGAAGAAGAAAGCACGCATTGCAGTCAAGGCGCGAATCCGCGAGCTAATCCAAAATGGCGGGGCAACCCCGGCAAAAGACATGGTGAAACGGATCAATGCCGTATTAGCTGGATGGGTGAATTATTTTCGGGTTGGCAATTCGAGTGATGCATTTAGCGAGGTGCGTGACTACACGGAGATGAAAATACGAACCTTGCTGACGAGAAGAAAACGGAGAAGAAAGCGTAGTGTCGGATGGCGAAGATGGAGTAATGAGTACCTCTACGGTGTATTGGGACTATATTGGGATTGGAAAGTCCATCCCCTCAAGAACGTAGAAGGATACCGATGAAAGTGATCGCCATTTGATAGGTCTCATAACCCTTTTGAAGAAGTTTACTGGGTGAGCTGCTTGAGGGAAAACCTCACGAGCAGTTCTTATGGGGAGGGGCTGGAAACGGGTCGCAAACGACACCGCGCCAATTCTTTACCCGACAAGTATTCTTTCGCTCGGCCAAACAGGAATTAGCTTTTGAAAAATGCCATTCCGAATACGAGGCGCATCATCATGCCCATTTCGAGTTGTTGTTTGTCGCCGAAACTTTATTAGCGATTGCGCTCTTTGAACTGAACAAAGAAAAAACGAGTGATGATGAAGGCTACACCCACGGCGAAATGGTTCGTGGCCTCTTCCACACTCGTTGTCAGGTCCGCGTGAACAACCGCAAGGGCATTCAGCGAATCACTATTGATTGTGACACACAAGTGCAGCAGTTTGCAAGACTAATTGAGCTTTTTTGGCCAGAGCACTATTTGGTGCTTCTTTGGGTTATACCTAAACCTGGTAATTACCAACTACTACCACGAACTGCATAGGTCATGGGTTTAAAAAATTACTATGTGCATTACTTACATTCTCTATAGTCATTACTTTAGCTCCAATCATTGGTAAAGGACCTTCTGCATATGCGCAGACGGTCAACATCTCAGATCATACCTCAAATAAGGTAGAAGGCAACATCATTACCATTTCCTCTGGAAATCAGGAAGTAAAGATAGAGCTCTGTACCTCTAGAATGGCTAGAGTTCAGCTTTCTGTTGACGGTACTTACCGTCAACCGGATGAAACCTATTATATGGTTCAAAAGAATGACTGGGCTGATGTTGAAAAAACGGTAAGTGACGAAGGGACATATATCAAAATTGAAACCAAAGATATGGTGATCAGGGTTCAAAAGTCTCCTGTAAGGGTACAGATGTATAAGAAGGATAACATCACCTTGCTTAGCAAGGACGCCGATGATCAGGGGATGTATTGGGATGCAAGCACCGGTGTCAGAGGAGTTAAGAAAGTGGAGGGGCCTGGAGGCGGCGGTATTTTTGGCTTCGGAACAGGGGAGAAGGGACACAGCGAGCAGCTGAACAAATATGACTTGGATGTGACGGATTTTGGCATGGACCATGGGCAGCTCATTGCGCCCTTCTATATGAGTACAGTGGGTTACGGTATATTTCTTAATACAATTGATCAAAACACGAAGTTTTTTAAAAGAGGCGGAGGCTTTGAGACAAAGGATTATCTGGATTATTACTTCATGTACGGCCCCGACTTTAAAACGATTCTCAACCAGTATGCGGAGCTGACGGGCCGAATGGAGCTTTACGGTAAATGGGCCCACGGCTTCATGCTCTCCAAGTATGGCAATGATAATGCTACGCAAGCCGAGTTCTTAGATTGGCTGGATCATCTGAGGGGCGCTGGTAAGTATGACGGCCAGGGCTCTTACCCTAGTGATGTCTATGTATTTGACTACGGGTGGCGGGGAGATAAATGGAGTCCGCACCGTTGGGATCCTACACGTTTCCCTGACCTGGATTCCATGTTTGCGAAGGCGGATTCAATGGGATTTGAGGTAGGGCTTCACAATAATAAAGGAACGCCGGAGGCTAAGGTCAAGGATAGTGACCCGGCTACACAGGGTGGCCGGTTTTTGAATCCTGCCGTCAATGAAAAGTGGACCCAAGCTCATATGGACAATGTTATCAAGCCTGGATACGGCGACTGGTTCTGGCCTGATGAATTTGATATTGCTGAGGGCAGTACTCATAACAACTGGATGCCGACACTTTCAACCAAGAGTGTGTATGAAGCCTGGAAAAATTACACGGACGAATCCCGACCTATGTTCATCACTAGAGGAAGCTATGCCGGGCAGCACTTTGCTACCGCTTGGTCAGGAGATATTCAGAACACGACGGAAGAAATGGGATATCAGATCGGCTATGGTCTTGAATCGGGTCTTGTTGGTTACTGGACTACATCACATGACCTTGGCGGCTTCTTGCAAAGACCTAATGACAATCTCTACACAAGATGGGTAGCTGAATTCGGTGCTTGGAACGGTATCATGCGTGCACATGGACATGGCGGGCGCGAACCTTGGACATTCAGCAGTACAGCGCAGGATACACTTAAGAAGAATCTTAAAATACGTTATGCCTTATATCCCTACACCTATTCTTTGGCATGGCAGGGTTATAGCCAAGGCGTACCTATGATGAGACCGATGTTCTTAGAAGATGGGAATCAAAACAATTCCAAAACTTGGGATCTGAACAGACATTACTACTACGGTGATTGGTTCCTTGTAGCTCCGGCTCTTTCAGAAAGCGATACGATGGTGAAATTATGGCTTCCTGCGAAAACGACCTGGTACAACTATTATACGGGGCAAAGGTATGAAGGCGGAGAAAGTGGAAGAGACGTTTATGTCAATGCAAAACTTACGGATATACCGGTATTTGTGAAATCAGGCGCCATCATACCTATGGGCCCTGACATGAACTACGCGGACGAGAAGCCCTTAAATCCTCTAACATTGGATATCTATCCAAAAGCTGATACTTCCTTTACGTTATATGAGGACGACGGACGATCCAGAAAATACATCACGGAGAATGCATACAGCACAACAAAATTCGACAGTCACCAAGCTGGGAACAATATTACATTTAGAATAAACAAAAGAGTAACTCCAAATGTGTCAGCATTTAAACCAGTTGAACGCTCCTACAATCTCAAATTTAACCATATCAACAATGTAAGGGGGGTTACCGTAAACGAAGCACCTATACAGGCAGTGGATTCCTTGGAGAACTTTAATGCAAGTAGTGAGGCTTACTGGGTCGACCCCGCAAGCGGTGTGGTCTACGTGAAGACTGCTGATACCGGGGAGCAGATCGAGATCACTCTTGATTCTGATGGCGTTGTGGAGCCGGCTCTTGGAGAAGAGGGCTCAGCAGGACCTGTGATAAACTCTGGTGATAAGTTTGAATTGGAGCAAGCCACAATGAAGGGAGTAACCATTGACACGGAGTGGAAAGGCTATACAGGAACAGGTTTTGCAAAAGGATTCAAGAACGTTGGAAATTACGTGCAATTTACCGTGGATATCCAGAAGGCCGGAAATTACAATCTGATCCTGCGCAGTAATAGCGGCAAAAAGAATGATCCCAAGTATGATTCCACTCCGCGTCAAGGCGCTTTGTACTTAAATAATGCTAAGGTAACTGATTTCGCCCTTAAGGTAACACCTACCTGGGGAGACGCGAACAAGAACGGAGATTGGTTCGACTACATCATATCGGATGTAAAGCTAGATGCAGGCGCGAATACGCTCAAAATCAACGTGGAGGGCAGCACAAATCCAGGCAATTACAATCTTGATTATGTGAGATTTGATTACGCTCCGAAAATAGCGGATGCTTACGGAACCATAGAAGCTGAGACCGCTTCAACACGCCAAGGCGTAGATGTAGGTGCATCCAGTGATGATAGCGGTGGTTATAAGCTCAACCATATTGAAAACGGAGATTGGGTTAAATTTTCTGATGTAGATTTTGGAACAGGTGGCGTAAACGGTTTTGAAGCACGTTTGGCTAGTGGACTACAGGGCGGTAAGCTGGAAGTTTGGATAGACTCCATGGAGGACCAGCGGGCAGTTGAAATGGAATTTGGAAGTACGGGATCTTGGAATAATTGGGAGACCATTCAGGCACCTTCTCAATCCATTACAGGTATACACGATGTTTACTTGAAATTTGTAAATACCGAAAGTGCTTCTTCGATCCTTGATCTCAATTGGTTCCGATTCCTTAAGGATTATAAGGCCCCGGTAGTTGGCGCCGTTCTTCAAGGACCTGCAGAGGCTTCTAAAGGAGCAGATTTTGATTTGGATTATACCCTAAGCGGGCTGGATCAAAATATTTATGCTCAGGACCTAACATTTACTTATGATCCGAGTCAACTGGAATTCGTGTCGGCAGAATCGGTTAATCCAGATGAGGTAGTCATTGTTGACAAGGCTCAAAAGCAAGGTGAAATTCGGTTCCTTGTGGCTACCGTTGGACAGAACGCCCGTCTTGAAGGCAGCCTTCTGAAGCTTCATTGGAAAGTAAAATCCGATACTCAAGCTGCTCTCTCAATGATATCTTTATCCCAAGCATTAATCGCCGACGAAGCAGGTCATGAGGCAGAAATAGAAGGCAAATCTTACACGGTTCAACTAAGTAATGTTGTCATCGACAAGACCGCCCTGCTTGCATTAATCGCCAATGCTCAGAGTAAGCATGATATGGCTGCGGAGGGAACCGGCACAGGCCAGTATCCGGCAGGCTCAAAAGCATTGCTGCTGGCAGCAATTGATCAAGCGAAAGCTGTAGCTGATGATGTTACGGCAACCCGGGAGCAAGTAGAGCAGGCGGTAAGTGCATTGACGGTCGCTCTGCAGACTTTTATGGATTCTGTCATTACAACACAGCCTGGCGATGTGAATGATGACGGCCGTTATTCCATTGGTGACTTAGCTATCGTTGCCGCAGCATACGGAAGAAACTCCGCCGACCCGAACTGGTCTGCCTACAAACATGCCGATTTGAACAATGACGGCAAGGTCGATATCGAGGATCTAGCGGCTATGGCTAGGAAGATATTGAGCTAAAGTGTAGATAATTTGTACTGCGTAATTATAGACTAGAATCACGAAACAGCCTTAGTCCTGCAGGTTATGGGACTAAGGCTGTTTCGTTTACGTGCGATTATACAGCTTAGGAAAAATCTTCTTTAGCAAAGCATGTACCCAATCTTAGAATAGATCAATTTTACATGTGTATATATCATTGTTTTCATTAGGTTCGTCATATAAAATCATGTTACAAGTGGTAAATGTTGGGAGGTTTGTGGACGGATGAATCTTAGGTGCTGAGCTTATGGGTGTTGAAGTTGAAAGCGTTTTCTAATGATGAGGAAGGTGAACACGGTGCGACCAAAGGAAAACAGTTTGAGAAGCATGTCTATCAGGAAATTTCTCTATATATTGCCTTTTATGATTCTACTCGCAACCTTTGCGTATTACCCGTTATACGGGTGGGTGTATGCGTTCTTTGATTACACACCGCCGATTCCGCTGTCCAAATCACCGTTTGTTGGTTTGAAGTGGTTTCATTCTTTGGTAGAAAACCAAGTGAAGATCGATCAGCTGCTTCAGGTTATCAAAAATACGTTTGGAATGAGCGGATTGCTGCTGCTTTTCTCCTGGCTTCCCATGATATTTGCCATCTTTCTCAATGAGATTAAAGCGGTTCGCTTTCGAAAATTTGTACAAACGGTAACCACGCTTCCCAATTTTATCAGCTGGGTATTGGTGTATTCACTCGCATTTTCCATGTTCTCCAGTGAGGGGATCGTCAATGGGTTGTTGAAACAATGGGGGTTTATCGACTCTCCGGTGCTATTTCTTCAAGACTCAGACCATGTTTGGTTGACGATGTGGATGTGGGCTACTTGGAAGACATTAGGCTGGTCGGCCATTTTATATATAGCTGCCATTACAGGGATCGATGATTCTCTCTATGAGGCGGCTCGTGTAGACGGCGCAACGAGGATGCAGAGCATACGGCATGTCACCTTGCCCAGCTTGCTGCCGACTTACTTTGTCCTCTTGATGCTGCAGCTTGCGAGCTTCTTGAATAATGGTTTGGAGCAATATTTTGTATTTCAGAACTCCTTTAATAAGGACACCATACAGGTTCTGGACTTATATGTATACAACTTGGCTATGGGAGGCGGCAGCTATTCCGTTTCCGTTGCCATCAGTATGTTAAAAAGCTTGATCAGTGTTGTGCTTCTCTTTTCGATCAACGGATTATCTAAATTAGTAAGAGGAGAGAGCATTGTATGAGTGACAAAACAAGTCTAGTACCGAGCGAGAACGTGCGCAGCGGGAATCCGTTGCAGCCTGTTAAAGTAAGGGCAAGCACGATCGATAACATGATTTCTGTTTTGATCTATGCTCTGTTTGCCTTATTTGCTCTTATTTGCGTGTATCCGTTCTACTCGATCTTGATTAACACGATCAGTGCCAATGATCTCAGTGCCAGAGGCGATGTCATATTTTTCCCTCAGAAAATTCATTTCCAGAACTATTTCGATGTGTTCAAAATACCGGGGCTGTGGCACGCTGCCATGATTTCTCTGGGAAGAACGCTGATTGGTACAACATTAACGGTTGGGGCTTCCGCTTTTTTAGGATACATGTTTACCCAGGAGGACATGTGGAGGAGAAGGTTTTGGTATCGCTTTACGATCATAACCATGTATTTTAATGCGGGGATTATTCCTTGGTATCTGACTATGAGATCTCTGCATCTGACAAATAATTTTTTGGCTTATATATTGCCGACCATTGTGGCGCCTTTTTTCATCATTCTGGTAAAAACCTTTGTGGAATCAACGCCTAAGGAATTGCAGCAGTCGGCAAGTATCGACGGGGCTGGAACGATGACGATCTTTTTTAAGATCATGCTGCCCATCTGTAAGCCCATATTGGCTACGGTTGCCATATTCTCGGCTGTGGATCAATGGAATGCCTTTCAGGATACCCTGCTTCTGGTTACGGATAGCAAGCTCTACAGTTTGCAGTTCATTTTATATAACTATATCAATCAGGCAAGTTCCTTATCCACTATGGTCAATCTGCAAAATGCCGGTTCAACTGCCATGGCGAGTCTGGCAACCAAGCAAACGACGACCTCTATTCGCATGACGGTTACGATCATCGTGGTCGCACCCATCTTGCTGATTTATCCTCTTTTCCAAAGATTTTTGTAAAAGGAATTATGATAGGTGCAGTAAAGGGTTAATCTGCGCGATTATAATAAACGAACAATATGGGGGGAATGCAAATGAGTAAGACGAGCGGAGCAGGAAATAAATCGATGTCGGCCGTATTGGCCTGCCTCGTCCTGGGAATGACCGTACTCAGTGGTTGCGAAAGCGCACCCAGCAGTGCGGATCCGACGACTGGGGGAGCAAGCAGCCCGGCCTCACAGGGTCAAACAGCCATTGATCACAGTGAGCCTTTGACCATTACCGTCTTTGACAATGCAGCCAATTATCAGGGGGAACAAACGGGCTGGTACGGCAAGCTGCTGAAAGACAAGTTTAATCTAACGTTGAACATTCTTGCTCCACAGATTGCGGGCGATCAATTGTACAAGACGAGGTCGGCAGCGGGTGATCTGGGCGATCTGATGATTGTCGATAACAGTCAGCTGGAAGAGCTGATACCGGCGGGTCTTGTTATGGATCTGACAGATAAGGTCAAGAATACAAAGTATCTCTCCACTTATGTGGACAATCATTATAAGCCATTCAATGCGGCTTTTGACAAGGTAAATCCTGATGGCAAGATTTATGCGATGCCAACTTTTGAAGCGGATACTTCACCGACAACATTCTCGGAAGAAATCCCCTATTCCAGCCCTATTATGCCGTGGGATTATTATAAGGGCGTAGGGGCTCCCAAGCTGAATAATCTGACAGATCTTCTGAATGTGCTTAAGAGCATGCAAGAGAAATATCCGAAGACGGCAGACGGGAAACCGATTGTTCCGATTACCTTGTGGAAGGATTGGGACAACGGTGATATGGAGAATGTACGCTGGCTCAGCAACTGGTACGGCTATGAACAGCCGGAAGGAACCACAACCCTGCAGCTCAATGCAAAAGGCGACATTGTTCCGCTCGTTGATGACAACAGCATGTACAAGAAGATTCTGCAATTCTACTTTACGGCAAATCAGATGGGACTTGTAGATCCTGATTCGGCAACACAGGATTGGAATAAAGTAGCTGAAAAGCTCACGAACAAGCAGGTATTGCTCTTGTGGTATTCGTGGCAAAGAGGATTCTATAATTCCATCGAAAGAGGAAAGAATGGGGATGGCAATGTCGCTGTTCCTATCGCTGACACCCATATTATTCAGAACAGTGACGCTTACTACGGAAACGGAAGAGTGTTTGCTCTCGGCGCAAAAGCCAAGCATCCTGAACGAATTATGGAGTTCCTGGACTGGACCGTTTCACCTGAAGGATTGCGCTACTATACGAATGGATTTGAAGGCTTCAATTATGAAAAGACAGCGGATGGGAAGTATAAGCTAACCGAAGTTGGGCAGACTGCCTTCCAAAAAAATACACCTGTACCGGATCAGTACGGCGGCGGTGGCTATCAGGATGGTCAGAGTAAGATCAACAGCATGATTATGAGCGACTTTGTGAAGGATCCCGATACGGGAGAATTCTATAACAACAATTACTGGAGCACGACCATTGAAGCGAATAAAACGGCTTTAACTACGGATTGGCAGAAAGCTTATGACGCTACAAACCCAACTGAGTACTACATGAAAAATCATATGATCGATATCGTTCCTAATATCAACACAAGCCTGGGAAGCGATTCATCTGACATTAAAAACAAGCGGAGCCAGATTTCGAACTATGTGAAGAATACGTCCTGGAAAATGGTATTTGCCAAGAATCAAGCGGAATTTGACCAGCTATGGGCAAAAATGAAGACAGATGTAGTTGGACTTGGCTGGGAAGATGTATTTGCAGCGGATAAAACGAAAGCTCAAAAGATCGTTAAGATGCGTACGGAAGCTTCGGCTAATAAGTAAAACCCTCAAAAGGCCCTGCTGAACCATGAGCGGGGCCGAAGTATGCAGACAGCTTGAAATGCTATTTGGTGAAATGAAGGGGGACATTACATATGCTAAGAATCGTAGAGGTTGAAAATGGGATCGTACAGGGCTTGCCGGCAGCTGATCCCCGAATCACGAGCTTCAAGGGGATTCCATTTGCTGCCCCGCCCGTTGGCGAGAATCGCTGGCGAGCCCCGCAGCCAGCCGCAGACTGGAGCGGCGTGCTCAAAGCCTACGAATTCGCACCGATCTCGATGCAGGTGAGACAGGAGATCGACCCGAACAACATCTATACCCGGGAATGGGCCGTAGAACCGGATATTGCCATGGATGAGGATTGCCTCTACCTGAATGTTTGGACACCGGCTACTCGCACCGATGAGAAATTGCCGGTATATGTATGGTATTTTGGCGGAGGGCTGCAAGTCGGCCATACCGCCGAAATGGAATTTGACGGAGAGCGCATCGCCCGGCGTGGCATCGTGGTCGTCACGATCAACTATCGTTTGAATGTCTTTGGATTTTTATGCCATCCGGAGATTACGGCGGAATCGCCGGAAGCACCAGCGAACTTCGGCAACCTTGACCAGCAAGCGGCAACAAGATGGGTGAAGCGCAATATTGCAGCCTTCGGAGGCGATCCGGACAATATCACCATCGGGGGACAGTCGGCCGGTGGCGGTAGCGTCTTGAGCCAACTGGTTTCGCCTCAGAATGAAGGTCTGTTCCAGAGGGCCATTATCCAAAGCGGTATTTTCAAAGAGCTTTACCCAGGAAATCGCATGCCCAAATTTGGGCTTCAGCTGGGGGATGCCGAGCTGGAAGGCGTGGAGTTTTTTGAGTATCTAGGCGTTTCCTCCCTAGAGGAAGCACGAGGGCTCGATGCCGTCTACCTGCGAGACAAGGCCGTAGAATACCAGGGCTTCTGGGGCACGGTTGTCGATCAGGCATTCAGTGTAGGTCATTCGTTTGAATTGTTTCTTCAAAATAAACGTTGGATGGTACCGGTATTATTCGGTCATACGTCAGGGGAGTTTATCAGCACTCCGAATCTGGATACAATTGGCGACTTTGAGAAATTGGCCGAGGACATGTTCGGCGACGATGCGGATACGTTTCTTGCGCTTTGCAGTGCGCAGTCGGGCAGTGTGGAGGAGCGCATACAGAGGGCAGCGGTTAGCAGCATTGAATATGCGATTCGCATCGCAGCACAAGTAAGTGCTGACCATGGTGGGGATTCTCCTTTTTACTATTATCATTTTGATGCGGAAATACCAGGCTGGGATGATCCCGGTGCCTTTCACTCGGTAGATCTGTGGTTTTTCTTCGAGACGTTGGCTAAGTGCTGGAGACCGTTTGTCGGTAAACATTATGATTTGGCCCGCCAAATGTGTACTTATTGGGCTAACTTCATCCGTTCTGGAGATCCGAACGGACAGGATTCTACCGGAGAGGAACTGCCTCGTTGGGAAGCCTTTACGCCAGAAGCGCCGTATAGGATGGTGTTTGCAGATCGATCCGAATTTTCCAGGGAGCAGCCGAGTGAGATCATGGCATTTCTTGTGCAGCAGTATGTGAAGAAATATAAATTAATGGATAAAATGTAATAATTTTGGACAACGGCATGGAATATGCGCATACCGATGAATTTGCTTACATGAGGGAAGGAGCAAGAGGACGAACAATGGAGAACATGGATATGACAGCGCTGCCTCCCGAATATAAACAGCTGGCTAAAGAGGGGCATAGAGGCGAGATTCATCAGGTTACCTATAAGGTGAGACATTATTTGAACGCATCCAGGCAGCTAGTGACTAGCGGGAATGTCGAAGCTGCTGAAGCGGGAAGAGAACCAGTTGAGGGAGAAGCCATCCTGAAGACATGTAGCGTCTATTTGCCCGCTGGCTACGACCCGCATGATATCGAAACCAAATACAATGTATTGTATTTA
This sequence comes from Paenibacillus hexagrammi, assembly GCF_021513275.1. NCBI lineage: Bacteria > Bacillati > Bacillota > Bacilli > Caryophanales > Paenibacillaceae > Paenibacillus > Paenibacillus hexagrammi. Next base: position 4,025,239 of record NZ_CP090978.1, on the reverse strand, counting down.
CTGCACGGCGTAGGCGGGGATCATGATGAGTGGCTGGACAGCAACGGCAAAGTCGACGGGAGCTTTGTCCTGTGTAATATCGTTGACAATCTCATCGCAAACGGTCATATCGATCCGCTTATTATTGTATTTCCTAATGGGAGAAGTGCGCACGACTGGACGGATCGATCGTTCAATCCGATGGGGACCAACATCCTGGGCTTCTATTATTTCGATTATGAGTTGAGATATGATTTGATTCCTTTTATCGAATCCACTTACCATACTCGTGCGAATATACAGGACAGATCCCCTGAGGGAATTGAAAAAAGCCGTATGCACAGGGCCATAGCTGGCCTTTCCATGGGTGGCATGCAGGCTTTGAATTTGATACTCGGCGGGGACCGATGTGATTCTACGGCTTATACCGGGAGAGAGAGCGGTTGGGCAAATGGGCTTGATCCTACGGTACGGGCTTCCGGTATGGAAGATCTATTTGCTTATATTGGAGCGTTTTCGAACGCGCCTACCTCTAGCGGTGGTTCGGTGCTAGGTGCGGGTATCGCTTCCAAGATGCATCAGCTGCATGTGCTATATATGATCTGCGGGGATGCAGATGAAGTGTCCATTGGCAGCTTCGAGTCTTCAACGGATGGACTTGCTGAAGCTGCTGGAGCGTACCTCGCTGATTTTTACCAGGTTATTGTCAAACATGGTGTTCATGATTTTCATGTATGGAACAATGGAGTCTACCAGTTTCTTCTATTGTCATGCAGAAGACGTGAGCTGCATGTGCGGCCGAATGTGATCAGGTTGACCATCGTTTAGCAGCGGCGAACTCAGGTGGATAGCTTCTGGGCCGTTCCATAGGGAGCGGCTCTTTGGAATCCATCCATTGAACAAAGATACGAAGATTCTACATGCAATTTCCAGTTTGTGGTTGCTATTTGTGGAAATTAGAAATAATGACAATCAGGAGATGATGATATGAACACAACAGTTACTGTTAATACGGATCTGGAGGTCGGCACGATCAGCCGGCATATTTACGGTCACTTCGCTGAGCATCTCGGCAGATGTATTTATGAGGGTATTTGGGTTGGCGAGGATTCACCGATTCCGAATACTCGAGGCATTCGGAACGACGTCCTGGAGGCGCTGCGCCAGCTCAGCATTCCAGTGCTTCGCTGGCCGGGCGGCTGCTTTGCCGATGAGTACCACTGGAAGGACGGGATTGGTCCGAGGGAGCAGCGCAAACGCATGGTCAATACGCATTGGGGCGGAGTTGTGGAAAATAACCACTTCGGCACGCACGAGTTCTTCGATCTATGCGAGCTGCTTGGCACGGAGCCATATATTTGCGGTAACGTCGGAAGCGGCTCGGTTCAGGAGATGCAGGAATGGGTCGAATATATGACCTTTGAAGGTGAGTCACCGATGGCTAACTGGCGGAAGGCGAACGGACGAGAGAAGCCTTGGAAGCTGAAATACTTTGGTGTAGGTAACGAGAATTGGGGCTGCGGCGGGAATATGAGGGCCGAATATTATGCGGACGAGTATCGCCGCTATCAGACCTATGTTCGAAGCTACGGCGGCAACCGCATTTATAAAATTGCCGGCGGTGCCAATGGAGACGATTATCGCTGGACGGAGGTGTTGATGCGCGAGGCAACCGGACATATGGATGGCCTCAGTGTGCACAACTACACAGTGCCTGGCGGATTTGAGGTGAAACGTCCGGCAATCGGATTCGCCGAAGCGGAATGGTTTGAGACCATGCAGCTGGCTTTGCGCATGGACGAGCTGATTACGCGCCACTCCGCCATCATGGACCAGTATGACCCGAAGAAAAGGGTCGGCTTAATTGTGGACGAGTGGGGAACCTGGTTCCAGGTAGAGCCGGGCTCGAACCCCGGATTTCTGTACCAGCAGAATTCCCTGCGGGATGCATTGGTTGCAGGGCTTCATTTCCACATTTTCCAGAAGCATTGTAACCGCGTCCACATGGCGAATATCGCGCAAACCGTTAACGTGCTGCAGGCGATGATTTTGACAGAAGGGGCCAAGATGATATTGACGCCGACGTACCATGTATTTGAAATGTTCAAGGTGCATCAGGATGCGCAAGCGCTTGAGCTTCATCTCACTGCAGGTGAATACCGGGTAGGTGAAGAGACGATTCCGCAGGTCAGCGCCTCCGCATCGAAGCGTGCGGACGGTACAATCGACATCAGCCTATGCAATGTTAATCCGAACCAGGCTGTGCCGGTTTCGCTGCGACTTCGCGGATTGGACGGGACGATGAACGTCAGCGGGCGAATTCTGACACATGCAGACATGAACGCACATAACACGTTCGAGCAGCCGGAGACCGTGAAACCGACGGAATTCAGCGGAGTAACGGATATAAGTGGCGAAGGCTTGACGGCGACGCTGCCTCCGATGTCCGTCGTTGTACTAACGCTGCGTTCCTAGTCTATGAGAGGGAACGCAGGATGTAAGGGCTGCTCGTCTAACGTGCAAGTGACGCGCGATCAGATCAATCGATTGCTTGCAGCGATGAATGGTAAGGGCTTTGCTTTTGTGAGTGAAGAGGCATATAGCTCCCGGGTCGACGTTTGCCGCGCTTGCCCATCGTTGGAATACGAAACGACATGCAAGCACTGTGGCTGCCTAGTGGAGGTGCGCGGAAAATTGCTTGAGAAAGATTGTCCGCACCCCGGTGGATCCAAATGGAGTGTCGAGAATGACATGTTGTTATCTCATTGAAATAAAAGCCTCACCCGACTTCCCTCTGGAAAGATCGGGTGTTCTTTTTTAAATCCATTTTTTTGTGCACTTCTGGTAGTGTCTTGGTGTATCTCCTGTCATTTGCTTGAATTGTCTGCAGAAATGCTCCACATTTTGATATCCGCACCGCGCAGCGATTTCAGCTATGGTTTGAGTGCTGTGCATTAAATGTTCCTTGGCTAATCGAATGCGGCTGTTGATGACGTCATCCATGCAGGAAATTCCAAACGTTTTTTTGTAGATGCTTTGAAGATAACCGGGGCTGATTCGAAGGTTTTCCGCCATTTTCGAAACGGTCCAATAATCGCTCGGATTGGTTTGGATAGCGGTGCGAAGTCTCAATAGATTGTAGTATTGGGGAGTGATTTCAGCATGAAAGTAGGATTCCAGCAGCTGGTTGAACATCGTCCTTAACAAACAGTCAATGGAAGATTCTTTGTAACCGCGAGTAAAGTTATGTTCGATGACTAACAGTTCGAATAGCTTGCTGCAGTAGTCCGGGTCTTCTAAGGAAAATGGAACGCCCGATGGAAGCGGTGATTCCGTTATATAGAATTCATTTGTCTCGAAGCGTATCCAATCATTGACGAAATGATCGGCACAGGCCTGATAATAGACCTTCTGCTGAGGGCGGTAAAGAACAGCGCAATGAGCAGGGTATTCCTTGAGCTGGTTATCGACCCAGAATTGGGCGGGAGTCTTCGTTAGGACAAGGAGCCAGTGATATCCCACGGGAACGTCGATAACAAAATTGCTCGCGTGCGTAGTATTGCATTCAACATAATAAATATGGGTCATCCGTACCCCTCCACGAAGGTTTGTTCCATCATATGAGGAAATAATTGTATAGTCCTTGTCTTTCTCACTTTACCAAAGGATTCGTTACTTTTCTAGTTTGAAAAGTTGTTCGTCTTTGCAAGAAATGAAAGGATCGTGAATTGCGAATAGGGGAGGAGTATTGTGAAAATGAGAGCACGAACTACCGCAACCAAGCGGTTATGGTTTCGAGAACCCGCAACCGAATGGAATGAAGCGCTTCCTATCGGCAACGGCCGGCTAGGCGCCATGGTGCTTGGCCGATGGGACAAGGAACTGCTGCAGCTGAACGAGGATTCGGTATGGTATGGCGGACCGCGTGATCGTAACAATCCCGATGCGCTGCCGAATCTTCCTCGGATTAGGGAGTTGATTCTTGCAGGCAAGCTTCAAGAGGCACAGGAGCTAGCAGCCATGGCCATGCCGGGCCTGCCTGAGTCGCAACGCCATTATTTACCGCTGGGCGATCTACGTTTATCCTTTGCGAAACATGAGGATAAGCCTGAACATTATGTCCGGGAGTTAGATCTGGACCGTGGAATCGCGCGGGTTGAATATGAGCTTCAAGGCGTACGGTACTTGCGCGAAATATTTGCCAGCTATCCAGATCAGGTGCTGGTCATTCGGTTATCCGCAAGCACACCCGGCTCGATCACCTTCAAGGCGAGGTTTGATCGGGGTTCGTGGAGATACGTCGAAAAGACGGGGAAATGGCAGCAAGACGGCCTCATCATGTCCGGACATAGCGGAGGGGAAGGCGGTGAACAGTTCTGCGCACTGCTGAAGGCCTCGGTCAAAGGCGGAGCTCATAAGACGATCGGCGACCATCTGATTGTAGAGCAAGCGGATGAAGCCGTTCTGTTCTTAGCTGCGGGGACTACGTTCCGATTTGCGGATCCCGAGGCCGTCTGCATGGAACAGATTGAATCGGCAATGAAGCATTCCTTTAAGTCTCTGCTCGAACGGCATATATATGATTACCGTTCACTCTTCGACCGAGTGGAACTAAGGCTGTCAAAAGATACAGGGGAAGCGGATCGCCTTCCAACAAAGGAACGCTTGGAACGGATTCTTCAAGGACATGATGATCCGGGCCTGGTTGCCCTTTATTTTCAATTTGGCCGCTATCTGCTGATTTCTTCAAGCCGTCCGGGCTCCCTTCCAGCAAATCTTCAGGGGATCTGGAACGATCACTTCCTTCCCCCTTGGGACAGTAAGTTCACAATTAATATTAATACGCAAATGAATTACTGGATTGCCGAAGCGGGAAATGTAGCCGAATGCCATCTGCCTCTATTTGACTTGATTGAACGGATGAGAGAGCCCGGGCGGATAACGGCGAGGACCATGTACGGTTGCCGCGGCTTTACCGCTCATCATAATACGGACCTATGGGCAGATACGGCTCCTCAGGATACGTATTTGCCGGCTTCCTTCTGGCCGATGGGCGCTGCCTGGCTGTGCCTGCATCTGTGGGAACACTTCCTCTACGGCCAAGATGCAGAATTTCTCGCCCGGATGTATCCGATCATGAAGGAGGCGGCGGAATTTTTGCAGGATTATCTAATCGAGGGGCCAGATGGACAACTGATCACATGTCCTTCGGTCTCGCCGGAAAATACATATAGGCTGCCGAATGGCGAGTCCGGTGTCCTCTGTGCCGGGGCTTCCATGGATTTTCAAATTATCCGTGCACTATTCGACGCCTGTATCGAAAGCACACAGATTCTTGCAATCGACGAGCCATTCAGTGAAGAACTCAAGATGACCTTGACCCGGCTTCCGCAGCCGGCGATTGGCAAACATGGGCAAATTCAGGAATGGATGGAGGATTACGAGGAAGCTGAACCCGGGCATCGGCACGTATCCCATCTGTTCGGTTTGTATCCCGGTGATCAATTTACAGTCGAGAAGACACCCGAGTTTGCCAAAGCGGCGCGGGTTACCCTGGAGCGGAGGCTTGCTAATGGAGGAGGGCATACGGGCTGGAGCCGTGCATGGATCATCAACTTCTGGGCGCGGCTTCATGATGCCAACAAAGCATACGAAAATGTGATGGCTCTTCTTGGGCATTCCACATTGCCCAATCTTCTTGATAACCATCCGCCGTTTCAGATTGACGGGAACTTTGGGGGAGCAGCTGGTATTGCGGAGATGCTGCTTCAGAGTCACTCAGGCGTGATCCACTTGCTGCCGGCGCTGCCGCGGGAGTGGAAAGATGGGTATGTCCGGGGACTTAGAGCTCGCGGGGGGGTACACAGTGGATATTCGTTGGGCGGAAAGCATCGTCGTTGAAGCCAAAGTAACATCAAACGTTGGCGGTGCATGCCGAATCAAAGGACTCGCGGACGGCCAAATCATTGAATTCACGGCGGAAGCCGGGCAAAGTTATGTGTTTCCTCGTGGGATAAGGTATAAGGAAATGAAAACCAGAAAACAATACATGCATAAGATTTCCAGGAAGTGAGCTCCTATGCTTTTATTATTGTATAGCTCCGTTAGTCTGTTCGTATTTGTTTACTTTTTGAAATATCAAAACAAACATTTACATTCGTTAGAAATCTTTTTTTACTGGTGCTTAGCTTCTTTACTGATTCAAAACCGATCGGCTATTTTTACGATGAATACAAAAATTGTCTTGAGTCCGCCGACGGTTGTCCATGAGCTTTCGGATGTGCTTATACGCCTAGTGCTGTATCCAATCGTTACACTGTTTTGTTTACATGAAATTGCCGCTGCTTCATCCAAAATCAAAAAAGCCTGGATAATCATCAAGTATTCGATTCTTTTGCTTGGTTTAGAATGGATTTCCGATTGGCTGGGCGTTTTTAAACACGTGGGACCGTATTTGTTAGGGTCCGGCATATTTTGGATAGGTTATTTGATGTTGATGATGATGATCCAAATGGTCTTTCGCGGGAAATTTTATAAGGGATACGATAAAACATGAATTTCCATGTTGATTGGAACGAATGGTTCATAGTTATTTGCTCGGTTATAGCGATGACCGTGTTCTTCAGGATACGAAAGCATTTTGACGCTATCACTATCGTCATCCTTTGGACGTTTAATGTCGCGTTTGTTGCCAGCTCTGATTATGAGCTAGCCGCACCGCCGTTTGAGCTCTATTACTGTGGTGATAATACTACTTACGAGCCTATAACGGCAGTTGCTCACGTTTTTTTGTATACGCCGTTTTCGTTTATGTTTTTATTTCTTTATGATAAATGGAACTTGCGTGAAAAAAAGAATCGGATGCGTCTCGTGTTCTATATAGCCGGATGGACTGCGTTTTCGATATTCTTTGAATGGCTGCAAATTTTGAACGGTTTTTTTGTATATACCGGTTGGAAGTTATACTATTCAATCCCGGTGTATCCGGTATCCGCTTTGATTTTAATAAAGGTTTACCATTTTATTGGAAATCATCTCCCCCTGCGGAAGAAAGCATAAAAAGCTCCGGACGCCTATTCCGTGAGCTTTTTTGCATACCACTAACGAACTTCCTGCCTAGCTTCACATGATCATAAGCCCAAATATTCTCCACCGTTCACATGGATGGTCTGACCGATTACGAAACGGGAATCTTCCGATGCCAAGTACAAATAGATAGGGGCGATTTCGTAAGGCTGTGCTGCTCTTTTGATAGGTCCAGAATTATGGAAAGACCCATAAAACATGTAATATTCAGGCGGAAGGGATGAAGGGATTAGAGGAGTCCATGTTCGACCAGGTGCCACGGCATTGACCCGGATGCCCCGATCAGCAAGTGAAACCGCTAATGAACGGGTTAGTGCGCTAACAGCACCTTTCGAGGCGGAGTAGCTAGCCATTCCTGAATAGCCTTTATCCGCTGCGAGGGAGCTCGTATTGATGATGGCGCTGCCCGGCTGCATGTAAGGAAGTACAGCTTTCGTAAAATAAAAACAGGAGAATATATTCGTCTGGAAGATCCGCAACAGCTGCTCGGATGAGAGATCCGTTATGTCCTTTTCATAAAGAAGTTCCGCCGCATTGTTGATTAAGATATCGACTCGTCCGAATCTGGACAAGGTGTGTGCGACGGCCTCTTTGCAGAATGTTTCATCACCTATATCCCCGGCAATCGTCAAGCAGCGGCGGCCCATTTGCTGGATTCTCTCCTGTGTCTCTATAGCATCAGCGTGTTCATTAAGGTATACAACAGCAATATCCGCGCCTTCTCGGGCAAATAAATAGGCAACCGCCCGACCAATTCCGCTGTCCCCCCCGGTAATGATCGCAACCTTATTGTGCAGCTTACCCGATCCAGTTGCTCCGGGCGGCTCCGATACGGGCCGAGGCACCATTACATATTCCAAACCCGGCTGTCCGGGTTGGTATTGATACGGAAACTCGACCGGGATTTCCTCGCATTTTGTCACTTGTGGTCCATGGGAATACAATAGGTTTCCCTCCAATTCAGAGTTCACTATTATTACATTATTCTTGCTTCTGAAATGGGTGAGTGACGAATTGAATCGTAGGTTGTGTTTTTTTGCATGGGATCATTGTTTGAAGAAATCAAACAAAGTGTGTTAATTATTTTATATAAAAAGCCAACTGCTTCAGATAGACTGAATTCAAGACGAAGACATCATCTTTAGTCACAAATACGAAGTTGAGGGGGAACATGTATGTTACAAAAGAAGAAATTGGGACTTGCCATGGCTTCTGTCATGTTAGTTGGAAGCGTTTTAACCGGGTGCGGATCAAATGGGTCTGATTCCACATCTAGTGCAAGTGCTCAACCTAGTTCGAGTGCAGCCGTATCGGATGCGGGCAAGAAAACAACCATTACATTTTGGGCGGCGGCAACGACACCGGAACGTGATGCTTTCTGGCAAGGCGTTGTGAAAGATTTTATGGCAAAGAATCCGAATATTACGGTCAATTATTTAGGGGTGCCGGGCGACCTGAATGGTTATATTCAAAAGCTGAATGTATCCATCGCGGCAGGAGAAGGTCCGGATATTATCAACAACTTCACATCTGACTTTATTGGACGCGATGTGTTAGAGCCGCTGGATACTTACATGTCGAACTGGGACAAAAAGGACAAGATTACGACGGGTTCGATCGCTTCTATGAAGGCTGCAGACCCGGTTGGCGGAAAGCTGTATGGACTTCCTTACGCTGTTCTGCCATGGGTAGAGTGGGTTCGTCCAGACTGGTTGAAGGAGGCTAACCTTCCGGTTCAAGGCGATTGGAATAATTTCTTTGAAGCTGCTAAAAAGCTGACTGACAAATCCAAAGATCGTTATGGATATTCGATTCGCGGCGGGGCTGGCAGTGCGACTACACTGGAGTATTTGATGTATTCATATTCTGGCATTACGAACTACTTTACGAAAGATGGCAAGGCTACGATTAACGATCCCAAGCATGTTGAGTTTCTGGAAAAATACCTGGGTAATTACAATGTGCTCACACCAGAGGATGATTTGAACAAGGGCTGGACGGAGTTAGCGGCGTCCTTCCAATCCGGTAAAGTCGGCATGATTTTCCACAATCTTGGTTCCGCAAGCGCACAAAATAAGGCGTTTAACAACGATTTAACTAAATTTACAGCAACACCGTTTCCAACTAGCCTACAAGGTACGAACGTGCAGCCTGGAGTTACACCATCGGTTATGATGATGCTGAAGACTTCTAAGAATAAGGATGCGGCTTGGAAGTTTATGACTTACTTTGTCTCCAACTCTGACAGTCCCTATGGCCAGCTGTACGGAGAAATTCCGACGTACCTAGACGCGCTCAAAGATGATTGGATTCAGAAGGTTCCTTACATCAAAACCGGTGCTGATCTGATGAGCTCCCCGGATACCAAGTTTACGGATAATCCTGTATACTTGCCTGGTTATAACAAAGTTCAGACGAATATGGCACCGATGATTCAGAAGGTCATGGCGAAGAAAATGACAGCCAAGGAACTGCTGGATGAATGGGCAAAGCAATTAGAGAAAGAAAAGGCAGATTTTGATGCTGCAAATAAATCGAAGTAATGCATCGGGCATAGGCATTGCAGGCGAGTCCTTGAAATTGACAAGGGCTCGTCCTTTGTTTTTCAAACGAGTGGGAATAGATTTGGAAGATAGGTTGGATGTATAATTTATGTCATAAAGTAAGGTAACATGCGGAGGAACCTATGATCTCTTATCTCTCAAGAAGGCCCATTAAAGTAAAGCTGCTTCTTTATTTTTTACCGATTCTGGTATCCTCGGTGATTCTCACGGGGTATTTTTCTTATTATACGGCAGTCAAGCAGTTAGAAAGAAACGCGTATTTTCTATTGAATGACACGCTTGAGCAAACAGGTGTATTTTTGAATGATAAGTTTCATGCTGTATTTGCACAGCTAGTCATTATCGAGAATAATTCAGCTTTTCAAAATATATTGTCCAATACCGACCAAGATGTTGACGGACATCGATATGATGATCTCATTGAGCTTCATCGGCAATTTGATATCTCGTATCACAATTATGATGAAATGATCGATTCCATTTTCGTTACTTTTAATAATGGGCGCACGTTTCATATGAAGGAAGAATTTTTTATACCTCGAAGTATCGGAATCAATCTGCAGGAATGGATCAAACGCTTTCAAAATAAGGAGAGTGTAAACGGTTACTATTGGCTTAATACACATGACGATGAAGTGTTTAACACGGTTCAGCCGCGTAAAGTCATGAGTGTGTTTAAAATTTATGGAAACGCAGAGTCCAATGTGAGTGCAATTAGTCTGATCAACATGAAGGAATCGTATCTTTTAAATATTTTAAGAAATGTAAAGGTAAGTCCAAATGGAACACTTGCTCTAATCAGTACGGATGGCGTTATGTATTCGAAGGAGTTAGCTTCAGAATATGCGATAAGTGATAGCGTCATAGATCAGATTAAGAATAATGGAGAGCAAAACGGTGAGTTCAAGGTAAGCAGCAACTCGGGAGAACCGATGATGATCCAGTACACGTCATTGTCTTTAAATAAATGGAAGCTGGCTGCTATCGTTCCTCAAAGTGATATTCTCAGCAAAGCAAGCCAAATCAAAACCATTACTTTCATTGTTGTAGCTATTATATTGTTAGTTTTTATTGTCGTTGCGACTATGTTTGCCGGCAGTTTGACAAATCCAATCCGTTATTTATCACAACAAGTGAAGCGAGTTCGGCAAGGCAACTTAGATGTAAGCTTCCAATTGAGTGAGCAAAATGAGCTTGGTGTCCTTGCGCATGGTCTGGAAAGCCTGGTGGTTTCTGTGAAAGAATTGCTGGAAAAAGTGAAGGACGAACAGGAGCAAAAAAGAGAGATTGAACTGATCGCCTTACAATCGCAAATTCAGCCTCATTTCCTTTACAATACGCTTGGTTCCATTAAATATCTGATTGATCTGGATGAAAAGGAAAAAGCCTCCACGATGGTTAGCGCCTTGACGCATTTCTTCCGAATCGGCATTAGTAAAGGCAGAGAGGTCATTTCGTTATGGGAAGAAATTGAGCATATCAGGAGCTATTTAAGCATCCAAAATATTCGATATACAGGTAATTTTGATTTTGAAATTGACATTGAAGAAAGCATGCTGCATCTTCCTATTATGAAATTAACCCTTCAGCCGATTGTCGAAAATGCCATCTATCATGGGATTAAGAGCAAGTATGGGAGAGGAAGCATCCGCATTACTGGAACTCAGCAGGGGGACATAGCCATTCTTGAAATATTTGATGACGGGGCGGGTATGCATCCGGAGAAACAGGCAGAGCTACTGGCTTCCATTCAATCACATGAGGTGTATGAAGCGCCGGTTACATTCGGCTTACGTAATGTGCACAGACGTCTAGTACTCCAATTCGGCCGTAACTATGGATTGGAATTAGAGAGCGAAGCAGGAGTATATACCATTGTAAGAGTGAAAATACCGAATACAGGGAGAGGTGATTAACATGTTTAAGCTGCTCATAGCTGATGATGATGTTTGGATTAGAGAAGGGATCAAACGCAGCATTCCTTGGGAACAATATAACATTCAAATCGTGGGTGTAGCTGCGGATGGGTTAGAAGCTTGGGAGCTTATTCAGAATGTGAAGCCGGATATTTTGCTATCGGACATTCGCATGCCGTTCATAGATGGTTTAAAGCTTGCCGGTTTAATCAAAGAGAATAATCTGGACATGAAAGTCATTTTCTTGTCAGGCTTTTGATGATTTTAGCTATGCGAAGGATGCGATCCAGCTTCAAGCATTTGATTATATTATGAAATATGAAAGCAATGATCGCATTCGGCAAGTGGTTGTAAATGCATGTTTAGCATTAGAGGAGGATCGGAGAAAGCTTGAGAAGGAGAGGAAGAGTCAAGGGCTTATCGTGAATCAATTTCTCAGCGGATTAATCGCAGGCATTGGAAGCGAAGAGTTTGTAGAAAAAGAGTGCGAATTGTTGGGATTATCTTTTTGCGGTGTCATGTTTGGCATAGCTGTAATTGGGCTGGACAGCGGCATGGATCGATATTTAAAGCCGAATAAACCGGAGGATCTGGAGCTGCTTCTGTTCTCGATAAAAAATGTATGCAACGAGGTTTTAGGAACGACAGTAATGGATGATTATCAGGTTTGTATCGTCCATTACAACCACCGGATCAACCTGCTATTTAACTTTGCACATGAAGATTTGGAAAAGATGAAAAAGGATACGGAACATATTTCTCAAACCATGGTTGGGCTTATAGATCAGTATCTGAAAATTCAAGTTCGGATGGGAATTGGCAGTTTTGGTAAGGGGTTTAATCATATTGCTTTCTCCTATGAGGAAGCCATGATCGCAGCGCAGTTAAAGGATAGCACCATAACTGAGAATATCTTGTTCTATGATCAGGTTAAGTATTCAGGGAACTCGCATCAAGCCTTTCTCAAAACCATTATGGATTATATTACGAATAACTATGATAATGTAGATTTAGATTTGAAGATTGTAGCAGAAACCGTGCATATATCTCCATCATATGTAAGTACCTTATTTAAACGATATACGGATGTTAATTTTAGTGACTATGTGCTCCGTATTAGAATGGAAAAAGCGATTGAGCTCTTAATTCACACGGATTATAAGGTTTATGAAGTGGCTGAGAAAGTTGGATTTATCAATACCCAATATTTTAGTGTGCAGTTCAAGCGGCAAACCGGTCTATCGCCTATTGAGTTTCGGCAGCAAAATAGACAATGATGAGAGTGAAGCTCGCCATGGACCCTACTTGATCTACATACCGAGTCTTATCCCGTGGTGGATAGGGCTTTTTTGTTTCTCGGGCATTTATTGAAGAAAACAAACACTATTTGCAAGAAATATTATTTAGATAATTCTTTTAAAATTTTATGATGAGTACAGAGGTGATCAATAATAATGAAACTAGAACAACAGACTACAGGCAGTACATTTGGAGCGGCTGGAAGAAAAAGAAAGTTGAGTAAATGGGTTGGCGAGGATAGATTTTTACCCTATGTTCTAGTTGTCCCAACACTGATCTTGATTGCAGTTATTATGTTTTTTCCGATTCTTAAGGTTTTTGAATTGGCGCTGCGTAATTACGATATGACGCGTCCACAAGATTTTGGATTTGCTGGCCTTAGCAATTTTAGAGAAATCTTATTTCATGATGAGCTGTTTCCAAGCTCGCTATGGATTACCGTTAAATGGGTGGTCATTGAGGTTGTGTTACAGCTTGTGTTTGGCCTCATTGTGGCGTTGTTATTAAATCAAACGTTTCGTTTTCGTGGTGTAGTCCGATCTCTGGTACTGATTCCATGGGCGGTTTCGGGTGTACTGACCACGATGCTATGGTCGCTTATGTTCAATCAACACATTGGCGTGATCAATGACCTTTTGAAAAAACTCGGCATCATTCATGAGAATATTGCCTGGCTTGCCAACACCCACACGGTGTTCGGTTCTGTAATTGTAGCAGAGCTCTGGAGAGGAATCCCGTTCTTTGCGGTAGCTTTGCTGGCTGCGCTGCAATCGATTCCGCAAGACATTTATGAATCCTGTGATGTAGACGGCGCCGGAAAAGTAAGAAAATTGTTCTCCATCACGTTGCCTTATTTGAAAGAAAGCATTATTTTCTCAACGATGTTAAGAGCTATTTGGGAATTTAATTCTATGGATATGATCTATACGATGACGGATGGCGGTCCTATGAATATGACCACGACGCTTCCTGTTTACATGTTCAAAACAGCGATCCTCAACGGCAATTATGGCTACGCTTCAGCGATGGGTGTCATTACATTCTTTGTACTTATGATATTTGTCATTGGATATTTAAAATTAAGCAGGAGTGATCAAGATGAATAAATTACGACATACGCTGACTTCCTTGATCTTATTTTATATACCTTTACTAGCTACACTGTTGTTTGTGCTACTGCCATTTTTATGGGACATTTCCACTTCATTAAAGCGGGAAGAAGATATTCTAAGCTCTACCATTCACTATTTTCCCAGTCCGATAACCTTTGATAACTTCATCAAGGTGTGGAGTGTGAATAAATTTTCGGGATTTTTCATCAACAGTCTATTTATTTGTTTAGTATCCGTCATATTCGTTGCCATTCTATCGATCACCAATGGATATGCGTTGAGCAGGTTTAAATTTGCAGGGAAGAATCTCTTTATGTTGATTCTGCTCAGCACCCAAATGCTTCCGGTAATCCTGTTTGTCATTCCGCTATTCCTCATCTTCAAAAGCATGGGGCTGATGAATACGCCATACGCGATTATATTGTTTTATATTGTATCGCAGGTAGCCTTTAACACACTGTTGATGAAGGGATTTATTGGCGGAATTCCGAAGGAAATTGACGAAGCGGCCATGGTAGACGGGGCAAGCAGGTTCCGCGTCATCTTTACGATTATTACACCGGTTATTCTTCCCGGGATTGTCGCAACGGCAGCTTTTGCCTTCATCGGCTGCTGGAATGAATTCCTAGTCGCGTTCTCATTCTTGACTTCTGCGTCGAAGTTTACCATTCCAATCGGCCTAAAATACTTAATCGGCCAGTACAGTGTCGAATACGGTTCACTTGCGGCAGGAAGTATCATCGGTTTGATTCCACCTATTTTGCTGTTCATGTATATCCAGCGGTTTTTAATCCAGGGGTTAGCCGGGGGATCCGTGAAGGGATAAAGAAAGTAGAAAGAAGCGGCTATTACCAAAATCTGTTAGGAGGACTTCAAATGAAAATTCAAAACCCCGTACTAAGAGGGTTTAATCCTGACCCCTCTTTCTTAAGAGTTGGAGATGACTATTACCTTGCCACTTCCACATTTGAATGGTTTCCAGGCGTACAAATTCACCATTCCAAGGATCTTGTAAACTGGCAGTTGCTTACACATCCTCTCACTCGCATGAGTCAACTCAATTTGATCGGTTGTCCGAATTCCGGTGGAGTCTGGGCGCCTTGTTTAAGCCATGATGGTCAACAGTTTTACTTACTATATTCCAATGTAAAGTGCCTTACAGGCGTTTACAAAGATACACCTAACTATGTAATTACAGCTCAAGATATACATGGGCCCTGGTCTGAGCCTGTATATGTAAACAGCAGCGGGTTCGATCCATCGTTGTTTCACGATGACGACGGGAGAAAGTGGTTGCTTAATATGGTTTGGGATCATAGAAAAGGCCGAAACCGATTCCATGGCATTAACCTTCAAGAATATTGTGCCGATCAGCGAAGACTAATAGGGCCTGTTACAACGATTTTCAAAGGAACGAGTTTGGGAGGAACGGAAGGACCTCATTTGTATAAAAAGGATGGGTTCTATTATCTCATGGTTGCGGAAGGGGGAACCAGCTACAATCATGCAGTTACGGTTGCACGTTCTAGGAATCTGACGGGTCCCTATGAAGTTGATCCATGCAATCCCGTTCTTACTTCCAAAGGAAAATCGCACCTGCGATTGCAAAAAGCCGGTCATGCGAGTCTTGTTGAAACACAGACGGGTGAATGGTATATAGCTCATTTGTGTGCGAGACCGGTTAATGAAGATGGAGAATGCAACTTGGGACGTGAAACTGCCATTCAGCGCTGTGAGTGGAATGAAGAGGGATGGTTGCGTGTTGTAGACAGTACCATGAGTCCGCAGGAAGAAGTGGAACCCCCTAATCTGCCTTCCCATGCATTTCCTGAAGTGCCGTTCTTGGATCATTTTGATGAAACGCAGCTTTCCGTTCATTTCAGCACGTTAAGGGATCCCGCGCACCCGGATTGGTTGTCGTTAACTGAAAGACCTGGCTGGCTACGTATCAGGGGGAGGGAATCGCTGAATTCCTTACACCGTCAGAGCATGGTGGCTAGACGGCTTCAATCGTTTAAAGCGGAGGTTGAAACATGTTTGGAGTTTACACCGGATCATTTTCAACAAATGGCTGGCTTAATTGCTTACTACAACACCGAGAATCATTATTATCTGCATCTCACTCACGAAGAAAGCAAAGGTCCTGTATTGCAGCTGATCAGTTCCATGCGTGGGAAGTATAACGAATTGCTGGAGGAACCCATTACTCTTGCTGACACGATGCGTGTATGGCTAAAAGTCCATTTTAATGAAAGTTATCTGCAATTTTATTATTCAATGGATGGCAGTGAGTGGAACCTGATAGGGCCAGTTTTGGATGCTGCCAAGCTATCTGATGAGTATGCCACCATTTCTCAAGACGGGTATTTCAGATCTTGGGGATTTACAGGCACATTTGTCGGGATGTGTGTTCAAGATCTATCTGGACAGCTTAAGGCGGCTGATTTTGATTATTTCTCCTATAGGGAGTGGAAATAGATATTGGGGAAGTAATAGGAGTTCATTATAGAGCAGGAGAGGGGGATCTACTCAACGAAGAATGCGATGAGGCTATATGGTTCCAATGATGATAAAGGAGGGTTTCGTTTGAGAGTGATGAAGCAAAGTATGTGGATGATGATCGTGTTACTCCTTGCTTCCTACTTGCCGGGGATACCGCTATTTGACAAATCTAATTTAGTAAACGCTTCCAGTTATGCTTCGAGCATGTATACACCAACTGATTTGCGAATGGCACCAGCGTCGAATACAGATGCGTCGGTGGTCTTGGTGTGGGAAAAGCCTTTGTATTACTCCAATATTGTTAGATATAACATCTACAATCTGGATGGGACACTAGTCGGTTCAACGGATAAGACTTTTTACAAGGTACTTGGATTGAACCCGGAAACAAGCTATGGCTATTTGGTTCGGGCACAAGATGCGAATGGCAATGAATCCTTGGATAGCAACACCATTCAAATTACGACGAAAAGAACGGGCAAGCGCTTCAATGTTAAGGATTACGGAGCTGTAGGCGATGGAAGCACCTTGGATACTGCGGCGATTCAGTCCGCTATTGATGCAGTCACACCAGGCGATACATTGTATTTTCCTGCTGGTTCCTATGTAACTGGCGGCATATTCTTGCACAGTAATATGACCGTTTATGTGGATGCAGGCGCTGCAATCATGCCGAGTACTAAGAAAGCCGATTTCATGCCTTTCGTTTTGCAGAGACATAGTCTTGAAGAACCGGAGGCCTATCAGAGTCTCATCAATGCAGGTGTTCTAGATCACACGAATTATGGCTACTCAGTTGAGAACATTGCGATTCTGGGACCGGGGACGATTGGTGATGAAGAGAATGGTTTATTACTGCGTGAGGAGTATGACAAGGATGTTGATGAGGTAGGGCATTCCTATGGCGGCGGTCACTTGATTGGTTTGAGTAACGCTCATAACGTTTATTTGGATGGATTGCGAATCCGTAACGGTATGATGTGGACCATTGTTCCTGTGTATAGCAAAGACATTACAGCATACAATCTGGATGTGAATACCTCCCAGCACAACGGCGATGGATTTGATCCCAACTCTTCCGAGAGCGTTTACATTCTGAATTCTACCTTTCAAACCGGAGATGACAGCAGTGCCATTAAATCCGGGATTAATGAAGAGGGGCGTCAAATCGGCAGACCTTCCCGGTTTATTTACTACCGTGGAGATACGTTCAGCGGCGGTCATGGCGGTATTGTAATCGGCAGCGAAATGTCAGGGGGCGTCAGCGACGTCTATGCGGAGGATTGCAATCTGATTCCGGTGGATGTCTCATCCAATGCGGCTTCGCCGGGCTTTAAAGTGAAAACGAGCACCTCCAGGGGCGGTTACATTAAAAATATTCAAGTTCGAGATTCTCTGATTAACAAAATCGATCTGAATTCCAATTATGACAAATTGGATGTACCGGATATTTATCCGCCGGATATGAGCAACTTCCGATTTATAAATCTTGTTAATAATGATACAGCGGGTACGGCAGCAGATAACGTAATCTCGTTAACAGGGGCACCTTCTACGCCTACATCGGATAATACATTGAAAAACGTACAGTTTATCAATGTTGCGTTTACAAAAGCGATATTGACGAATACAGAAAATATCTTTTTCAAGGACAGCAGATTGACGCAAGGAATCAACTTGACGAAGAGCAGCAACATTGTCCAAGACGGAGAAGTTGTATATGACAAGTCATTCCCCGTGAATGAGGACTTCTCGGATTATCAAGTTGGGGATTCGCCAGGAGGATATTGGACGCCTTCTACTACGAACAGTAATCTAGGTTCTATAGATATTGTTTCGGATGGTGCATCCGGTCCAAACAGCATGTATTTAAATGATCGTGGAGCAGGTTATGTAACGGCTCAGCGCAGCTTTGCCCCACAAACAGGAACGACATCGGTAGAGGTCAGCATGAAATTTCTAACCCCGCAGAATGTAAGTAATGGCGTACCAACGGGAACCTACGCGACCAAGGTTACCGGAAATAATAGGGTGTTCCAATTGCTTTCTTCTAACGGCAAGATCGTCCTTTGGTTGAATACGGAAAACTCGGGTGCGTTGTCTTATGTCATTAATGGCCAAACCTCTCAAACGATTATTCCGTTGATTCCACTTGATACCTGGTTCTCACTAAAAACGGTAGTGGACTATAATAACAAGCTTGTTGATGTTTACTACAACGGTAATAAAGTACTGAGCGGTCAGCCTTTCTATGATTCAACATTGGCAACTCCGGATATTAGTACGTTCAAATCGGTTGGCCCTAATAATAATACAACTGTGGCCTCACAAGTTATGCTCGATGACTTGAAGGTTCACAGCGATTCAGCTGAGGATACGGGCTACGGAATTGTCATTCAACCATCTAATGGGAAAAGCAGCATTACCGAGAAGGGTGGCAGCTTGAGCTTCAGCGCTGCTAAAACGACCGGCGGGGCTTCGAGCGTTACCTGGGCTGTATACAACACCGACCTGACACCTACATCTCATGCAGCAATCGATGCAAATGGCGTGCTTACGGCAAAACAGGACGGCCAAGTACTTGTAACGGCATCCATGAATGATGGAAGCGCCATATTAGGGATGTATCCGGTTACGATAACAGGGCAAGAATCGGTCATTGGATTTAAACCCTTACAGGTGACAACTGCTGTAGGCGCAGCACCGATTCTTCCTGCGCAAGTTCCGGTCATGTTGGACAATGGGTCTGTTGATTACGCACCGGTGATCTGGGATTTCATGGATTCCTCCAAGTTCGCACAACCGGGAACGGTCACCATTTATGGAACGGTAACAGGATATGCTCAACGGGCTGCCATTACTGTCCATGTAACGTCCGTAGTCATAAATAGCTACTTGCCTGTAATCGTGAAAACAACGGCGGGTGCAGCTCCACAACTTCCTAATCAGGTTAAAGCCGTTCTGAATAATCTTACAACACAGTCTCTTCCCGTTGTTTGGGACGATATTTCGCCTGGATTATATGCTCATACAAATGTGAGCGGATTCAAAGTAACGGGAACAGTACAAGGAGCGGAGCTCCCAGTTACCGCTTATATCTCTGTCCTTCCTGATGTAGCGTCTGGGGCTAAGCAGTTCATACTGGTAGCTGCCGATGGAAGCGGTGACTATAGAACCATTCAAGAGGCCATACATGCAGTTCCGGATCAAAATGACGGAAGAGCCGTTATTTTTGTGAAAAATGGTCTCTATTACGAGAAGGTCCTTATTCCAGAAAGTAAGCCTTATATTTCTATGATTGGTGAAAGTGAAGACGGTGTGATCCTGACTTACGATGATAGTCCCAAGAAAACGTCTGCAAATGGATCTTCGCTTGGGCTGGGCACATATACAGACTATACGTTGATGATTAAGGGTCATGATTTTTATGGGAAGAACCTAACGATTAGAAATACGTCAGGGTCTGGCTCCGGGCAGTCCGTAGCGCTCGATATCTACGCGGATAAAGTCATGTTCGAGAACAGCAGAATCACTGCGTATCAGGATACATTACTGACTCGTAACCTAACAGATAACGCAGATCCTCTGAATTACGCAAACAATACGACGATTCAATCCTATCGTTCCTATTTTAAAGATTGCTATATCTCCGGCTCTGTTGATTTTATTTTCGGACCTGGGATTGCGGTGTTTGATCATACGGAGCTTCGTTCAAGACTAACGGGTCATGTAACGGCGGCATCCACTCCGCTGGGGCAAAAGTTCGGGTATGTATTCCTCGATAGCAAAGTGACAGGAGAACCGTTGATAAACGGAAAAAATGGCGTGGATTTGGGCCGTCCGTGGAGACCTTACGCGAAAACCGTATACTTGAACTCGTATATCGGCGCTCACATCGCTGCCACGGGATGGAACAATTTTGGTAATGCAAGTAATGAAAGAACGGCCTATTACGGGGAGTACAACAGCTATGGTCCCGGTGCCAATCCGACTGCGCGTCTTTCTTGGACTCACCAGTTAACAAGCGAAGAGGCAAGCGACTATACACTTGCTAATATTTTTAGCAAGTCAAGTACGATCAATGGAACTGACGATTGGGATCCTGAAGCCATTACATCTATTCCAAGCATCCAAACGACTACACCGCTGGGAACTGCACCCCTGTTGCCGTCTGTGGTAGACGCTGTTTATGCAAATGGAACGACTACACAGGTTTCGGTTGTATGGGATCCAATTGCACCTGAGCAGTATGCCCAAAATGGTACTTTTACCGTTACAGGCTCCGTGTATGGATCAAGTCTGAACGCAACAGCATTAGTTACGGTTCGTGCAGGTAGTGTTCTAACTGGACCGCAGCGTGTAAATGCGGGACAGTCGCTCGAGCTGGTATATGGTTTCTCAGGTGTAACTCAGAGCGTATACGGGATGGATCTAACATTCACCTACCCGAGTGAGCACATGCAGTTTGTCTCGGCAGAATCCTTAGTTGATGGCGTATCGGTCATTCATCATGTCACAACACCAGGTCAAGTGAGAATCCTCATTGCGAGTTCTTCACCTGATCAATCACTAACAGGAAGTCTGAGTCGAATTCTGCAGCTCCAATTCATGATCGATAGCTCGGCACAAGCAACGACAAGTACCATCAACTTGAGCAAAGTATGGGTAAGCGATGGCAGCGGCAACGAAATTGCGGTAGACGGAACTTCTTATGAGGTTGCTGTGGAAGCTTTCGAAGCTGCTGATATGACCACATTGATTACTAAGCTGAACGAAGCCAATTCACGAGCTGCTGCTGCCACCATTGGAACCTACTGGGGACAATATACGCAAGATGCAGTGAATCGTCTACATGATGCCATTACAAAAGCGCTTGCAGTAAAAAACGATACATCATCGGCACAATCAGCTGTTGATCAAGAGGTGCAAAGCTTGTCGGCAGCCATTCAAGCTTTTGACGCTTCCATGAACACGAACGCTGGTGTCATTGACCTTCAAATCATCGACCAGCATTATGGGGTGACATCAACGTCAAATGACTGGTCATCCGTCAAGAGATACGATCTCAATCAAGATCATCAGTTAAATATCGTTGATTTAGTTCTAATGGCACGCAAGATTGTGATTAGCCGAAGTTAAGTTGCATGTAGGGGGCAGTTGTAGCATCAAGCTGCCTCCTAAATTGAATGGGGAAGGAAGGAATGCCCGAATGATGACCAAATTAAAGCTTTTATTTGCTCTTATGTGCTTCACGATCCTAGCAAATCCCGTAGTGACGAAAGCGAACGACGAGCCTGACTTTACACTTCAAATCTCCAATGATAGTCCTACAGTTAACTCGGATTTTAAAGTTACCGTTCTAGCTGATCATCTCTCGGATATGTACGCCTATGAGATCAATCTTGCTTTTGACAGCTCCCAAGTGAGCTTTGTTAATTATCATACCAATCATGGGGGGTACGATGCATCCGCTAAGCTAACAACGAATGGGGTTCAGTTAACGCATACAGAAATCGGCGATACATCTGGTACTAACGGCAGCGCAACACTTGCTACTGTAAACTTTAAAGCTCTTCAATCGGGAAATGCGAAAATCAGCTTATCCAGTGTAAAGGTAGTAAGTTCCCAGTTGGATTTGGTTGAACATAGCAGCTCACAGTTCGTAGAAGCCCATATTTCGAGCCCAGGTGGAGGAAATGGCGGTGGCGGCAACGGAGGCGGTAACGGTAATGGTAATGGTAATGGTAATGGTAATGGTAATGGCGGAGGTTCGACAGGTTCCAATTCTGGAGGTACGGACTCGGCAACGCCAGAAAAGATAACGTCTCATGAGGTGTTCGACGAAGGTAAGAAATCATTTACTTTTACAGTCAATCCAGATGCGTTACAAGCAGTCTTAGATAAGACCAATACCAATGCATCTGGAATGAAGAAAGTAAAGATCGAGGTTGAAAACAACAATCACGCAGATGAGTATGTCAGTATTTTGCCGACACGATTGCTTTCCAATGCGGATAAGAAGGCAGAAATAGAAATAAGTACGGATGTAGGCAGTGTGACGATTCCTGATAATCTGTTTCCTGGTGGTATGACGGATGCGGACGAGATTGAACTTCATATCAAAAAGTCAACAGTGGACCATTTGAAAGTAGGGGACCATGAATATCTCAATCGTCCTTCGATCGAGTTATCGTTCACATCTGGAAATGAGATCATTCCTTGGAGCAACGATAGCGCGCCTTTGGTTGTAAGTATCCCTTATGAGCCGACTAGTCAAGAAATTCAGAATCCTGAACATATCGTTGTGTGGTATGTGGAGAGTAACGGTCATATAACTCCGGTTTACAGTGGAAAGTACGATAAGACTAGTGGGGCAGTGACGTTTACAACTACGCATTTCAGCACCTATGCCATTGGCTACCAGACGAAAACATTCCATGATCTTGCATCGACTGAATGGGCAAGACATCAGATTGAAGTGATGGCATCCAAGGGAATTGTGAACGGGGTGTCCGATCTTGAATTCCAACCCAATCGTGCCATCACTAGAGCGGATTTCATGGTCCTGTTAGTCAAAACATTAGAGCTGAAAGGTTCGCTCGGCGCCGCCTTCGATGATGTGCCGGATCAGGCTTATTACAATGAACCCCTGCGAATAGCTAGAAGCTTGGGAATTGCCGAAGGGGCTGGCGACAATAAATTCAACCCGCTCGAGCCCATTACTAGAGAAGATATGATGGTCTTGTCTGCAAGAGCTTTACAAGCAACGAACCGCTTGAATCTAAACGGAGATCATTCTACACTCGCTCAGTTCAGCGATTACAAGGACATATCTTCGTATGCTGCTGAGAGCGTTTCCAGTTTGGTCCATGCAGGAATTATTCACGGAGATGAACAAGGTGTTCATCCGAAAGCAACAACGACCAGGGCCGAGACGGTTGTACTTATGTACAACATCTTCAATCAACAATAAAAGGAGGGATGACCTATGGTAGTAGCCTCTCCCTTTATGGGAAAAGGCGCCTCGATCAGAAGACTATTTGCTATAGTCTTAGTCTCTGTGCTGCTCTTCAGCTTGCTTCCCGCGTATAGCAGCGCTAGTGCAGCTGCAGCAGTCGATATTCCCGGACAAATCGAAGCGGAGAATTGGACCGCGATGAATGGCGTTCAAGCTGAGGCAAGCAGTGATACAGGCGGCGGTCAAGATGTTGCCTATATTGATGCTGGGGATTGGTTGGAGTATACGATTAACGTTCCTTCAACAGGTACTTATCAAGTTGATTTTCGAGTGTCCTCCAAGTATACGGATAGATCATTCCAGCTTCTTGATAGTAACAGCAGCGTATTGACGAACGTGTACGTCCCTAACACGAGAGCTTTTCAGACGTGGACGACGATTAGTTTGCCGGTCCAGCTTAATGCCGGTACACAAAATGTGCGGATTTCTACGAGCACAGGCGGATTTAATCTCAATTGGCTGGCATTTACCAGCATCGATGCAGCGACGTTCCCCAAAGCCGCGCCTGGGATCATCGAAGCTGAAGCGTGGGATGGGATGAGTGATGTAAGAACAGAGAGCACCTCAGATACGGGCGGCGGGCTGAATGTAAGCTATATTGATACCGGCGATTGGTTAACCTACATGGTTAATGTTACGAATCCGGGCACATATACGGTTGATTATCGCGTCGCTTCACCCACAGGCGGTGAAATTCAATTACAAGATCAAACAAG
Organism: Paenibacillus hexagrammi; assembly: GCF_021513275.1. NCBI lineage: Bacteria > Bacillati > Bacillota > Bacilli > Caryophanales > Paenibacillaceae > Paenibacillus > Paenibacillus hexagrammi. The sequence continues at coordinate 4,001,047 of NZ_CP090978.1, read as the reverse complement.
TACCGTGACGTCTGCGGTATATGTGCCCAATACAACCGGCTATCAGAATTGGACTACGATCAGTACAACGGCAACCTTGTCCGCCGGTATCCAATCTATCCGAATTTATGCTAAAACAGGTGGCTTCAATTTGAATTGGATCAAATTTACAGCTATAGAAGCTCCGCCTCCTACTCCTACTCCAACGTCTTCGGGAACGATTCCGGGGCAAATCGACGCTGTGAACTGGTATGAAATGAATGGGGTTCAAACGGAAACAACCACAGACAGCGGCAGCGGAACTGTTGTCGATTATATTGATGATGGCGATTGGATGGATTACAACGTCGATGTGGCCACGACTGATTTTTATTCGGTGGACCTTCGAGTCGCTTCTAAAAGTGGCGGAGGCAAAGTTCAATTTATGGATCAGCAGGGCACTGTGCTTTCGACAGTCGAAATTCCGGCAACAGGAAACTGGAGCTGGTGGACAACAGTTAACACAACCATTCACCTTGAGGCTGGTTCTCAGATTCTTAGAATCGCTGCGGTCAAGGGCGGCTTTAATTTTAACTGGATGAACTTTACCGTGAAGTCATTTACACCTGACGGGATGTATTCAATAGCCGGAAACACGACTGCCACGATTGGCTGGTCGCCGGTTGCCAAAGCTCTCTCCTATAATGTGAAACGTAGTACAGCCGTAGATGGACCGTATCAACAGCTTGAAAATGTATCGGCAAATACATTCAATGATTCCAATCTGCAAAATAACACAACGTATTATTACCAAGTAAGCGCAGTGACTTCATATGGTGAAAGCAGTTATAGCACACCTGTTGCGGTAACCCCTTTATCAGTTGCGGCTTATGTACTTCAAGGCACAGCGAGAGATAGTCAAATTTCTCTGCAGTGGGATGCCGTTGATCGTGCAGAAAGTTATGATGTGCTTCGAAGCGATAATGGGGGAGATACGTATCAATCTCTCGCTACTGGGGTATCAGCAACAACGTATACGGACGCTGGATTAACGGATGGAACGAATTATCAATATGTGATTCAAGCGAAAAGCTCCAGCGGGATCATTGGAAACTCCAACGTTATCGAAATGACACCAGTAGTACCTATTGATAGACCAGATGGTCTCACGGCAAACGAAGGGAATTCCAGTGTTACTTTGACTTGGAGTGCAGTTCCGGGAGCTGCTTCCTATACGGTAAAAAGGAGCACGCTGTCTGGCAGATCGTACGCTGTTGTTGCGGATAACGTGACTGATTTGACTTTCAAGGATGAGACGGTTACGAATGATACGACTTATTACTATGTTGTTTCGGCTAATAGTTCAAGTACAACTAGCATGAATTCCGATCAGGTTGCCGCTTATCCGTTTCATCTTAAGGATGGCGCGCCTTCTAAGCCGGAAAATGTAAAGGTTGTACCCGGCAGTAATCGGGTTGCTCTACAGTGGAGTGAAGTTGCAGGTGCAGCGACTTATTCCATTAAACGTGCGACTACATATGAAGGACCCTATGAGACAATAGCAAGCGTTTCGGAAACCAGTTTTACAGATATGGGGCTAACGAATGGAACGACCTATTTCTATTCCGTTTCTGCGGTGAATGATCAGGGAGAGGGAAACAGAAGTAATGTTCGGAGTGCTACTCCAGCGAATGTAATTATTGTAGCGAAAGATGGAACCGGAGATTTTACGACGGTTACGGACGCCATTAACTCGATCTCTGGTTCTAACACCACACGACAAGTCATTTTCATGAAGAACGGTGTTTACAAAGAGAAGCTCACCATTAACAAGCCTTTTGTTAGTCTGGTAGGTGAAAGCAGGGACGGAACCATTCTTACCTATGATGATTACGCAGTCGTAGGAACGAGCAATAGCTTTTCGGTCAAGGTAACAGCGAGTGATTTTTCAGCTGAAAGCCTAACCTTCCAAAACTCTTCTTTCCCAAGATCAACTGCCGGTCCTTCTGTTGCACTTTTTGTAGTTGCTGACCGGGCATACTTCAATAACGTACGAATTGTCGGCTATCAGGATACGTTATATATTAACTCCGGCCGGCAATATTTTAAGGATTCTATAATTGAAGGTGATGTTGACTGGATTTTTGGAAATGCTAACGCCATTTTCGATCATTCAGAAATAAAAATGGTAGGTAATGGCGGCGGTTATGTCACGGCGGCATCCACCGATCAGCTATCGCCATACGGCTACACTTTCCTTAATTCAAAATTGACAAGAGGGACTTCTTTCTTAAAGGGGCAGGTGGCGAATTGGGATCCCGCATGGGATATCGATCAAAATCCTGCGGCTATCGACAGCTCCACTGAATTAGGCAGACCTTGGAGAGGCTATGCGAACGTGAAGTACATCCATACAGACATGGACGCACACATTGCTCCCGACGGATGGTTTAACTGGGGGAAGCCAATGAATTAACAGCACGTTATGGGGAATACAACAGCTATGGAGCAGGGGCTAACCCTAAAGCCCGACAAAAGTGGACCACACAATTGACGGCAAACGAAGCCAATGAATATACCGTACAAAACATCTTCCAAGGAACAGATGCTTGGGATCCAACGTTATTCGGCACCCTTCCTAGGGGAGCACAGCCGCCTGCTGCTCCAACAGAGTTGTCCATTTCGTATCAAAATGGCGCAACAGCATCCCTGGGAGATACACCGCTCCGTCTGCTATGGAACATCGTTCCTGGTGCTAGCAGCTACAATGTATATCGCAGTTCCAGTCCTGACGGAGGCTACTCGCAAATCGCAAGCGGTTTGCAGTCAGAGGTGACGACGCCAGTTACGACAGTTGAAGCTGAGAATTACAACGCAATGGATGGGGTAAAGCTTGAAACGACGTCCGATGTTGGCGGCGGTCAAGATGTTGGCTATATCGACGCAGGAGATTGGATGGATTATGCAGTCGATATGCCTGCTGATGGATTCTATACGATAAAATTACGTGTGTCAGCTCCAGACAGCGGGAAGCAGCTGCAAGTAAAATCAAGTGATGGCACTGTACTGGGCACAGTCGACGTACCATTAACTGGCGGTTGGCAGAATTGGGATACGGTTAATGCCATTGTAGCCTTACAAGCAGGTCCCCAAACACTTCGTGTTTCCTCTGTAACGGGGAAATTCAACTTAAATTGGATCGAGATCGATCAGGGATTGGAAGGAAAGGTCAAATTCACGGATACGGTGGTCAACACCGGAACTCCCTATTCCTATACCGTAACTGCGGTCAATGAAAATGGTGAAAGTGCATTCTCAAGCGCAGCATCGTTGTCAAGCGCAGAAGTGTCGTTTGATCGCAACATGTTGAATCAAGCCAATATTCAAGTTTCGGTCCAGATTCAAGGTGAAGCTGTAACATCGATTACGAACGGATCGTATACATTAGTGCAAGATAAAGATTTCTCAATTGCAGATCCTATGTTTACAATCAATAAATCCTATTTGAAGCAACTGCCTTTAGGTACAAATACGTTAGTATTTACGTTCGATTCAGGCAGAACTATTCCTTTTGAGATTCAGGTAAGCAATACATCCATATTGCCCAGCCAAACAATCTCGAATGTCATGCCGCTTCATCTCTATACATTTGAAGGGATAGCGCCCTACTTGCCTTCCATCGTTCCTGTCACCTACACGGATACTTCTGAGAAGGCGCTGCCTGTCGTATGGAATAGCGTAAGTCCGGCCTCATATGCAAGTGCGGGAAACTTTACCGTTCAAGGTACGATAAAAGGAATGGATATAGTGGTTGACGCAGATGTAACTGTCCAAACCAAATCTTCAGTGAACTATGCTACCGGCGGTGACGATCTGCAGTCATACGTAACAGGGTTACCTTTCGACATGCCAAACATGACACTGTATACGTTTCCTGATAAGGACTTCAACATCGTGGACTATGGCGCAGTGGGAGACGGAGTAACGAAGAATACCTCAGCAATTAACCAGGCGATTATAGCCGCTTCAGCCAATCCTGGCGGTGGCCGCGTTATTGTTCCTGCCGGTGTTTGGTATACGGGGCCTATTGTGATGCAGAACAATGTGAATCTTCATCTGGAAGACGGTGCGACCATCTTATTCAGCTCTGACCTGGATGACTTTTTACAAGTGAATGGCCCGATCAGACATCAGTTGAATGCATCAGGTGTAACGAACATTGCGGTCACCGGCAATGGAGTATTTGACGGCAATGGTCAATACTGGAGACCTGTCAAGAAGAGCAAGGTTACGACTACACAATGGAATTATTTGCTTTCCATGGGTGGAGTACTGAGCGAAGATGAAAGTATGTGGTATCCGTCCGAGCAAGCTGTTGATGTGGCTAGACCCATATTGCTTAATATTGCAGATAGTAAAAATGTTCTTGTCGACGGTCCCACATTCATGAACGGCCCTGTATATGCCGGCAGCTTCACCAGAGTTCAAAATCTTGTAATCAGAAATACAACGGCCAACAATGACTGGTGGTTCCAGAATGGTGATGGTCTGGATGTGACTTCTTCACAAAATGTCGTGATGTACCATAACACAGTGAATGCCGGGGATGACGACATCGGAATGAAGGCCAGCGGTGATCCAAGCTCCATCCAAACTCAAACGAATGTGGTTGTCGCCAACAATATCGTTTTCCGCGGACATGGTGGCGTTTCATTCGGGAGCAACACCTCGGGCGGCTTTAAAAATCTAGCCTTCCTTAACAATCAATACATCGGTACGGATACCGGCATTAACATCAAATCTTATGTCGGCGGCGGCGGACCGATCGAAAACCTTTATTTCGATGGCATCCATATGGACAATATTCTTGGTTCTGCCATTAGCTTCAGTGATTTCTATACAGGCCATAACGATACTGTAGATAACGCCCAACTTGGCGTTGATAAGCGTGTGCCGGAATTGAAACAGATTTCAATCAGTAATATTACTGTGAATGGCGCCGATCAGGCAGTAACCATTGACGCGCTTCAAAATGTACCGGTTCATGATATTGTTTTCACGAATGTGAAGATGACATCGAATACCGGTTGGGTATCCAACAATATTGCGGATGTGCAGCTAAATCATGTACAAATTGTTCCTGCAACAGGCGTAATCTACGACATGAGCAATGCGTCGAATGTTTGGTTCAATCATGTGGATGTCCCGACAGGAACGAGCACATTCCTGCGACTAACAGGTAATTATGCAAACAATATTATTTTGCAGAATACGGAATACGCCAATGCCAGATTCCCTTGGCAGTTGGGGACAGGGATTAGCCCTGCAGCTATCGTGATTCCTGAGGTGATCACGATCCCGCAAGCGCCAGCCCATCTTACTGCCATCACTGGGGCATCCCAAGTGTACTTATCCTGGAATGCCGTTGCCGGGGCGGATCAATATGTGGTGAAACGCAGTCTAACCAGCGGTACGGATTACCAAACAGTTGCCTCTAACGTAACAAGCAATGCTTTTTATGAATCCGGGATGGTTGAGGGAACTTACTACTATGTGGTTACAGCCGTAAACTCCGCTGGCGAAAGCATTCCTTCCGATGAAGCTAGCGTAAACATCCAAGCTCCATCGGAAACAGTACCATTGGCTGTCATTAGTGGAGGAACTACTGCCTTAGTAGATCGAGAATTTGAGCTCGTATATGGGCTTAATCATGACAGTATGACAAGTAATGCGAATACACCTGTTGTTCGCCAGAGCTTCACCATGACGTATGATCCGGAGCAGATTCACTTTGTTTCGGCTGAGTCGCTGGTAGATGGGCTTGCATTGACATCCATCGAAAACGACCAAACGGCTGGAAAAGTTACATTTATCATGACAAGTGGTACAGCTGGGGTCGTCCCTCATGGTGATATGATGAGAATCAAGTGGAATGCAGTCGGGTTGGAACATCCAGGCGATTCGAAAACAATTCTTCGACTCAAAGAGATGGAAATCCAAGATGTACATGGTACGATCTCGATGGTTGCGGACACCATTCATTCGATGGATGTACTTATTGATAAAGCAGCGTTAAGCAGCCAAATTTCATCGTCGGATTCTCTGGCTTCCGAGAGTTATACCACTTCTTCGTGGGCACTTCTTCAAAGCTACTTGACTTCGGCTAAGGAGATTCAGAGCAACCTGCTGGCAACGCAAGCCCAAGTCAATGCGGCGGTAAGCAATTTGCAAGCGGCTAGGGCACGATTAGAATTCCAGCCCTCCAAGTCGGTTCTTGGCTCAAATATGGAAAGTGCGCAAACGGTACTTGACGCTTCTTCCATTGGGGTTCGATGGGGGCAATATCCTCAGGCGGCACACGATACACTGGCTGCTGCCATTGCCAAGGCTGCCGAAGTATTCAACCGTGCAGGCGCAGATGGTACTGAAGTTAGTCAAGCCGCACAAGAGGTTAATTCTGCCCGAGAAGATTTCTTGGCAGCTATGAATTCAGTTGCTAGCGTAGGTGACCTGGGTATCATCTCCGCACATAATGGAGTCGACTCGACCGACAGCAGCTGGTCTGAAATTCAACGGTACGATATCAACCATGATAACCGAATCGACATTATTGACTTAGCGGCGATTGCGCAGAAGTTCTAACAGGTGAGTCCGGCTCGGCCGGACTCTTTCTAAATGGAAAAACTTGCCCGATGAGGTTCGCTGTATGCTCTCGGTAGTAACACTAATATGAATCATAAAAAAAGCTATAAATGTACTGAATAATGTACGTTTATAGCTTTTTTTAATTTCAACGAAACCCCGTCCAATGCTTATCCCGCTTGTATCGGCAAGGTTTGGATACGAAGCGAATCCTTTCTATCTTTTAACTCGCAAAGGATCGTGCTCAAGATTCGCTGTTCGCCTTCCGCCAACGAGCGGAGCAGCAGGATAATGCGGTCGAGCAGACTCATTCTACGGCTTAAGCCGAATTTGAGCAGAAGATTTCGGATGACTGAGGTTTCCTGCAGCAGCTCCTGGTAAGCATCGAACGCGGCTTGGCTGATCAGGCCAGCTTCATTCATATACTGAAGTCGCAGTAACATCAGCTGCTTGTGATCGGACAGTACATGAAAAAAGCGGAAATCACCCATCTCCCTATCCGACTTAGATTCCTCAAGGACGTGAAGCAGGTGATCGTAAGTCTTCATACCATATTCCAGAACAGTCGTGGTCAGCCATGTAGGCTCACGATGAGGAGTGTAGGTTGATTGCAGATAATCGGTTAGCGATTGTATCGCGGTTTCTAAATCGAACTCCCAGGAGACGTCCGGTTTGTAGCGCCACAGCTCGATGCAGCCCATGCGATTCAGATGAGCGGGCAATTTGCATACGGCATCCTCCAGTTCGCGGTAGGTAACCTCGAATACTCCGTACCTAGTGGCTTCGTCCGGATTCCGATGAAAATCCGCTAGAAAGAAGACTTCACGACTGTCGTCAAAGCCGATTATCATCGGGTCATGTAGATCGTCCATTTTTTGATAATAGGGGTAATAGGGGATGTAATATTGATTCAGGAGCTGGTAGATATAGGTCCCTTTGGATAAGGCTTGTTTATAAAAGGAGATCAGATCACCAGCTTCTAGGATCTTCGATAGAGTCGTACTTGATATTTCAAGCCAGGGGCATTCCTCTTCAGGTGAGGCGATGTGAGTGTAATTGAGCACGACATCCCTGCCGCTCCAGCCTTGAATTAGCTCTAGTTGAATGTATTTGGAACATAGCCAGGATTTGAAGGCAGGATGACGTTGAGCGATCGAAAAGATATGGGCCTGATTAGCCCAAGAAGTGATGATGGGACGTTCGACGGGCAGCATACAGGTGGAATGCATCATAAATTCCCCTTTCATTTTGGAAGTGGCTAGGTGAATGTGTTGTAAAGCAAAAAAGCAAACCATGAAAATTGTAAAACAAACCCAGGTATTTTTAAAAGAGGACAAATAACTAGTCTACATACGACAACGACAAAAAATGAAGAACAAAAATTAGGAGCAGGGCCCTGATGATGACATACTTCTACATCTTTAGATAGAATTGTTTGGTACATGAGTTATGCAGTTGAAGTAATTTATTGGTAGTTAATCTATGTCAAAAATCTTACGTCCAACTAAAAAAACACTTGACTTTTGAAAATCACCACAATAATTGCGAAGGATACCTTAACCAAGGTGTTACTTCAAAATTACAGGTGATTTTCCAATGAAAGCGTTAAAAAAACCGAAATATCGGGATTTACAATTGAGTGAATGTGCGGGCGCCCCTATCTTGCGTACCCTTTGGGAGAGGTTTGATATTTCGCTCCTCTTAACTCAGTCTGGCATGATGAAGCGTAGCGGAACGCCGTCCTGGTTGCTATGTTTTCTCTATGTGGTGGGTCTCATTTCTAATTGCTCTTCCGTTGTTCAAATGGCCGATTTGGCTCAAAAGGACTCTTTATTAAAAGTTATGTTTAAGCCATGGAAACTTGCGCAGTATACCATGAGCCGTTTTTTTACGACTTCGTTTCCATGGAAAACATTTGGTAAAAAGCGAATTGAGCGCCTTCAGCAGGATGGGCAAACAAGGCTGAAAGAAGGGGATGTCATAAATCTAGATGACACGCATTGTGCGCATCCGTATGCTAAACAACTCCCTTTTTTATCATGGCTTTTTGATCATTCTACGAAAACATATTCATGGGCGATGAATTTGGTTGTCATTCAAGCTGTCTTACAAAGTGGGCTAGAGTATCCCTTGTTCTATTCGATTTGGCATAAACCTGAAACCAAAGGTGAGGGTCTTACGAAGTTGGATCTCGCCAAGCAAATGCTCTTGATGCTGCGTGAATCCGTGAAATGCCGATTATGGGTAGCCATGGACCGTTGGTATTTGTGTAAGGATTTTTTCGTGTTCCTGGAGTCAAATCAGTTTGATTGGGTAACCAAAGCCAAGCGAAATACGGCTTTATTTCGAAGGGAAATCGAGCCTCTTACTCGAAGAGAGCGTTACGTACCGTTGACTCCCAATATGCTTATTCGAGAAGTGTTTAAGAAGCTAACAAGTCACAGAACATCAGGTCTGGTATCCATCGCAATTCCAGATATCTATATGAAACAGCCCTATACCGTAACCAATCGTAAAGGAAAACAAGTCACCAAACAAAGATATGTTCAGATTGCCGCTGTTGCCGCCATGCGTTTAAAGGAAGACGAACTCTCGATACATGTAGAATCTACGGAAGATGACGAATCCCCAGCTACATACAGAGGGGCTTATCTTCTCATTAGTAACCGCTACGATGCACCGAAGGAAGCTACACAGACGTATGTGAAACGCTGGCGTATTGAGGTGTTTTTTCGAACTGCTAAGCAGGAACTGGCTTTTGAAAAGTGCCACTCCGAATCCGAAGCGCATCACCATGCCCACTTCGAGCTATTATTTACAGCGGAGACCTTGCTGGGCGTTGCCTTATTTGAAATGAACAAAGAAAAAACGAGTGGAGATGAAGGCTGCACCCACGGCGAAATGGTCCGCAGCCTTTTCCACACTCGTTGCCAAACTCGCAAAAGAACCTACAAAGGTCATGAGCGAATCTACGTTGATTTTGACATAGAAGTGAAACGTTTTGCAAGACTTATTCGATTATTTTGGCCACAGCATTATTTAATGCTTCTTTGGGTTACACCTAAACCACAAAATTACCAAGTGTTACCACGAGGTGCATAACTCATGTTGATATATCTAAATAACATTTCTTTCCATTCATGAATCAAACGGTTGAATTGATCTTTGGTGCCGTCGCTAAGAAAATGCAGCGCAATGCCGTCGCGAACTGCCCAGAATAGCGATGTGACAATGCCTGCATCCAACTCCTGCCGAAACTCTCCGCTTTCCATCCCTTCCCGGATGACCTCAAGAATCATGCCCAGCGCTTTCTGGTTGTTACCGTCCATTTGTGCTTGCATGTCTTCATTCCGGGAGGAATGAATCGTAAATTCCAGATGGAACTTGAGCAGGCGCCTCAAATCCTCCAAAGGCTGATCAATAAATCGCTGGAACATGTAATTCAGCTTCTCGGTGGCACTCTCGTGTGCTTGAAACTTCGTCTTGAAGCTGTTTACCATCGTGTTCATTCGTTTTTCCATCAGGCGAATATAAATGTCTTCTTTACTTTGGAAATAGGTATAGATGGAGCCCTTGCTGACTCCTAGATGAATCGCAATGTCATCGATGGTCGTACCGGCGTAGCCTTTGCCGGAAAAACAGTCGAGTGCGCCTTCCAGTATGGCATCGCGCTTTTGCTGCTTATACGCTTCCGTTACCTTGGGCATGCAGAGCTTCTCCTTTAGCTTTCGGACTGAGTGTCATAGCTCGCTCTTTCTGAGGCGTTGATTCTATGGGCTTCATGTCTATGAATATAGCGTGAGAAGCCGCTAATTGCAAGACGAACGGAAGCTTCCTGCTGATGGAACTGTGAATCAGGCGATCAGGCTTCTTTTTTTAATGTGCCATGAATAATGGTGTTCTTCCTGGACATCCAGATGTACACGCCAAGCGTTACGGCACCGGCGGTAAGCACGAAGCCGTGCATCAACCATACCATACTTCGCAGAGCTAGTGAGTTCAGCAGCAATGAGGCGGCTATAAATCCGCAGCCAAAACCAAAGGAATTAAGTAAGCTGGATACCCCCGCAATTCGACCTCGGATCTGATTGTCACATTGTTGAATGATCGTCGACTGCAAGGTCATGGCGCAAGCGTCGGCAATCCCTGTTAAGAATGCGCAGACAAGCACGATAGGAAGTGTTGTCGTCCAAAAGATGCAAACAAATCCCAGTGACATGAATAGTGTGGATATCAAATAAGCCCGGTACAAATCTACCTGTACCAACTTAATCTTAGGAAGAAAATAAGTCATAAGAACATTTCCCGCTCCCCATATAGACCACATGGTACCGTACAACATAGCTTGCTTCTTGGCATCTATGGACTCAGCGAGCAAGGGGAAACCCAAATTATGGGAAGCCGAGCCGAAAGTATCGACGAAGTACACAAGGAAGACGAGTAGCACATACGGGTAAAGGCGGAAGTACCGCGTTACCTCGTAGAAATCGCCTGCTACTTGCCGGAAAAAGCCGCCCATTTGCTTGTGAACGGTAAATGATTCGCTTTCCCATTTTAGCTTGTAAAGGATAATCCCCGAGACGAGAAAGGAGATTGCATCTACAATGAGAACCGTTTCATAGCCGAAGAATTCATAGAACAACCCTCCTACGAGAAAGCCAGCGACCATGCTGATTGAGCTTAGTCTGGAGATCATTGCATTGATGTTCAGCACATTCGAGCTTCCGTAAATCTGCGGGATTTCGGCTGTGTAACTGACCTGAAAGAAGCTGGAGACAAAGCCGGAAGCGAAGCGGACGATCAAGATGAACATCGGGTCCGGAAACGGAATAATGAGTAGAATCAATAGGCCGCGCAGGACATCGCTGACAATCATGATCTGCTTACGGCTTAAACGATCGGCTGCCATGCCGGATGCAGAACTGGCCAGAATACCTCCGATCATGGTACAAATCATGGAAGCGGACAGCCAGAAGACACTGCCGGTTTTGATGTAAATCATGGCGTTGATGGCGATCATATCCATACGGGTTCCGAAATCAGAAAAGGCTTTCACATACAGATAAACTTGGAGCTTCATTCGGCATTCTCCTTGTAGATTGCGCTTAATTTAAATAAAATGACCGGTCAGTTTTTTATATTATGACACACTTCCTGGAAACCTTCAATACATCTCTAGTGTGTATCATCACATTTCAACTACGATCAGCACACCCTAACGCTAATCCATATTACCTTGTGCCTTCCAGACATCTATCGTACTCATCCATACATGGACGTAACATTAACATCCCCGCCCCCCAAATCTTCATCAACAGTCCACGTAACATTCATCATGGCTGGTATCGCTGGATCGGGTATGTTACCCTGAAGAGAAGAAGAAACGGGGAGCGTGCAGCAAGTGAAGCGGGTGCTGATTACGGGATATAGAGCATCGGAGCTGGGGATTTTCTCCTTAAAGCATCCAGGAATATCTATTATTAAAAAGGCCATCACAAAGCAAATTATCTCGCTCATGGATGAGGGACTGGAATGGGTTGTCGTGAGCGGAGGCTGGGGAGTCGAGCTGTGGGCCGCAGAAGCTGTGATCGACTTAAAGACGGAATATCCCCATATGCGGTTGGCGGTCATCACTCCGTTCCTAGAGCAGGAAGAGAAGTGGAGCGATGAGAAGAAAGGCATTTACAGCGGAGTATTGGCACGTGCCGACTATGTAAACAGCGTGACAAAAACCAAATACGATGGACCTTGGCAATTTAAGGAAAGGGATACCTTTCTGCTGCGGAATACGGATGGTATGATCCTGGTATACGATGAGGACACTGGGGGCTCACCGCAATACATCAAGCGGCAGGCGATGCGTCTGGCGGAACAAGGCTCGTATCCCATTTTCAGCATCAATGCAATGGATTTGCAGAGTGTTGCCGAAGATGAGCGGCAGGATATGGATTACGTCTAAAGCACGTGAGACGGACTGCCGCCGCTCGATCATGGAAGCTTTCTTTTACCCTTAACGAAGGGCTACTAGAAGGCTTTTTTGCTTTGTGAGTTTCTAACATGCGGGGATTCGGTATGTTTCTGACAATGATGCAGACACTATGTTCAGTGGCTGCAGCTTCTGAGATGGAGATTTGCGGCAGGAAACAAAGCTCCACAGGATGTTGAAGGTGGGGGAGAGCGTTATCGTTGTTGTAGGTGAAGAGAAGAAGGGCCACATGACGAAATTGGTTGAAGTTAAATGATGTCAACAGGGCTCATGACGAAAAGGGATTTTGATTTCATTGATCATGTAAGCGCTTTTGCATTACGATAAGTACACAAACACTTTGTCGAAAAAAATCGGCAAAGATGATTCATACTTAGGAGGGGTATCCTAATGGATGCGACAGTAAACAAAACGCAAGCAGCTTCCGGCGGAGTACGGGTAAAGGTTCAAAGTTTCGGCCGTTTCCTGAGCGGTATGGTGATGCCGAACATCGGCGCATTTATCGCATGGGGGTTAATCACAGCTTTATTCATACCAACGGGCTGGATTCCAAATGAATATTTGGCGAAGCTTGTCGGTCCGATGATTACCTATCTGCTGCCCCTGTTGATCGGATATACGGGCGGTACGATGGTGCACGGCACGCGTGGAGGTGTCATCGGCGCGGTAACGACGATGGGGGTTGTCATCGGTACGGACATTCCCATGTTCTTGGGAGCGATGATTGTAGGTCCCTTCGCGGCATGGGTGCTGAAACAATTCGATAGGTCGATCGAAGGAAAGGTCCGTTCCGGCTTCGAAATGCTGGTCAACAACTTCTCCTCAGGTATTATTGGAGGAATACTAGCAGTTCTAGCTTACGCAGTTGTAGGTCCAGCTGTGCAGGTGGTAAGTAAAACGCTCGCCGCTGGTGTTCAGGTTCTGGTCAATGCAGGATTGCTTCCTCTGGCTAACCTTCTGATTGAGCCAGGTAAGGTGTTGTTCCTGAACAATGCCATCAACCATGGCGTTCTCAGTCCGATTGCTCTAGACCAAGCGTCCAAGACAGGCAAATCCATTCTATTCATGCTCGAATCCAACCCAGGTCCGGGACTTGGCATTCTCCTCGCATACTGGCTAGTTGGCCGCGGAAGCGCAAAGCTGTCCGCACCGGGCGCAGCGATCATTCATTTCTTTGGCGGTATTCATGAGATCTACTTCCCGTACATTCTGATGAATCCTCGTCTCATTCTTGCAGTTATGGCCGGCGGTGTGACAGGTACGTTCACTTTCTCGTTGTTTAACGCGGGTCTCGTAGCACCTCCTTCACCGGGCAGTATCTTTGCTTACATTGCAATGGCGCCTAAGGGCGGCCTGCTGCCGATCTTCACCGGCGTTATTACGGCAACGATCGTTTCCTTCCTTGTCGCGGCGCTGCTGCTGAAGACTGTGAAGAAAACGGATGAAGAAGACAACCTTGAAGCAGCGACTGCCAAAATGAAGGATATGAAGCAGGCGCCTTCTAAAGCTCAAACTTCTTCAGCGGCAACAGCAGCAACAGCTGCACCGGCGGCTACTACTGTCGTCAAAGCTGCGTCCGACGTGAACAAGATTGTATTCGCTTGTGATGCAGGTATGGGCTCCAGTGCGATGGGCGCCTCCATCCTTAGGAAGAAGATGAAGGACGCGGGCGTCGATGTGACGGTCATCAATACGGCTATCGGCGAGATACCGCAAGATGCGGACATTGTCGTCACGCATAAATCATTAACGGATCGGGCTAGAAGCAAGGCTCCGCAAGCCGAGCATATTTCCATCGATAACTTCATGAAAAGTCCGGAATATGACGTGCTCGTCGATCGATTGCGTTCTTGATGAGGATATTTGTAACGCTGGCTAACCGCCGGCGTTATCTCCATTTTGGCTAACGAGGAGAATTCGTATGATCCTGTCGAGCAGGCATCGTCAAATCGTGAATTTGCTGATTAAGCAGCGGGAAGATATTACAGCCGGAGAGATTGCTGCGGAGATTAACGTGAGCACCCGAACCGTTCATCGAGAGCTTGCTGAGCTTGAAGGGATCATGGCTGAACATGGTCTAACGCTGCTTAAGAAAGCAGGCAAAGGCATTCAATTGCAAGGCGAGTCTGATCAATTAGCAGCTTTTCAGACTCTGCTTCAGGATGAGACTGCGGTGGAACATTCGGCGCAGGAGCGAAAGGTTCTCATTCTTTGCACGTTATTAACGGAAAACGAGCCGGTAAAGCTATTTACGCTGGCTCATGACATGTCAGTAACTGTGCCAACCATTACGCATGATTTGGACGATGTGGAGCAGTGGATGGCTCAATGCGGGTTGACTCTTATTCGGCGCAGAGGATACGGTGTTGAGCTAGCGGGTACGGAGACGAATAAGCGTAAGTTAATTCGCAAGCTGGCAAACAGTTATCTGGATGATTCGGATCTGTTCGGTAAAGCCGATGATACATCGAATACGGCATCACACATGCTGTTGGAGTTAATTGGCAAGGTTAATTTCCGATATGTCGAGGGGGCGCTTTGGCAGGATGAGGACAGAGGCTTGGGGGCGTTATCCGAGAGCGAGTATACCGAGCTTCTCATTGATGTTTCTATATGTATCGCTCGAATCCAGCAGGGGAAACTTATTGAGCAAGAGCCGAATGAGTCGTTGACTCTTCCAAAGAACAACTTGCTGTTGCAGCATATTATTGAACATATCAAGAGGCACGTAGATGTGGATTTTCCTTCTGCGGAGGTTGAATATCTCGTCGAGCTGCTCAACTGCCGTGTCTCTCGTGCTCCGAGCGAGCTGCTTCCCGATCATGAACCTTGGCTGATTGATACCATAGGAAGGCTAATCGCTCGGATGGAGCAAATTGCGGGCTTGCAATTTCGTGATGATAAATCACTAAGTGAGGGCTTATTGACGCATCTTGGTTCCGCTTTGCGCAGATTGAGAGCCGGCATCAACATTAGGAACCCGCTGCTCAGTCAAATTAAACGGGATTACGAGCCCTTATTTCTCATGATTCGGCGCGCAGTGGACGTCACGATCCCGGAGATCGATGTCCCCGATGAGGAGATTGGCTTCCTGGTCATGCATTTCGGGGCTTCAATGGAAAGGCTGAAGCAATTTCGCCGTGACGTCAGCGCCATTATTGTGTGCACCAGCGGCATCGGCACGTCCAAAATGCTGGCGGTGCGTCTGACGAAGGAATTCCCGCAGATTGAAATCATAGGCAATGCATCGTGGTTCGAGGCGGCGAGAATCCCGGCCCAGGATTATGATTTGATTATTTCTACGGTGGATCTTCCCATACCTGAGGAACGGTATATTAAGCTTAGTCCGCTGCTCTCCAAGGATGATGCGGACCGGCTTCGTTCTTTTATCCACAATGTTACTTTAAATCAGGGCTCCGAAAGGAAGCTCGCTTCCGCTTCTGCAGCAAGGGATCCAAACTCCTCCGTCCGTCTGAGACGCATTCAGCATTATGTGAATGAAATTGTTCGTATTGTAGATCAATTTAAACTATATGTTTTGGAGCAAGCCTTTGTCAGCTTGGATGAGGCGCTACATGCACTATGCCAATATCCGAAGCTTGCAGGTATTATTGAAGAGGCACAGCCTGTTGTGGAGTTATTGCTGGAGCGGGAAAAGCAGAGCAGTCAAGTGATTCCCGAAACAGGAATCGCTCTATTTCATATTCGAAGCCAATATGTCCGCAGTCCATTTCTTACCCTGTTTCGGTTCGAGCATCCCCTTCTATGGAAGGAAGAGGCCGCTGAAGCAGAACTAAGGCAAGCTTTGTTGATGTTAGGACCACAGGAGCTAAGCAAGGAGAGTTTGGAGGTTCTGAGTGAAATTAGCTCTTATTTGCTTATACCCGAGATGCTGCAATTGTTAAAAGAAGGCAGTGAACAAGAGATCAAGCAATTTTTATCACAGGAATTAGCGCAATTTCTAGAAAATAAAAAATAATCGGATATACAAAGGAGAACTGTACGATGAGTATTCTATCTGTAAACAAAGTAAAGCTGAACGCGAAGCCTGCCAATAAAACAGAAGCGATCCGCATGGCAGGTCAATTGCTGGTTGATGCAGGTCACGCCTCGGCGGGGTATATCGACAAGATGCTGGAACGTGAAGAAACGCTGTCTACGTATATGGGGAACGGGCTCGCCATTCCGCATGGAACAGCAGACTCCAAATCGCTGATCGTTTCTACCGGATTGTCCATTGTTCAACTAGCTGAAGGAGTTGATTTTGGCGATGGTGAAAAGGCAACTTTAATTATCGGCATCGCGGCGGCCGGTAACGATCATCTTGAAATTTTGACCAATGTGGCCATGATTTGTTCCGAAGATGAGAATATGGAGCAAATTATGAACGCCAAGACGCCGGAAGACATGATCAAGATATTTGAAAGCGGGATGGAAGCATGAGAGCTTTGCACTTTGGGGCAGGCAATATCGGACGTGGATTTATAGGGCTGCTTTTGTCTAATTCGGGCTATAAGGTTACGTTCTCCGATGTCAATGAAACGCTCGTGGGTCATCTTCAGGAGAGAGGGGCATACACCGTACGTTTAGCGAACGAAACCCAGGATGAATTTCATGTGGAGGGTGTATCCGCGATTCTAGGCAAACAGATTGACGTCGTAGCGGATGCGGTAGCTGAAGCTGATTTGGTAACGACTGCAGTAGGCGTTAACATTCTGAAGCATATTGCCGAGGGTATTGCTAGAGGGATTGAGAGGCGGATCGAGCGCGGCGCGCAGCCCCTTCATGTAATCGCTTGTGAGAATGCCATTGGGGGCAGCACCCAGCTGAAAGAGCATGTATATTCTCATTTAAGTGAAGCCATGCAGCAGCGCGCTGAGGGACTTATAGCTTTTCCCGACGCCGCTGTTGACCGGATTGTGCCTCTACAGCACAACGAAGATCCGCTAGAGGTTACTGTTGAGCCTTTCTATGAGTGGGTTGTCGATGAATCGCAGATGCTTCCGGGTTTCCACCGGATCGAAGGTGTTCATTATGTCGACCATTTGGAGCCTTATATTGAGCGCAAGCTGTTCACTGTGAACACCGGCCATTGCTCCGCTGCTTATTTAGGATTTATTCAGGGTTATTCGACAATTCAGGAAGCCATGGCTCATGAAGACATTGTGAAGCAAGTTGAGCAAATCATGAACGAAACGGGTGCATTGCTCGTCAAGAAATACGGCTTTGACAGTGCGGAGCATGAACGCTACATTCATAAAATTTTGGACCGTTTCCGCAATCCATATTTAACGGATGAGGTTACGAGGGTCGGACGTTCGCCAATTCGCAAGTTGTCCAGCAACGATCGTTTGGTCCGTCCGGCTATGCAGGCTTTTGATTTGGGTTTACATCCGGTTTACCTTCCTAAGGCGATGGCCGCCGCTTTCTTGTTCCGAGATGAGGCGGATCAGGAATCGATGGATATCCAGGCTGCTGTGAGCCGGGAAGGAATCGATAAAGCCATTACTAGGTATACATCTATTCCGCAAGAACATCCGCTTCATGCGAGTATTGCGGCTGAATATGAACAATTGAAGAATCAAGTACATTCTTAAGAAAGGGGAGTTCGCTATGGCTAAAATGATGGCTAAACCGTTTCAAGGCATTGCCGCTTCCCCCGGCATCGCCATCGCCAAGGCTTATCGCCTGAAGCATTCACATTATGTGCCTGCTCCCGGCAAGGCTAATGATTCCGCAGAAGAGAAGAAGCGGTTTACACAGGCGGTGGAGCAGTCCAAACAAGAGATTGAGCAAATAAGAGAGCTGACCGAGCAGCGCATGGGTGCGGCGAAAGCGGAAATATTCGAAGCACACCTGCTGCTGCTTGAGGATCCTGATTTCATAGATGCGATTATAGAACGAATTGAGAATGAAGGAGATAACGCGGAGTTCTCTCTTTATGAGGTAGCAAATCAGTTCGTGGAGATGCTTCGTTCTATGGAT
Source organism: Paenibacillus hexagrammi (assembly GCF_021513275.1). Classification (NCBI taxonomy): domain Bacteria; kingdom Bacillati; phylum Bacillota; class Bacilli; order Caryophanales; family Paenibacillaceae; genus Paenibacillus; species Paenibacillus hexagrammi. Next base: position 3,982,476 of record NZ_CP090978.1, on the reverse strand, counting down.
AATGAAATGCTTCGGGAAAGAGCCGCTGACGTGCTCGACATATCGCGAAGAATCATGAGCCATCTCCGAGGCGAAGAATATGCAGCGGTCTCGGCTATAAGCGAGCCGTGTATCCTGATCGCCGAAGATTTGACTCCATCGGATACGGCTCAGCTGAACCTGGATTACGTTCTCGGATTTGTTACTGAGATCGGCAGCCGGACCTCCCACTCGGCTATTATGGCGCGTTCTCTTGAGGTTCCCGCTATTGTGGGCGCGGGAACGGCAGCGGGCGATATACAGACCGGGACGATGATCATCATGGATGCGGTCACGGGAACAGTCCTGCCTTCACCCAGCGATCAAGAGCTGGAGGAATACCGTGCCAAGAAAGCGGATTACGATCAACGCAGGCTTGAGCTGCGCGCATTGCTGGATCAACCGACGGTGACCAAGGATGGTCATCATGTGGAGCTTGCTGCCAACATCGGCAGCGTAGAAGATTTGCAGAAGGTGCTGAGCAACGGTGCGGAAGGTGTTGGGTTATTCCGGACAGAATTCTTGTATATGGGACGCAGCTCCCTTCCGAGCGAAGAAGAGCAGTTCCAGGTTTACAAGCACGTGCTGGAGAGAATGAATAACAAGCCGGTGGTTATCCGCACGCTGGATATAGGCGGGGATAAGGAGCTGCCTTATATGAAGCTTCCTGTGGAGACTAATCCGTTCCTCGGGCTGCGGGCTGTGCGCTTATGTCTAAGTAAGCAGGAGCTGTTCCGAACACAGCTGCGAGCGTTGCTTCGGGCAAGCTCCTGTGGCCAGCTGAAAATCATGTTTCCTATGATTGCTGTTAAGGAAGAACTGCTCGAAGCCAAGAAGCTGCTGGCTGAAGAGAAGGAGAAGCTGCAGCAGGAAGGAATTCCTGTATCGGACAGTCTGGAAGTCGGGATTATGATCGAAATCCCCGCGGCAGCTCTTGCGGCTGACATTCTCGCCAAAGAGGTTGATTTCTTCAGCATCGGCACGAACGATTTGATTCAATATACGATGGCAGCAGACCGGATGAACGAGAACGTATCGTATCTGTATCAGCCTTGTCATCCGTCTATTCTTCGACTTGTTCGCATGGTTATTCAAGCTGCGGAGAAAGAAGGCAAGTGGGTCGGCATGTGCGGAGAAATGGCTGGCGATGAGACCGCAATACCGCTGTTGCTTGGACTGGGGCTGCATGAGTTCAGCATGAGCGCGAGCTCCATTTTGCCTGCGAGGGCATTAATGAAAGACTTGTCCCGCGAGGAGTGGGCAGGCTACGCTGAGGAAGCCATTCAAATGGGCAGTGAGCGTCAAATCCAACAATTCGTACACGATAAAATAGGGAGAGTGTAGACTATGGTATCTCAAACATATACCGTGCTGAATCCATCCGGATTTCATGCGCGTCCAACTAAGGTATTTGTGCAAACCGCTAGCACGTTTCCGTGCAAAGTAAATGTTAGCAAGAATGGGAAAAAAGTAAATGGCAAGAGCTCTCTCAGCATGCTGACGTTGGGCATCGAAGCTAATGATGAAGTCCTCTTGGAAACCGACGGGGATCAGGAAGAGCAGGCTTTAGAAGCGCTGGGGCAGCTGCTCAGCAAAATTTTTGAAGAATAACGGCAGCAGCAATTCTATTTGAGGGCTGTCTCTAACGCCACCTGAAAGTGGCTTTGGAGGCAGCTTTTTCCATGTTTATAGGAGCGTGAAAAGCAGGGATTCGCAGCAGCCGAGTCAAACTATGTACGTACAGTTTTCGACAAAAAAGTATTGTGTTTTATAATAAAAGTTTTTATTATAAGTTCATATACATAAAATTTTGTCGAATTATCGGAGGGTCCCTATGAATTCTGAAATCGAGAAGTCCGACGATAGTCCCAGTTTCTTGTTGTGGCAGGTGCTGAACCTGTGGCAAAAGAATATGCGGCAAGCTTTACAAGCCGTTGAGCTTACTCACGTTCAGTTTATTCTGCTCATAGCCACAGACTGGTTGAATCGGCAATGTGAACAAGGTGATGTCACACAAGCGCAAATCGCAAGCTACGCGCATGTTGAACCCATGCTTGCCTCGCAAGTCCTGCGGTCTCTGGAGAAAAAAGGGTTGCTGACTCGTAAAGAGCACTCCACGGATACGCGAGCCAAATCCATAGTATTAACAGAGGAAGGAAAGCAGCTCGCTTCGCAGGCTTTCCTGATCGCGCAGCAGGTGGATCACAGCTTCATTGCGAAGCTGGGGCAAGAAGAAACGGATTTTATTCGCCTGATGAAAGTACTGGGCACAGAGTAACAAGCTAATCAATGAAACATGGAGAGGGGTAACACAGATGGAGAAATCATCACTTATCGGTATCGTTCTTGCCTTCGTTGCAATCGGGGTCGGCATGGTCTTGAAAGGAGCAAGCCTTGCAGCACTACTCAACCCTGCTGCGATGCTGATTATTTTCGGCGGAACGGCGGCGGCACTGTTTATTGCGTTTCCGCTGGATGACATCAAGAAATTTCCTAAATTGATGAAGATCATTTTCACTGAACAGAAGTTAATGGCTAAAAAAGAACTCATCGAAACTTTTATTAATTGGGTATCGATCACTCGTCGTGAGGGTTTGTTGTCTCTAGAAAAGCAAGCCGAAGAATTGTCCGATCCGTTCATGAAAACAGGCATGCGCCTGATCATCGATGGTAACGATCCAGATTTCGTCCGGGATGTACTCCTTGAAGACATTGCTGAGATGGAAGCTAGACACAAGAAGTTCGCCGGTATTTTTACTCAGGCTGGTACGTATGCGCCAACGCTAGGAGTGCTGGGGGCGGTTGTCGGTCTGATCGCAGCGCTCGGTAACCTCAGTGAAGTAGAAAAACTGGGTCACTTGATTTCCGCAGCCTTCGTTGCAACGCTGTTCGGTATCTTCCTCGGATATGTAATCTGTCACCCGTTCGCTAATAAACTGAAGCAGAAATCAAAGAAAGAGGTCGAGATCAAGCTGATGATTGTAGAAGGCCTGCTTTCGATTCAATCCGGTGTTTCTGCTAATTCCGTGAAGCAAAAAATGATGATCTTTATCGCGAACTCTGATCGTGCGAAGTACGATGAAGAGGCGAAGGAGGCCACTCCACAGTGAGCAAGAAAAAACATGAAGAGCATGAAGAACACGTCGATGAAACCTGGCTCATTCCTTATGCCGACTTGCTTACACTTCTGCTAGCCTTGTTTATTATTTTGTTCGCTTCGAGCCAGATGGATAGTAAAAAATACGATTCCATCATGAGATCGCTCAATTCCGCATTTACAGGAGGCACGGCGCCGCTGGAAATGTTCAACCTGATTCCGATCGACGAGGCGGCGAACTCAACCAAGAATAACAATGATAATCAAAATCCTCCTCCGACAAAAAAGGAAGATCAGAATGCGGGGAAGCTTACTGAAAAGCAAAAGAAGGAAGAGGAAGACCTGGAGAAGCTCAAGAAGAGTGTGGATGCCTTCATCAAGGACAATAACCTGGCGGAGCAGCTAACTACGAAGCTCGATAATGAGAAGTTGGTCATTACGATCAGCGACAAAGCTTTATTCGATTCTGGCTCGGCGTCGCTCAAGCAGGATGCCAAAACGCTGGCGGTTCCGATGTCCGAGCTGCTGAGCAGCTATCCCGACTATCAAGTAGAGGTATCGGGGCATACGGATAATATACCGATTCATAATCAAGAATTCGAGACGAACTGGGATCTAAGTGCGAAGCGTTCGGTTAACTTTATGAAGGAATTGCTGAACAATAGCAAGCTAAACCCGGTCATGTATCGTTCAGTCGGGTACGGTGAATTTCATCCGGTAGAAAGCAACGATACAGCGGATGGCCGAGCGCGCAATCGACGGGTAGAGGTAAGCATCCTGCGCAATCTTAAGCCGTCGGAGGACAATAGCGGGGCTGATCAGGGAGGGGCCGCCAACGCAGGTCAGGCGGGTTCTGACGCGCAGCAGCAGGCTCAGACTTCTGGCGAAGGACAGGCACAGACACAGGCACAGGCACAGACACCTGCTGAGGTGCAAACACAGGCACAGTTGCCTACAGAATCACAGCCTCAGGCGCAATCATCTGTTGAAGATCAACCTCAAGCTGAGCAGCAATCGCAGACATAAAAGCGGAAGCTGAGCAGCAATCGGAGAAAAGCTGCGGAAGTTCGTAATCGTCATAGTTGAATTAACAAACTCGGAGCATCCTTGGGCAAAGGATGCTTTTTTTCTTTTGTCGCAAACTGCAACATTCATCCGGATTTGGAGATAGTATAGAGGAATGAGCAGATATTGGAGGAGCAACTACATGGATAAGTCATTTACAGATACTTTTTTACCTTTGACTTCGATATCGGACGGTCAGGGGAATCAGGTTGCATCGGATGTATTTGCCTTTTGCGTCCAAATCGTAAATATATGTTTAATTGGCGATCCCAACCAACTAAGTAAGGGATGGGTTTTAGTTGACGCTGGTATGCCTGGCTCATCTGAAGCCATCCGCAGAGCAGCGGAAGAACGATATGGTCCGAACACGCCTCCTCAAGCAATCATATTGACACATGGCCATTTTGATCATGTTGGGGCGATTGAAGATTTGCTTAAGATGTGGGATGTGCCCGTTTACGCGCATGAATTAGAGCTTCCTTATTTGACGGGAATATCCAACTACCCCCCTGGGGATAGCCGTGTAGACGGTGGACTTGTCAGCGAGCTTTCTCCCTTATTTCCGAACCACGGCATAAACCTAGGCACTCGGGTTCATAAGCTGCCGCATGACGGGAGTGTGCCTGGGCTACCGGATTGGCGTTGGGTGCATACACCGGGACACACGCCGGGTCATATTTCCCTATTTCGTATTAAGGATAAGGTTTTGGTGGCTGGAGATGCTTTCGTAACCGTGAAGCAGGAATCACTGTATAAAGTTATCACGCAAGAGCAGGAAATCAGCGGTCCTCCTAAGTATTTCACGACGGACTGGAACGCCGCCAAGGAATCCGTTAGAAAGCTCGAGGCACTGCATCCCTCAGCAGCTGTTACAGGTCACGGGACACCAATGTCGGGCAGCGAACTGGAACAAAGCTTATCGATGCTAGCGGAGCAATTTGACGGTATAGCTGTACCGGAGCATGGACGGTTTGTGCATAGCTAGCATGAAGAAGCCGCTTGGAGGAATTCCTCTAAGCGGCTTTCATAGCTTTAGATCAGACATGTACCAGCTTTTTGTCTTCCTGATCCTCTTTGGTTGTTTTAGAATCTTCTTTCTTACCTTTCGTTCCCATTGATCCATCACCTGAGGCAGAATGGACTTCTTGCTCCTGTGTCTCTTCTTCTTTTTCTTTCACTGTTTGACCGATCTTATTTTCTACCGTCTGCATGTCTTCCCTCATCAGAGCCTCTTTCTTGGCTTCTCCTTGTAAGATTGCTTTATCTATTACGTCATCTTTTCGATCTTCTTTTACATTGCCTTCTATTGAAGCTGCTTTCAAATTAGCGTTGTTGTTAGACGCTAGAAAAGCTTCACTTCCTGTCTTGAACTTGCTTATTTCACCAAATAGCTGTGTTGCCAAACGATAGATATCATCAGCTTCCTCGGCAATTTGACGGATCGAAGCATCCTGCTGGGTCGAGGTGGAGTTGACTTCCTCCACACCTGCGGCTGTTTCTTGCGCAACAGCGGCTACGAATTGTACGGATTCGACCAGAGCGTCGTTTTTCTGCCGCATCTGTTCAATCCTGCCGTGTACCTGTACGATCTGAGCTGTAATCTGATTCATAGATAGCTCGATACCGGAGAAGGAATCAATGGTGGCTGCTACCCGCCCTGTTTGGGAATCGGCTTGCTCCCGGGCTTCCATCAGGCTGCTTTGAAGCTCACTAATTTGTGTTTGCAGCGTTTGAATAATGGTGCTGATCGATTTGGAAGAATCATTCGTTTGCTGGGATAGCTGCCGCACTTCTTCGGCGATAATTGAGAACCCTTTGCCGTGAACGCCGGCTCTGGCTGCTTCAATTGCAGCATTCAAGGCAAGCACGTTCGTCTGTGTGGAAATTTCGGTAATGGATCGGGTAATGGCGCCGATTTGCTTCGAGCTGGCAGCAAGTGTGTTCATAGCGTGGTTGACTTTCTTCAAGACCTCCTGCGAGCTATCGGATGATTCCTTCAAGGCTTTTATCGCTTCCGTTCCTTTCAATGTCCCTTTAGACGCTTCTTCGCTCGATCGCTTCATCTCCTGCGTGTAGGCCGTAATGTTGTTCATTTCGTCTTCAAGCTCCGCAATCATAGTGGAGCTGGCTTCACTATGGGTAGCCTGCTCATCGGCACCTACCGATATCTCATGAATAGCTTTCAAAATATCGGTGTTGGCCGAGGCGGTAGTCTCGCTGAATTGGCGGAACTTATGGGAATGCTCGGTCAGAGATGAGGCGATTCTTCCAGCAGCGCTGAGCATCTCGCGAACCTGCACAATCATATGATCAAAGCTGCGGCTTAATTGGCCAAGCTCGTCCTTAGCTTCGGAATTGATCGTATGGCTTAAATCTCCGTCGGCAATGCTCGCAGCTGCTTTTTGCAAACGGGTAATTGGGCCTAAGAAGGAGCGGATAATGAGCAGAGCGATGACGACGGTACAGATAAACACGATGACAGAGGCGACCAACATAACATGGCTTGTTTGATCTAACAGCAGTGTCGACTCGCTTACGGCTTGATCGGCAGATTCTGAATAAGCGACATAGAAATGGTCGACTAGCTCAAAGATTTTATCCTTTAATTCTTGGGATTCATTATAGATGTAAAGAAGGTTCATCTGCAGATCCACCGGATTGGTACCATTGCCTTGAATCATTTTAGCAGCGGAATCAAAGTTATTGATATAGTCGACGGAGGCCTGAATTAATTGGCTTCGCCACTTTAACTGGTCCGGTGTGGAGGCTGTGTCACCGATTTGTTTCAGCAGATCATTGTAGGGCTGCCGCATGCTGTTGTATTTCAAGATAAACTCCGGTTTCTTAGAAATCTCCAGGCCTGAGGCGATAATATTCAGCTCCTGTACGGTCTCCTTCATTTCAAGAGCCATGACCTTCAGCCTGACCTTATCGTTTTGATCGTTCATATGCTGCTTAATCTGATTCATTTGATGCAGATTGAAGAGAGCAACAGCAAGAAAAATGAGTAATACTGCGCTGAAGCTTGCGATTAATTTGAAACGCATGGTCATAGGGAAGGATAGTCTTCTCTTCATGTTCTCATACCTCCGATTTTTAAAAGACAAAGTTCGACTAATTTCTATTAATTTCTTATTACTATAGGACTCTACTATTAAATTGGATGTTGGAAATTGTAAAAGAATTGTAAAATAAAAGTTTTACATTACGTTTACGTTTCGTGAGTTTGGAATTTACAAACCGTTGTTACGATAAGGGTGTGAGTTAGTTCGGTGGACACAGTCGAACCTAACTAGAGAAGATAAAAACTAAGGAGGACATGCTGACAATGTTTAAGTTCATGTCGAAAAAGGAATCACATTAGCACTTTCTACGGTAGTAATGATGGGGGTTATGGTAGGTTGCGGTGCCAAAACAGAAACAGCACCTAAAGATGCAGCACCAAGCGCAAGCGCAGCGGCTTCCACAAAGCCGAGTGAAACTCCGGCAGCAGCTAAATCTGATCTTTCCGGTACAATTACAGCTTCCGGTTCCAGTGCACTTCTTCCTCTAGTCAAACAAGCGGCAACTGAATTCATGGAAAAAAATCCGAAGGTTACGATTAACGTAACTGCAGGCGGATCGGGTACAGGAATCAAAAACGTGGCAGACGGCACTTCCGATATCGGGAACTCCGACGTTGAGCCGGGTGATGAATATAAAGATAAAGATTTGAAAGATCATGTTGCAGCTATCGCTCCATTTGCAATCATCGTAAATAAAGACGTTACTATTGATAACTTAACCAAACAGCAAGCGGCTGATATCTACATGGGCAAAATCACGAACTGGAAAGAAGTAGGAGGTAAAGACGAGAAAATCGTTCTGGTTCACCGTCCTGAAAGCTCCGGCTCCCGTAAGTTGGTAAAACAAATCATCCTGGATGGCAAAGAATTCTCTAAAGATGGTATTACACAAGAGAACAGCGGTGCTATGAAAACAGCGGTTGGAAGTCAAGCGGGGTCCATTGGTTATGTGGATACTCCTTACATCGACGATTCGATCAAAGCTCTTAAAATCGATAACGTTGCATTCTCCGAAGACAACATCAAAAACGGTTCTTACAAGCTGTATGGCGTTGAGCATATGTATACAAAAGGTGAAGCAAAAGACCCAGCAAAAGCATTCATAGATTATATCAGAAGCAAAGATTTCCAAGACAAACAAGTGCGCGAACTGAAATTCCTTCCTGCGAATCTTTTGGATAAATAATCCAGATGTAACTACAGAGGTAGTTCTCAATGAGAACTACCTCTTTGATTTTGTCGAAAAGGAGCGAATTTTTACATTGCCTTAACAATTGCTTGATGGTCCATTTACATTCATGACCTATCATTATAGGTAGAAGGTAAGAGATGAAAGGGGCACGATGCATTGAACATGATGGCAGACAAACTGACCAACTCAGTAGAAGATAATAGCAAACCGACCATGAGCAAATGGACCCGGTCACAGTACAACCAAGACACCCTGATGCGATGGGTATTTGTAGGGAGCGCAGCTCTGGTGTCGGTCATCATCTTTTCCATTATCGGATTCGTAGGGATGCAGGGGATCAAAACTTTTCAAGGGGTCAGCTTCACCGAGTTTTTCTTCTCTACCGACTGGACGCCTTCACAAAATAAGTTCGGTGCTTTTCCGTTTTTATACAGTACCATGCTGTTAACATTGCTCTCTGTATTGTTTTCGGTTCCGCTGGCCTTGTCCGGAGCCTTGTTTATGGCCAAGATTGCACCAAAATGGGTGAGAGAAATTCTTCGCCCGGCAACCGATCTCTTTGTTGGAATTCCTTCCGTCGTATATGGCTTGATCGGGATGACCGTCATCGTGCCTGCTCTTGGAAAAATTACAGGTGATATCGGCTACGGCATTTTACCAGCAGCGATTATTTTGGCCGTCATGATTCTGCCGACCATTCTGTCCATCTCTGAGGATGCCATTCGATCTCTTCCGATCCGGTTGGAAGAAGCATCACTGGCACTGGGCGCAACGCGCTGGCAGACGATGTGGAGGGTTCTGCTTCCTGCTGCTAGACCAGGTATTCTGACTGGGATTATTCTGGGTATGGGAAGAGCGATCGGTGAAACGATGGCTGTGTTTATGGTGATTGGAAACTCACCGCAAATGCCCAAATCGCTGCTAGATTCCACGACCGTATTGACTACGGCGATTGTCAAAGATATGGGGAACACGAACTATGGTACGAGTTGGAACAACGCGCTCTACATGATGGCACTTGTTCTTCTTATTATATCCTTGCTTCTGATTTTAATTATTCGCATCGTAGCGAAAAGGAGCGAACTGAAATGACTAGTAAAACAACGGACCGACTGGCTACGATCTATTTTTGGGCTTCGGGGATTGCTATCATTCTAATTTTGGCTTGGTTTCTCGTGAAAATATTAGGAGAGGGTATTCCGCATCTGTCCTGGCATTTCATCTTCGGCAAGCCGGAGGAAATCAAGGCTGGGGGCGGGGTAGGTCCACAGCTGTTTAACTCCTTTTATGTGCTGTTTCTGTCACTAGTGATCTCGGTGCCGATTGGCGTCTTCTCGGGTATCTATCTTTCTGTTTATGCACAAAAAAATTGGTTCACTGACTTGGTGCGGATTTCGGTCGAAGCCCTATCCTCCGTACCTTCGATTGTATTTGGACTCTTTGGATTCCTACTTTTTGCAAATCTACTGAACTTGAAATTTTCAATTCTAGGCGGTGCCGCGACCGTAGCACTTCTCAACCTGCCGGTTATGGTTCGTGTAACCGAGGAAGCGATTAAGACTGTGCCAGAATCGTATTGGGAAGCTAGTTTGGCGCTAGGATCAACCAAATGGCAAGCGATTCGCAAGGTTCTCATTCCGGCCGCACTGCCGAATCTGATGACAGGGATTACTCTGATTGCAGGACGTGCTTTGGGTGAATCCGCCATCCTGATTTATACGGCAGGCCTGTCTGTATCCCGATTTTTTCCCGATTTCAATCCGTTGAAAATGGGCGAAACTTTATCCGTCCACCTCTGGTATGTAGGAGCTGAAGCGCTCGTTCCTGATGCTAAGGACATTGCCAAAGGAAGCGCGGCGCTGCTGCTCATCGTTGTTTTGCTATTCAACCTGCTGTTGGCTATTCCAAGCCGTATCCTACAAAAACGATTAACCGGAGGTAAATAAATGATCGCCACCAAATCCAAGATCAGAGCCGATAAATTAAACTTGTTCTATGGGGAGAACCATGCCCTGCATGATATCGATTTGAGCATTGAAGCGGGAACGATTGCAGCTTTGATCGGACCTTCAGGCTGTGGTAAGTCAACCTTTCTGCGAACGCTGAACCGGATGAACGATCTGATCGATAATGTACGCATCACAGGGAATGTAGCTGTTGACGGTCAAAACATTTATGGCTCCGACTCCGATGTAGTTTCTCTTCGAAAGCGTGTCGGCATGGTATTTCAGCGTCCTAATCCGTTCCCGATGAGCATATATGATAACATTGCTTACGGTCCGCGGATTCATGGTATCAAGAAGAAGTCCGTTCTGGATGGAATCGTCGAGAAGAGCCTTGCTCAAGCTGCGCTTTGGGACGAAGTGAAGGACCGACTGAACAAATCGGCTCTCGGACTCTCCGGCGGTCAACAGCAGCGTCTTTGTATCGCGCGCTTGCTGGCGGTTGAACCCGATGTGCTGTTGATGGATGAGCCCACCTCCGCGCTTGACCCGATCTCAACACTGAAGGTGGAAGAGCTGACGCAAACGCTCAAAGAAAAGTACACGATTATCATCGTGACCCACAATATGCAGCAGGCTGCAAGAATCTCGGATATGACATCCTTCTTCTTGAATGGGTATCTGATTGAGACTGATAAGACGGACAAAATCTTCACAAGTCCTAACGATCAACGGACAGAAGACTATATTACAGGCAGATTCGGATAAAGAGAGGACGTGTGGGAGTGGATACAAGACCGGGATTTCACCAGTCGCTCGAGCTGCTTCAGCAAGAATTAATTCAAATGGGCAGCAATGTGGAGGATTCCATTTATGCGGCTGTCCAGTCGCTCGCCAAGTTGGATGATAAGATGGCTGCAGAAATCATTAAAAAAGACGATGAAATTGACGATTTTTTAACACGCATCGATGAATTGTGTTTGCGTCTGATCGCAACTCAGCAGCCGATGGCCAGCGACCTAAGAATCATTGGAGCTGCAATTAAAATCGCTACTGACTTGGAGCGCATCGCGGATCATGCCGTTGATATTGCCCGAATTACGATTCGCTTTGCCGGAGAGGAGCTGGTAAAGCCGCTGGAAACCATTCCGCAAATGGCGGATATTTCGATCCAGATGCTGCAAGAGAGCTTAATTGCCTACGCGGAGCGGGATGTGCACAGAGCCGCGGCTTTGGCTGAAAAAGACGATCGTGTGGATAAGCTGTACAGCGGCGTTATGCAGGAGTTGATCGGTATGATGAACGAGGATTCGAGCCGTAACAGACAGCTCACGCACTTGCTGTTGGTTGCTCATTACTTGGAACGCGTAGCCGATCACGTGACGAATATCGGCGAAGGCGTCATTTATATGGTTACGGGTAAACGCAAGGATCTGAATGTGTAACATTAGAAATCACAAAAAGCGCATTGCGGCGAAAAGCCGTCATGCGCTTTTTAATTTGAGCTATACGAGAATCGGAACTGGAATTATAAATTTGATCGTAAAGGTAGTTCCTGCCGGGCTGCTTTGTACTTCAATTTTAGCGTTATGTCTTGCCGCAATGCTGTAGCATACGGCGAGTCCCAGTCCAGTGCCATGTTCCTTGGTCGTGAAGAAAGGTCTTCCCAGCTTTTCTAGATGCTCCGTTTGAATGCCGCCGCCTTCGTCGGAGATTTTGAGAATAACATGCTCAGATTCCGAATACGTTTGAACCGTCAGCTTGCCTCCTGCTTCCATCGCTTCCAAACCGTTGATGCAAATATTTAAAATTAATTGGCGGATTTCTTTATCATCGAGCTGAACGTCAGGGCATTCCCCATAGTGTACATGAAAATGTTTACCGGTCATGACCGCTTCTGCTTGAATGAGAGGAGAGAGCGTCTCTAGAATGCGATTCAACTGCATGGCGTTTTGATAGGTTCGTTTATTTTTGGCAAGTGATAAGTATTCGGTAATAATATCATTGGCTCTGTCCAGCTCTTCCAGCATGATCTCAATATATTCGTTATCCATCCTGCCTTGACTGTTACGGAACAACTGGAGGAAGCCACGGATGGTAGTCATGGGATTGCGGATCTCATGAGCGATCCCTGCAGCCATTTCACCGACCAGGTTTAACTGGGCCAGTCTGGCCATTTCCGTTTCGTACCGAAGCGTTTCTGTAATATCAATGCCGACCTGCAGGAGACATTTTTCGTCGTTCATTTCAATAATCTCCGTAGACACCAGCGCACTGCGGATTTCCTTTTGCTTGGTTTCATACTTGACTTTATAATTCTGATATAACTCTCCGAGCCGCGGCTCATCCGAAGTGTCGGCAGTTTGGTTCATGGGATTGAGAGAGGTGCCGATGACTTCGTCTCCATATCCGGTATGATACTTCCAACTTTCATTGACATCGATATACTCGAAGGTGGACAAATTACGGATCGTCATTAAACACGGAGAGGCTTGGAACATCTTTTTGAAATGTGCTTGTGACTTCATAAGTTTATTATGGGCTTCAATCAGTTCCCGTGTCCGCTCTTCTACTCTCTTCTCGAGCTGCTCGTTTTGCTGCTTGAGCAGCATTTCAGCCGCTGCCAATTTATGATTGGCTGCCTCAAGCTCCAAGGTACGGGAATGGAGGAGCTCGCTTTGTCGCATGTAATTATGCTGGACGCGATGCAGCTTAATGAAAGCATCTACCTTCATCTTGAGTAGTTCGGGATGTACAGGCTTAAATACATAGTCGATTGATCCCGCATGATAGCCTCTGAGTACATGCTCGATGGAAGTGCTGATGGCGGTTAAGAATATAATAGGAATATCTTCACACGATTTCTTCTGTTTGATGAGCTCCGTCGTTTCAAAACCATTCAGACCGGGCATTTGCACATCCATCAGAATAGCTGCAATGTTGTGGGCGGGTTCCTTCAATAAATATTTGAGAACCTCTTCTCCGGATTGAAGCGTGACAAGATCACAGTCGCAAGAGGCAAGTATACTTTGCAGGGCCAGCAAGTTCTCGTAGCGGTCATCTACTGCCAAAATTTTGACCTGTTCTTCCATTTCAGTTCCTTCCCGAATGTATATTTAAACGTCTCTAGCATGTACTTCTTCGGGAAAAATCCCCAATTCCCTGCTTTTATCAAAAACTCTTTACAATGATTTTACAATTCTATAATATGATGCACCATTTCGTTTGCTAGACTATTCTTACTAGCATAGGCAGCAAGGGAATGATGATGATGACGAGGAACATAGAAATGGAAAAAAACACGGAATTTCAAACATTGATCGAACAACAATTGATATATACGGTATATCAACCGATCGTATCTTTACAAAGCGGGGAAATATACGGATATGAGGCTCTGACTAGAGCTCCTGGGACCAGCCGGTTCACATCTCCAGTAGATCTCTTTCAATTTGCAGAGGAGCAGGGCGAGCTGTATAAGCTAGAGAAGTTAGCTAGAGAGAAGGCCATTCAAGGCGCTAAAGTGAATGCCGATCAGCTCTTGTTTATTAATATCTCTTCGCATGTTTTGCATGATCCCCAGTTTGTTCCGGGTAAAACCTTAGACGTGTTGAGCAGGCATGGACTTCAGCCGCATAACGTCGTGTTTGAGATTACAGAAAGAAGTTCGATTGAAGATTTCACGTTAGCCAAGCAAATTCTGGAGCATTACCGCAAACAGGGCTATCGGATAGCGATTGATGACGCGGGAGCGGGCTATTCGTCGCTTCAGGCAATCGCTGAGCTGCAGCCGGATTTTATTAAAATCGACCGTTCGCTCATCGAGAATATTCATAAAAATAAAATGAAAGAGTACATATTGGAGACCTTTGTCACCTTCGCGCAGAAGATGAACATCTCTTTGGTTGCCGAAGGGATTGAGCATATGGAGGAGCTGATACAGTTAACCCGTATGGGGATTCATTATGCACAGGGGTATTTGCTGGGGAAGCCGAGCATTAAGAAGGGTGTTATTGATGCAAGGTATATGAATGCCATCGGGCAGAATCAGAGGCTTCAGAGTGGCGGTGCGATTTGCTCAATAGGAAATTTGGCTGCGCCTGTGAAAGTGTTTGATCATAAGACCTTAATTTCCGAAGTGGCTGATTACGCGAAGAAGAATCAAGATTGTACGGGAGTAGTCATTACGAACGGTATGGTTCCGGTAGGACTTCTGATGAGAGATCAGTTGTTTCAACATCTGGCAGGGCAATACGCTTACTCGTTATTTTCTAATCGGACAGTCGACCTGATCATGGACGCTTCGCCCTTAATTGTTGATGAAGGCATGGCGGTCGAGCAGGTATCTCAAATGGCCACGGCGCGGTCCAATCATAATTTATATGACTTGGTTATTATTACAAGCGAGGGCAAATTACTGGGAACTGCTTCCGTGCGGGCTATTCTAGAGTGTATCACGAATATTCGTATGGAAAGCGCGCGCATCGCCAATCCGTTAACAGGGCTGCCAGGCAATCAGCAAATCCAGAGAGAGCTGGGAAAACGCATTATGGATAGGAAACCGTTCCATGTTGTTTATGCGGACCTGGATTATTTCAAATGGTTTAATGATCGCTTCGGCTTTCAACGAGGCGATCAATTAATTCAATATACAGCGGATATCTTGCAGCAAGCAATTGCCGCATGCGGCACGCCTCGCGATTTCGTCGGTCATGTGGGCGGTGATGATTTCATTGCGATTTCTTCATCTCTGCAGCCGGAGCTGCTTTGTCAGGAGATGATCAGACGCTTCGAGCAAGGCGTTCAAGTATTCTATGAAGGGGAAGAGTGGGATTTCGTGAGGGACCGCAGCGGGGCAGAGGTACCCAGCGACGGGGTCACGCTTTCGCTCTCGCTCGTCGTATGCAGATGTGATTCTGCCATTACTGTCGAGCAGATCTCACAAACCGCAGCCGGGCTGAAGAAACAAGCGAAAGCGCATCATGGAAGTGTGTATTTCATGACTTATCTGCATGAATCTGTTTAGAACGTATGTTGAAGCTGCCGGAATGATCGAACGATAATGACTTTTTGCTTGCCGATTCTTCGTTCCGATACTTTCTTCATATTGCCGGGGTGAATCCAAATGGCGTCCATGCCGCAGGAAGTTGCTCCCACAACATCGTTTCTCCACGAATTACCTACCATAACACTGTGATTGGCGGTCGTGTTCATGGCTTTCATCGCAGTCTCAAATATCAAAGGATGGGGCTTGCGCGGTCCGTCCTTCTCCGAGCTGAACAGGCGGTCTGGACTAATCCATTCCGTCAGTTTCAATTTGTGCAGGCTTCCGAGCAGACGTCGGAAATGTCCATTGCTGATAATGGCCAGCTTGTAGTTTTGGGACAAGGCCTCGAGGGTTTCCTCAACACCTGGGAATAACGAGACGAAAGCATCTTCCTGCTGCTCGACCTGTTCAAAGAAGCTCCGCGCGTATGCAGCGTTGACGGTGACAGGTAAGGGCTCTAAGGCCTTGCTAAGACATACAAGACGAAGCTCGTCTGCTGAGATTGGGCTCCGAACGGGTGCTTTACGATGCTTGCTCCATTCAAGCTTGTAGCTC
Organism: Paenibacillus hexagrammi; assembly: GCF_021513275.1. Lineage (NCBI taxonomy): Bacteria > Bacillati > Bacillota > Bacilli > Caryophanales > Paenibacillaceae > Paenibacillus > Paenibacillus hexagrammi. The sequence continues at coordinate 3,966,494 of NZ_CP090978.1, read as the reverse complement.
TGAAGCGCATCCTGTGGAGTCCAGGACTGATCTTCCGTATCCCACCTGGCGGTGTAATCGTTCATCACCTCGACGAAGGCGGAATCGAAACACTGTCTGCGGTCAAGAATCGTATTGTTCATATCAAAAAAGATGACTTGTTTGCGAGTCGGAGAAAAAAAGGACTCATACGGAGAACCTCCTTGAAAGACCTGAATGCCGGATCATTAGGAAATGAAGCCAGACCGATTCCTCTCTTCATGTTTATGTGCTTCACTGTTTTTTTATTTTAAATTCGTGTGCTATGATGAAGAGAGTATGTCAAAAATCGGGGTGCGCACTTATGGATAAATTAGTTATTATTGACGGCAACAGCATCGCGAGCAGAGCGTTCTATGCGCTGCCGCTGCTCAGCAACTCCAGCGGACTGCACACAAATGCCGTATACGGCTTTACGACGATGCTGCTGAAGCTCATTGAAGAGGAGAAACCGACCCATTTTCTCGTCGCTTTCGACGCTGGAAAAGTTACGTTCAGACATAAAGAATATACCGAATATAAGGGCGGAAGAGCAAAGACTCCACCAGAGCTTTCCGAGCAATTTCCGCTGATTAAAGAGCTGCTCAAAGCGTTCCAGATTCCTCAGTTTGAGCTGCAGGGCTATGAGGCGGATGACATTATCGGGACACTGACGAGAGTAGCTGATGAGAGCGGGAAGCAGGTGCTGCTTGTCTCTGGAGATAAGGATATGCTTCAGCTGTCATCCGATCAGGTCACCGTTGCGATTACGCGCAAGGGCATCACGGAAGTAGAGCGTTATAACCCTGCGGAAATTATGGAGAAGTACGGACTGGAGCCCAAGCAGATCGTAGACTTGAAGGGACTTATGGGTGATACGTCCGATAATATTCCGGGTATTCCCGGAGTCGGCGAGAAGACAGCGCTTAAGCTGCTTCATGAATACGGTTCCGTGGAGGAAGTATTGGCGCATGCTGCCGAGATGAAAGGCAAGATGAAGGAGAAGATCGAGGAGCACGCCAAGGATGCGATGATGAGCAAGGAACTCGCCACGATTTTCCGTGAAGTGCCGATGGATACGGATTGGGCGACTTTCCGTTATGAAGGCTATGACGGACAAGCTTTATCGAGCATGTTCCGTAAGCTGGAATTCAAGACACTGCTGGAAAAAATGGATTTCTCCGGAGGGGAAGCCGATATCGAGTCAGCAGTTAGCCTCGATATCGAGGTAATCTCGGAAGCCGGAATCTCCGGGCTGGCTCATGCGCTTGGCGACTCAACCTCACTGCATATCGAGATTGTTGGGGAGAATCCCCACCACTCGGAGGTTGCCGGAGTGGCATTTTATTTGGCGGACGGGGATAAGTACGCCTATGTGCCGTTTGAGCTTCTGATGAGCGAAGCCGGACAGCCGATCCAGGATTGGCTGTCTGACGAGTCGAAGAAGAAGCAGCTGTTCGACCAGCACCGCGCGGAGCTGGCGCTGGCTTGGCATGGCGTCCGCCTGCGCGGCGTGGACTTCGATGTGCTGCTGGCCGCTTATCTGCTCGATCCGACGGAGTCGACGCTCACGGTCAGCGGCCTGGCCTTCAAGTACGGGCTGCCGGGCATCCGGCCCGACGAGGATGTATTCGGCAAGGGCGCGAAGTTCCGCTTGCCGGAGCTTGCCGCGCTTAGCGAGCACCTGTGCCGCAAAGCGGATACGATCCGCCGCGCAGTGCCCGTGCTGCGCGAGGAGCTCGAGAAGGGCGAGATGCATCGCCTCTTCTACGAGCTAGAGCTGCCGCTCGCCGGCGTGCTCGCGGAGATGGAGCTGCGCGGCATCAAGGTGGATGCCGCGGGGCTGCGGCAGCTCGGCGACGAGATCGCCGGGCAGCTCGAGGGCATCATGGCCCGCATCTACCAGCTCGCGGGCTGCGAGTTCAACATCAACTCGCCGAAGCAGCTCGGCGAGATTCTGTTCGAGAAGCTGGGTCTGCCAGCTTCGAAGAAGACCAAGACCGGCTACTCGACGGACGCCGAGGTGCTGGAGAGACTGGCGCCCTACTCCGAGATCGTAGGGCAGATCCTGCAGTACCGGCAACTGGCCAAGCTGCAGTCGACCTACATCGAAGGGCTGCTGAAAGAGGTGCGGCCGGAGACCGGCAAGGTGCACACCTATTACCGGCAGACGATTGCCGCTACAGGCCGTCTCAGCAGCCAATACCCGAACCTCCAGAATATTCCGATCCGTCTGGAGGAAGGCCGCAAGATCCGCAAGGTCTTCGTCCCATCCGAGCCCGGATGGTACATCCTCGCCGCGGATTACTCGCAGATCGAGCTTCGCGTACTGGCGCACATCTCGCAGGATGAGAAGCTGAAGGAAGCGTTCCTTCAGAACATGGACATCCACACGAAGACGGCGATGGACGTCTTCGGCGTACAAGAGAGCGAAGTCGACTCGAACATGCGCCGTTCGGCGAAGGCGGTCAACTTCGGTATCGTATACGGCATAAGCGACTACGGTTTGTCGCAGAATCTGGCTATTACCCGTAAAGAAGCGGCCAGCTTTATCGAGCAGTATTTTGCCGTCTTCCAAGGGGTTCGCACCTATATGGACGACATTGTCAAGGACGCTCGCCGAGACGGCTATGTGACGACGCTGCTGCAGCGCCGCCGCTATTTGCCGGAGATCACGGCTTCGAACTTTAACCTGCGTTCCTTTGCCGAACGCACGGCGATGAATTCGCCGATTCAAGGCTCGGCCGCAGATATTATTAAGTTGGCTATGGTGCAGATGGCTGAACGCTTAAAGGCCGATGGTCTGAAAAGCCGCATGCTGCTTCAGGTGCATGACGAACTGGTCTTCGAGGTGCCGGAAGAAGAATTGGAGTTAATGAAGCGTATTGTGCCGGAAGTAATGGCTGACGCGCTTAAGCTGGACGTTCCGCTGCAGGCGGACGTAGACTATGGATTGACCTGGTATGACGCCAAGTAAGACGGATCGTTCATAGGCGCCAGACTGGTGATCAAGGAGCATGGACCGCTCCGTAGTTTTCGGAGAAGCGCAGCGGGTCCTTTTGACTGTTTTGTTATCAGCGCTCTGAAACTTCTTATGAACCCTACATGATCAACAAACTCGCGGATGATATATAAGCCGCTTTGAATTGAGCGGATTGGCACATACAAAGATGAAAGCAGTGTTTTAACATTTGATATGAAACTGATACACGAGGTGAGACCTGATGCCTGAGCTGCCCGAAGTCGAAACAGTCAAACGAACACTGAATATGCTGGTCACCGGAAAAACGATTGAGCATGTTCAGGTCAGGCTGCCGAGAATTATTCAAAAACCGCAGGACATCCAGATGTTCGAGGTTCTGCTGCAAGGACAGACCATAGAGCGAATCGAACGGCGAGGGAAATTTTTACGTTTTATCCTGGACGATTACGTTCTGGTATCCCATCTGCGGATGGAAGGGCGCTACGGACTGTACGCCGGAGACGATCCGCTAGAGCTGCACACCCACGTGCTGTTCCGTTTTACAGACGGAAGCGAGCTTCGCTACAAGGATGTGCGGCAGTTCGGAACGATGCATTTATTCCCCAAAGGGGAGGATTTGACGCAGCCTCCGCTGCACAAGCTGGGCCTGGAGCCTCTGGACGAATCGTTCACGCTGAAGGCTTTTACAGAAAGAATTGCTAAACGTTCGACGAAAATTAAGCCGCTGCTGTTGAACCAGGAATACATCGTGGGTATCGGGAATATTTATGTAGACGAGTCCCTCTTTCTTGCAGGCATCCATCCAGAACGCGAAGCTTCTTCATTAACGCGCAAAGAGCTGGAAAAGCTGCATAAGGCAGTCGTGGAGACGCTGCAAAGCTCGGTCGACGTCGGTGGATCCTCCATCAAGTCCTACGTGAACGGACAAGGGGAAATCGGGATGTTTCAGCACCAATTGAACATCTATGGCCGAGAGTCTGAGCCCTGCAAGGTATGCGGCAGTGAGATTTACAAGACGGTCGTTGGCGGCAGGGGCACTCATATTTGTCCGAAGTGTCAGCCGTTGAAACGAACAAGTCCGCGAAAGAAAATTGATATTTAGGCACGCGATGCCAGCCCCTCCCATATGATATGGAGTACGTAGCCCAGAGTCATGGCTTGCCTTGAGGTAAGCAAACCTGTGGATAACTCTTAGGAGGGGTATTATGCTTCCTGTGCTTTCTTTGCTTATTTTGGCTTTTGCGGTCAGTTTGGACGGTTTTGGTGTCGGAGCGATGTACGGATTGCGAAAAATTCGGATCCCGCTGCTTTCGATCGGCATTATTTCGCTCTGGTCGGGTATTATTATTTTCCTCTCCATGCAGATCGGTGTGCTGCTTTCTACGTTTCTCAGTCCGATAACGGCAAAACGCATCGGCGCGGTAATCTTGATCGGCATCGGAATATGGGCGTTCGTTCAGATGCTGCAGAATAGGTCCCAGGATTCGCAGGAGACGGACCCAGAATCGGATGTCCCGTTGCAAGAGAGCGGCCATGCAGAGCTTGCTTTGAAAGAAATACTGAATATCGAACTGAAGCGATTTGGTCTGGTGATCCAGGTATTGCGGACTCCGTCTATTGCAGACAGGGATAAATCCGGCAATATCTCGGCATCGGAGGCAACGCTCCTCGGTCTGGCGCTTTCTCTGGATGCATTTGGTGCCGGTATCGGTGCGGCTTTGATTGGGTTCGCCCCTGTACTTACAGCCGGAGTCATTGCTCTGTCCAGCGGCATTTTTATTGCATTAGGTCTGCGGATCGGCTTCCGCTACGCCGAAATGAGCTGGATGAAAAAGCTTTCCATTTTACCGGCTTGCGTGTTGATTGTAATGGGAATTATGAAAATGTTCTAAGGCAGGGATTTACGAATGAATATCGGGTTAACAGGAGGAATCGCCTGCGGCAAGAGTACGGTTAGCTCTATGCTTGTTGACCGCGGCGCCATATTAGTAGACGCAGATCGAATCGCCCGTGACGTCGTGGAGCCCGGCAGCCCTGTTTTGTATAGGGTTGCTGAGCACTTTGGACAAGCAGTCCTTCAGCAAGACGGTTCCTTGAACCGAAAAAAGCTGGGGGAAATTGTCTTTGGCAATCCGACAGCCCGCAAGGAGCTAGAAAGCCTGCTGCATCCCCCGATTCGCGCTCGGATGAGGGAGCAGATGGACACGGCGGCACGTGATTGTCCGGACAAGCTTGTTGTGGTGGACGTGCCTTTACTTTACGAGTCCGGGCTGGCATACATGTTTGAAAAAGTGATGGTCGTTTATGTACCGAGAGAACTGCAGCTGCAAAGGCTTATGAAGCGTGACGGACTCTCGGAGCAAGAAGCCTTGAAGCGTCTGGATGCTCAAATGCCGATTGAGAAGAAGCGGGAGCTTGCAGATCTACTTATTGATAATAGCGGAACCCTGGAAGAGACAAGCAGACTGATTGATCAGTTTTGGATAAGAAAGGGGCTTTCATGACATTTTTTCGCAAAAAGCGTGCATTCGCTCTTCTGCTAATTTGTTTTGTTTTGTTCCTCTTTATGAACAGCTCTTTAATAGGAAGAAAATTGTATCCGATCTATTATGAGAAGGAAATTCGACAAAGCGCGGCGAAACATCAAATAGACCCATTTTTAATCGCGGCTATCATTCGGGTGGAAACCAATTATCAACATCATTTAGAATCGAGTAAAGGCGCCTTGGGAATTATGCAGCTAATGCCCGATACAGCGGGCTGGATCGTTGAATCGGCCAATTTGAACACGCTGACACAGGAAGACCTGCTCAAAGCCGATGTGAACATCGATTTGGGTTCGTGGTATCTGAATTGGTTGACCAAGCATTATAACGGTAATTTGTTATATGCCATTGCTGCCTATAATGCAGGGCAAGGAAACGTCAATCAGTGGAAGAAAAACGAGGTTTGGGATGGGACGGAGGAGCAAATCGCCCGTATTCCATTCGGTGAAACTCGGCACTATGTTCAGCGGGTGTTGTATTATTATAAGAAATACCAAGCGCTGTATACAGAACAATGGGAAAAGAAAGAAGCATTGGACTAGCTCCATAAGGGGCCTGAAGTCCAATACTTCTTCTCTTGCGAACAACTTTCACTTATCGGTTCAAGTTATTACTTGAATTGACCAGCTAGTTGTTGCTCAGCGATTTGTACCAAGCGACGAGTAATGTGACCACCGATGGCACCAGTATCACGAGTAGCCATGTTACCGTAGTAACCATCTTGTGGGATGGCGATACCCAGCTCTTGCGCTACTTCGTATTTCAACTGATCCAACGCTGCATTTGCTTGTGGAACCACTAAAGCATTGCTGTTGCGGGATTGTCCTGTACCCATGTCTGTTCACCTCCTTGTCGTGGTAACAGTATTATGTGGCGTTTGGCGCTAGTTCATAACAAGCAACATTTGGAAATTTGAATGGAGAAAGGAGAGATGAGAGCGAATGAGGTGCCCATTCTGTGACTATAACGGTACGAAAGTGCTCGATTCCAGATCAGCCAATGAAAACAAATCCATACGCCGCCGCAGAGAATGCGAGAAGTGCGCCAGACGTTTTACAACGTTTGAAATGGTGGAAGAAACACCGCTGATCGTCATTAAGAAAGACGGCAGCCGGGAAGAATTCAGCAGAGAGAAGATTCTCCGCGGCTTAATCCGTGCCTGTGAGAAGCGTCCTGTGTCCATGGAAAGATTGGAAGTGATTGTCTCTGAAGTCGAAATGCAGCTTCGCAACACCGCGCATGCGGAAGTGGACAGCCGAGCCATTGGTGAAATATTAATGGAGCAGTTGTACCCAGTCGACGAAGTGGCTTATATCCGATTCGCTTCCGTCTATAGGCAGTTTAAAGACATTAACATGTTTTTGAAGGAACTAACGGAAATTTTGGGGAAGCATGAAGGCGGGTTCCTGCCTAAAAAATAATGACACCATACATGAGCCGGCCGTTTGATTTTGAAATGGTTGGCTTTTTTGTTTGGGGTTGTAGTTGGTGTTGTCTTTGGGGTGTGGCGCGCGGTGTGGCGTCACATGACGATCCTCAACCACATGGTTGAGGATGAGGGCGTGCTGGAGATTTTGTTAGAGAATGTATGAATTGATCGCTGGTTTGATGTTGAGAATGGTGTAAGAAGTTTGAAATGGTGAAGGAGTGTCAGACACTTGGATTATCATCAAACAGCTTTTCCGGAAGCGTTTCGCCGGACGATTCTAGGGGTATACAAGGAACAAGGTCGGCAGTGGCTGGATGGCTTTCCACAGTTGATCAAAAAAATTGAGGAAACTCACAAGCTGCATGTTTTGGGGCCATATCCGCTATCGTATCACTTTGTCGCGCCTGTCATTATGGGGAACGGAACGAAGGCTGTCATCAAGCTTGCTGTCAGCGGCAGGGAAATGGCATCCGAGGCGGCGGTACTAATGAATGGTGAAGGGATAGGAATGGTAAAACTGATAGAACATGATGCAGCTCTGGGTATGATGATCATGGAAAAACTTGAACCCGGACATACACTGGCAGGTATTTCGGATGATGAGAATGCGGTCCGAATCGCAGCTTCTGTGATGAGCCGGATATGGAAAAAGCCTTCGTCCGGTCATTCGTTTCAATTCGTTACGGATTGGTTCCAAGGCTACGGAAAGCTGAGGAGCAGATTTCATGGAGGGACGGGCTCGATTTCAACTCGGATGGTTGAGCTTGCGGAGCGTAGGTTCTCCGAGCTTGTCCGCAATCCTCGGAACATCTATTTGCTTCATGGAGATCTTCATCACGGGAATATTCTTGCAGCGGAGAGGGAGCCGTGGTTGGCTATTGATCCGAAAGGCGTATTGGGAGAACGTGAGTATGAAGTGATCCCTTATCTCATGAATCATGTACCCGAGGAACGGGCGATTGAGGCGACCAAACGTCGTGTAGAGCTCTTCGCGGAGTTGCTTCAGCTCGATGCATCCAGAATTCTGCTGTGGGCATACTGTCATGCTGTTCTGTCGGCCTGGTGGCATATTGAGGATGAGACAGGCGGGGAGGAGGCTAGCATCAGCGCGGCGGAGCGTTTTGATAGGCTAATCCAGGGAGGGGGAACAATATGAAAATCGATCAGCAATATGTTCTAGTTACCGGAGCCGCTCGAGGTATTGGACGAGCGATTGCGGTGGCCTACGCTGTTCAAGGAGCTAAAGTTATCCTGGCAGATAAGGATGCGGTCGAACTCCAGAAGACAGCAAAAGCTTTGCTTGGAAGAGGACTGAATGTCTCTTTCTATGAAGTGGAGCTTAGTAAAGCTGAGGCCATACATACTCTATTTCAGCAGCTGGAGAACGCTGTTCCCAGACTGGATGTGCTTATTAACAACGCCGGTCTAGGAGCATGGAAGCCGCCTTATGATCTGGAAGTAGATGAGTGGGATTATATTATCAACACGAACTTAAGGGGAACGTTCCTTTGCTCGAGGGAAGCAGCTAAAAGAATGAGAAACAGCGGGGGAGGCTCGATCGTCAATATAAGCTCAACAAGAGCCTTGATGTCCGAGCCTGACTCGGAAGCGTATGCTGCATCCAAGGGTGGCATTTTATCACTCACGCATGCGTTAGCTGCGTCACTCGCGCCCGATCGGATCCGGGTCAACGCCATCAGTCCGGGATGGATCGAAACTGGTGACTATGGACAATTGAAGGTGTCTGATCATGCGCAGCATTTCGCTGGGCGAGTGGGAAAGCCTGAGGATATCGCGAGAGCTTGCTTATATTTGACGAACCCGGAGAACGACTTTGTTACAGGCATCAACTTGGTCGTCGATGGGGGGATGACCCGCAAAATGATCTATGAGGAATAGCAAGAAGCAGCACCTAATCCAGATAGGAAGTGCTGCTTCTTTGTTGCATTTTGTGATTTTGGAAAGCTTTTGTGATTTTGATAGCCTATTTGTGCTTTTAAGCCTTTTTATGCGTTCTATGAGCGTTATGAGTTTAGGAGTTTATGAGCTTTTTCACTCTCAGGAGCTACTAGTATAAGTGTACTTTATTATTACTTGCATGTGTATCTTGCTTGCTGATTTTATCTATGCTTGGCTCATAGCCGGCGCAATTATTTTAGCCACTGCTCTCTTGTATAAGCCATTTCCCAGAAAGCTAGTTCGTAGCGGCTGGAGATGACAAAATGCCTTTCCATCCGCTTACGATCCTCTTCGGTTACACGGTCAGCTATCTCATTCAGGCGGTCTATCTGCTCCTGGACAAGCTGGCGAAACCATTCGCTGCCGTAGGCGCTGATCCATTCTTGGTAGATGGGCTGCTCGGGTTTCGCCCCTTAAGGTTCTCCCCAATATCCTGGTACAGCCAGTAGCAGGGCAGGATAGCGGCGACGATATCGCCCAAATGTCCTTCATACGCTGCGCGCAGCAGGTGGGACGTGTAGGCATAGACTGTTGGAGCCGGCTCGAAGCTTGCTCGCTGCTCGTCCGTGATATGGAGCAGTGCGCTGAATTTTTCGTGCAGCGAGAGCTCGGCTTGGTAGGTGGATTGGGCATGTCCGGCCATGCGCGCACTGGTAGCTAAGTCATTCGCTTTGGCCGCTCCAAGCGCTTGAACCTTTCCAAATTGCGACAGGTAATAGGAGTCTTGAAGTATATAATAGCTGAAGCATTCTAGAGGCAGTGTACCGTCTGCCAGCTTGGTGACAAACGGGTGCTGAAAGCTGGCCTGCCAGCTCGCATCCGCAGCTTTGCGGATGCGTTCCGAGAATAATGTCATGATAGATACCTCCAGGGTTTAGGTGTGCAGGGCCTCCATACGGCCCAATTGTTCAATGTCGTCCGCAGAAACGCGGGCGAGTGCGTTCAGCAGCTCGATTTGGTAGCTGCCTGGTCCTTGTGTGCCGCTGCGCTGCGCAGCCAACTCAGCAGCGACTCCGTAGCTGACAAGCGCTGCAGCAGCTGCCGCCGCGGGCTCGGAAGGCTCCACGGCCAAGAACGCACCTACAACGGAAGTAAGCAGGCAGCCTGTGCCGGTAACTTTCGTGAGCAGAGGCGTACCGTTGCTGCACTTGTAAGTGCTCTGGCCGTCGGAGACGATATCGTCTTTGCCGGTGACCGCAACGGTAATTCCTAGCTGCTTGGCTGCCCGAATCGCCAAATCAACGGAGCTGCCGCCGCTCTCTCCGGCGTCGACGCCCTTGATCTGCCAGTCCAGGCCGATCACCTGGGCGATCTCCGCGGCGTTGCCGCGCAGCACCGAGACCTTCACCTCTTCGAGGATGGCTCTCGCTGTCCGCGTACGATACGCGGTAGCTCCAGCGCCGACAGGGTCGAGGACGACCGGAACGCTGTGCTCGTTAGCCGAGCGTCCGGCCAGCTTCATCGCCCGCACTTCGGTTTCATTCAACGTGCCGATATTAAGCACGAGCGCTCCGGCGATCTTCGCCATATCGGCCACTTCCTCTTCCGCGTAGGCCATGACGGGGGAAGCCCCCAAAGCCAGAAGCCCGTTGGCCGTAAAATTGGTTACAACCACGTTCGTGATGTTGTGGACAAGAGGGTTTCGGCTGCGTAGCAGCTCCAGTAAAGCGGTAATTCTTTGTACCTTCATTTCCAACCTCTCCTTTATGTAGACAATAAAAAAACGCCACTATGCCCGTAAGTAAACAAGCAAAGCGGCGATCATCTCGCATTTGAGTCCGGTTCCTACGCTGGCATTACCCAACAGGTTCAAGCGGTCTACGACAGATTAGCCGTACTCTCAGCCTGCTTCCGCAAGCTCCCGCAGTTCTATGCAGTTGTTAACAGTGTAGACCCTATCTGGAAAATATGCAACCATTAAGCTTAGTCTGCCCGAAGAGCAAAAGCTGATTAAGCATGAATTAAATGAGCGTAATGAAGACCTTGACGGATCCCGCCTTCGTCAACGGATGCCGTTACATAATCAGCAAAAGGCAGCAATTCTTTATGCGAGTTCCCCATCGCGATGCCAAGTCCTACATATTCGAGCATCTCTTTGTCATTAAGCCCGTCTCCGAAGGCGACGGCTTCATGGGGCTGAATGCCGAGCATCTTGAGCATGGCTTCAATACCCTTGGCTTTGGAGCCGCCTGCAGGCAGCACATCCATGGCTTTTTCATGCCAGCGGATCAGCTTCAGATCCGGGAACTTAGGCTCGTAGAGGTGCTCCTCATGCGCTTCACAGTGTAGGAACACTTGATAAATATCTTCCTTTTTCCAAAAATCAGGATCATAACCCGGAAGCTCAACCCTGAGTGAGAGGACGGAATCTTCAACGAATACATGAGACTCTGAATTGGCGAAGAACGCCTCACTGCCTTCGAATACAAGCGAATGGTTCTTCTCGCTGGAATAAGCGACGAGCGCTTCCAGACTGGAACGAGGTATCGGATTTTTGTAAAGCGGTTTGCCTTGATAGACGACATAGGCGCCGTTCAGGCTGACAAAGGAATTGATGCCGAGCTCTTGGGCTAAGGGCCCAAAGAAATAAGGTGCTCTTCCTGTGGCTATTACAGCCTCCACACCAGTTTCCTGCAGTTCCTTAATGGCTTTCACAGTGTCGGCAGGCACCAGCTTCTGCTCGTTGACTAGCGTGCCGTCAATGTCAAAAAATACGATTTTATAGCTCATCTCTCTCTAGCACTCCTATCTGTCTGTTTCCACTAGTGTTGCACATCAGGGAGTGCCGTTCAAGTAAAATTTATTGATAGGTGTCCCGTTATTGACTGCCCTTGCTCACCCAGAACGTAATACTATCTCCCTTATAAGCTTGACTTCCCGGCTGCGGATCCTGCTTGAATACGGAGCCGTTCTCCTGATCGTTAGCTTCCAGCAAGTAGTTGTAATGCAGCCCGGCTGACAATGCGGCCTGCTCTGCGGCGGCTTGATCAAGACCAACAAGATTCGGTATCGTAGTCTCCTCAGGCTCCGAGTCGCCGCTACCGTCTGCTCGGTTGCTTCCCGCAGTTTGCTTAGGTTGAGCGTTCGGCGTCGGAGACGCTGCGTGAGAAGGTGTGGGAATAGGCTTTGTGGAGATTGTGGCCGTGACAGGCTGGGACTTGTCGCTTGGCCAGATCGCCCAGACAAGCAAAATGAGTGCAAGCACAGCGCCCGTGCTCCACAGCCAGGCTTTATTCGAACGAGGTGATGGAGACGAATGCGAGGATTGCTCACTCCTCATATCCTCTTCCTCTTCCTCTAGCTCTTCCTCTAGCTTTAGGTCCTCCTTCTGCTCGATGGATCTGACCTCTGTACGTACGCGAGCGGATCTAGCGTTTAGCGCAGACGGCGCTTCCGCTTTGACGTTCCCGGCTGAAAGAAGCCCGCGGAGCTCGAATACCATGGCCGACAACGAGGCTTGGCCTTGGCAGACTCTCTTGATCAGCTTCACCAGAGCGTCCTTTTGTTCCAGCTTTGCCGATGCAATTTCCATCCGTTCCAGATGGGTGTGAAGCGCCTCGAAAGGTCCGGGAATCGGCTTGGAGCCTGATAAGAGCTGGACGAGCAATCGGCATAGCCCGACGGCACCCTGCGTATGAGGCAAGCCGTCCTCCCAATAAGTAAGAATGGATAATTTGCCGTCATCACTGAGCCACAGGTTATCGACATCAATGGAATATCCGGTAATTTGCTCTTCCAACGCATCCAACATCGCGACGCCCAGTTCAGCGGCCATGGTGACGACCGAGGAGAATGTTCGGGAAGGCTTATTTAACTGCTCGCGCAGCGGTTTACCTTGCCTGAATTGAAGAACAATGAGCAGCGAGTCAGCTAACCGTGATGTGTCGAGAATGTGATGAAAGGAATCATGGACGAACGAAGCGGTTTTGCCGAAGCGTTGGATGTATTCATCAACGGAGGGAGTGTTCATGGATTTGGTCCTATATAGCAGTACAGTCCTGCGCAGGGATACATCTTCTCCGTAGTAGAGCGTCCCGTTTGTGTGCGCAAGAATTTGCTGGTGTTCTTGATAGCGATTGTTCATGGAATTATTCAAAGCTTGAATCCATCCTTTCCTGATAGGGTGGTTCGTTATTATTTATATTCTAATCTATTTGGTTTATGAAATGAAATCCAGACTTTCATATTATTACATAGATTCGGTAAATACGAAAATATGAAATCTCAATAGGAAAGCATAGCGGCAAATAAGTGCTTATGTTACAGTGGGGGAGAAATGGGTCCATCAGGAATGTAAGAGGTGAAATTAATTGCAAAAATGGTATGATTCATTATCCTTTCATTTTCGGATTCAGGCTGCCTTCGTCATATTGATTATATTGGCTGTTTCCCTGGCAGGCGGCGGTGCTTATTGGATCGCGTCCGATATTGTGGAGTCCAATGCCGCAAGAAGCGGGCAGGAGACGATGAACACCTCGAAGCAGGTGCTGGACGAGCGTATGAGACATATTGTTGTTTCTGTGATGACCTTGATGTTCAGTGACGCATTTAAGGGGACGATCCGGGATGTATCCCTTGGAGACAGCTCCCAGTACCCGGCTCATTTAAGCGCCATGCAGCCGTTGTTTGCGCAGATTAAGCTGAACGAGCCTATGGCCGAATCTGTACTGATTAGTACGCCGATCGGTGATTTTTATGATACTGCACAGGTTCGCAGCACATCTGTGAAGTTCAATGAGTCCGACCCTTACCGCAGAGTTCAGGCCTCCAAAAACAATGTCTGGATCGCAGGCCATGAGGATCCTTTCTTCAGCAGCCATAAGCGTGTCGTGTCACTGGTGATAGCCCCGACCTTGGACGTAAGCGATGTGTATATTATCGTGAATGTTCTGGAAAGCTCGCTTAGGGATGTCTTAAGGGCGAACCTGAATCAGACGAATGCCGATATGGTCCTAGTCACACACGAAGGCTCCGAGGTATTGGAATCCGTTCCGGACTTATGGAAAGAAGTCGAGCTCAATCCCCGTCTGGCAAGTCAGATTGCTAATGGTCATATCGACCCGGCGATGATGAAAAATCAATATATTTTCAATTACGCGGGACTTGAAGTAAATAAGGATTGGGCGCTGGTTAGTATCCAGAAGCGTTCCGAATTGTTAAGACAGCTGAATCGTATAAAATGGCTGACCATCTCTGTAGCGGCAGGCTGTATTTGTGTGGCTTTGCTCGTGTCCAGAATGCTTATGCGATTTCTATTGAAACCGCTTCAAAGCCTGAGAATTGTAATGAAACGCGTAGAAAACAACGATTTGACGGTTCGCTACGAAAGCCGTTCTAGCGATGAGTTCAGCCGTTTGGGTGACCGCTTTAACCGGATGCTGGATGAAATTTCGAATTTGATTGAGAAGAACAAGCAAGTGGAAGCGGACCGAAGCAAAGCGGAGGTGAAAGCGCTGCAGGCACAGATTTCGCCGCATTTTTTATATAACACCTTGAATACGATTTATTGGCGCAATCAGATGGGACAAAACGGCGATGTGGGCGACATGGTGCTTGCTTTATCACGAATGTTTCAATTGGGTCTGAACGGCGGCAATGAGATGACAACGCTGGAGAAGGAGCTGGAGCATTTGGAGCAGTATCTGCATTTGCAGATGAAATGCTACGAGGAGCTTTTTGCCTATGAAATTCTGGTAGAAGAAGATTCTTTGCTTCAAATCCCTGTTTTGAAATTGATGCTGCAGCCCTTGGTCGAAAATTCGATTTTACATGGCTTTAAAAATAAACGGTCCGGGGGCATGATTCGCGTTCAAGTCTGCGCCATCAAGCCGCATGTGGTGATTACGGTCCAAGATAATGGCAAGGGGTATGTAAACGGTCAAGTCGGCGAGCGGTTGGAGACCGGAACCGGGTAACAGCTATGCTTTGAGAAATATTTATCACCGCTTGCAGCTGTATTATGGAGCCGGAGCCTCGATGAAATTGCAGAGTGAGCCTGGGGAGGGCACCCAAGTAACTTTACTGATTCCTATGGGAGGGCAATCGTATGAAGCAGAACTGCGCACTTTGCGTGATTGATGACGTCAAGAGCGTCGTGGAAGGGATATCCAAAGTGATTCCCTGGACTGACCACGGTATTGATGTCGTAGGAACAGCATTGGACGGAGAAGAGGGATTGCGTCTTGTTAGAGAGACCCAGCCCGATGTGATTCTTACAGATATTCGCATGCCGAACTTAGACGGACTCGAGATGCTGGAAAAGCTGCGGGATGAGAATTATGTAGGAAAAGTCATCTTCTTTACCGGATATAACGATTTTGAATATGCCAAGCAGGCAATTCGGCTAGGTGCGTTTGATTATATTATGAAACCGCATTCAGCGGATCAAATTCTGCAGGTGGTTCTGAAGGCGAAGCTGGAGATGGAAGCCCACAGGGCAAAGGAACAACGTATTGCAGAGATACAGAACAAATTAAAAGAAAGCCTGCCGATTTTGCGACAGGAATTTTTCCACCTACTGATCCATCACCGAACCAACGAGGAACGTATTCAGAAAAGGTGGGATTTTCTCCAAATCGATCTGGATATGAAGGAACTCACGCTGATGATCATTGAAATGGATAATTGGGAGGAGCAAAGCCTGTTCCTATCGATTGAGGAAGTTGAGCTGATGAGGTTTTCTCTGCAAAATATTGTGGAGGAGACGGTTCAGGCTCATACGAAGGGCTTGATTTTTCGCGATACGGCCAGCAGATTTGTGGTCATCTATCAAGCCTCGGCCGAGCTGCCGCCATCCCGGGTCGCCGAGCAGTGCTGCGAACATGTGGCATCCTACACGAAATTTACAGTAACGATCGGTCAGAGCCGGAAGATCTCCCATGCTGTCCAGCTCATGGATGCTTATCGGGAAGCTTTATTTGCGCTATCGTACCAATTCTATGAAGGGGGCAATGTTGTACTGCTCTACGACGATGTCGTGGGCGGAGACCGCGCGGTTCCGCGTTATTCCAGCGATAGGGAGCAGGAGCTGACACTGTCGCTGCGGTCGGGTAATTTTCGAAAGTCGAAAGATGCGCTTGAGGCGATTTTTCAGGAGCTGTCGAGCGGCGGAACGAATTTTCCCGATCCTATGCATGTGATGTTTGTCTATTATGAGCTTGCAACCCGCATCGTCAGGGTATTGCTCGAGAAGGTAAATTACACGGACATTGAAGCCTTCGATCAAAAGCTTCATGACCGGACATGGCTGATCTCGGCCCCGCTCAAAGAACTCCAGCAAGTCTTGCTGGATCTCTGCAAGGAAGGATGTTCCCGCATTGAAAGCAGCCAGCGCACAGAATCAGAGCGTACCATTGACCAGGCGATCGCTTATATCCAAGACAGGCTGCATTTGGACCTTACTGTAGGCGAGTGCGCCAAGCACGTGCATGTCAGCGGCAACTATTTCGTCCATCTGTTCAAGAAAGTAACAGGAATGACCTTTGTCCAGTTCGTCACGCAAGAAAGGATGGAAAAGGCGAAAATCATGCTGCTGGACGGCCGATTGGTGCAGGACATTGCAGCGGAGGTCGGATATGAGGACCGTAGATATTTTAGCGATGTGTTCAAGAAAACATTCGGCATGACTCCCTCGGAATATAGAGATCAGTATCTCAATCAACCTGAAAGTCGGAAATAGCTGTAAATTCTCCCCCTTCTTCTTTGGATTCCCTCCTACGAAATAGATTCGATCCTTTCTATAATGAACTCAGAGCCAAGCATACAAGGGAGGAAAGACATTGAAAAGACAAATTGCTACCATTTGTACCGCATTCATTGCGGCCTGGAGCTTAGCGGGATGCACATCTCAGACAGATGCTCCAACTACTACAAGCACGAATGCACCTGTGGCATCAGGTGAGAAGACCAAGCTGGTGTTTTGGACGTTCGACCGCCACGACTTTGATTTTATGAAGAGCACCGTAGAGACGTTCAACAAGACTAACAAGGATAATATCGAGGTAGAAGTAACGTCTATGGCCGAGAATTATACCCAGTCCGTGGATATCGCCTTCGCCAGCAATCAGATGCCGGATATTTTGCGTCCGAATCAGGACACGACGATTCCTTTTGTGAAGAAAGGATATCTGGAGCCTTTGGACAGCTATCTGACCGACGATATGAAGAAAAAGTTTGAATCGACCTTTCAAGACCAAGTGAACCGCTTTAACGGCAAAATCTATTCCCTGCCCAACTTCGGCTATACGTTGAGACTGATTTATAACAAAGATTTGTTCGATAAGGCCGGCATCGCGAATCCTCCTGTGACCCTTAAGGAATTGGTGGAAGACGCCAAGAAAATTACAGCTGTAGGGAAAGCTGACGGGCAATATGGCTTTGCGCTCAATTTCAAGAGTCCGAAGAGTGCCTTGGACCGTTCGGCGAGAGAAATTCTTCAGCTAAGCGGCTATGACGGCTTCGGCTTTGATGAAAAGCAGGGGCAATTCGACTTCACCCCGTACAAAGCAGTTATTGAGGCATTCAAACAAATGAAGGACGACGGCAGCATGCTGCCAGGTGTAGAATCCTTAGACATTGACCCACTCCGAGCACAGTTTGCGCAAGGGAAGATCGGTATGTATTTGTCTTATTCGGCTGAACCTGGTGTGTACAAGAGCCAATTCCCAACACAAATTCATTGGGCGGCGGCGCAGGCTCCTACCATTGACGGAACCGTGAAAGGGGCAGCGGGCTTTGCCAACTCAGGCCAATGGCTCGGCATTAGCAGCGGGTCCAAGAACAAAGAGGCAGCTTGGAAATTCCTTTCTTATATGTATAGCGATTCTGTTCTGCAGGACTATCATGAGCAAGGCTTTGGTTTATCGGCCGTTCCTTCCATAGCAGCAAAGGCGAAGAAGCCCGAGATAAATGGTGTAGAAGGCTTCTTGATCACGAAATACGATGCATTATGGCCGGTCCCTCCAGCTGTAACGGTGCAAGGGCTTGATTATGGAAGCGCCTTCTTGAAGTATATGTTGGACGGCGGATCGCTGGATACCGTAGTTTCGGATTTGAACAGCCGATATAATGCCGCTTTGGAGAAGGCTGCGGCCTCCGGCGACGTGAAAGTTACTAAGGACCCTAGTTTTGACCCTGCGAGCTTGCAAGGCACCATGCTGGACAAATGATTTTGGAGACTCGAGGGTTCGATTAGGAGGTGAACGTCCGTGATCAAATGGCGCACGCAGCTGGAAAATTACGGGCTGCTGTTACCGAGTTTTTTCCTCACGTTAGTCTTGGGCATTTATCCGGTATTGTGGGCCATTCGGTATATGTTCTATGACTACAAAGGCTACGGGAAGGAAATTTTTATCGGTTTCGATAATTTCGTCAGGCTTTGGAGCGACGATTTGTTTTGGAATGCGGTTTGGAATACGGGGATTTATGCCGGAGGTAAGATTATTGTGACCATACCGTTGTCACTTGTACTTGCGGTCCTGTTAAATAAGGGATTGAAAGGCAGACAAATATGGCGGGCTATTTATTTTATGCCTACGGTCATTAGCTCGGCTGTGATTGCGGTTGTCTTCTATATCATCTTTAATTCTTATAACGGACTTTTAAATCAATTTTTGCTCAAATATCATGTCATCTCCGGGAGTATTGACTGGCTGGGACCGAAATACGCGATGCTCACTGTGATCATTGTGGCTATCTGGGGAGCGATCGGCAACTATATGCTGCTGTTTCTCGCAGGATTGCAAAATATTCCCGGTGACCTGTACGAAAGTGCAGATATCGACGGAGCGAATAGCTTTCAAAAGTTCTGGAAGATCACAGTCCCCATGCTGGGTCCCGTGCTGCAGATGATTATGATGCTCGCCATTACTGTGTCGCTCAAAGGGTATGAAAGCATCATGGTACTTACGGAAGGCGGGCCTGTGGGAAGGACAGAGGTCATGTACTTGTATGTATACAAGCTCTTGTTTCCGGTGTCTACAGGTTCCGTGCTTATTCAAGAGATTGGCTATGGGAGCGCCGTTGGATTTGCCACAGCTCTTATTGTCGGAGCCGTTACCGGAATATATTTCTTCGTATCCAAGCGGCTTAATCAGATTTATTAGGCGGTGACCTCAAGTGGACAATATGACTGTTGTGAGTCAACAGCAGAAAGCATTCCTTCCTGCTATCGCAGTAAAAGAGGATTAGCCCGATTGGGCATATGGATATTCCTGGCTGTGATTGCGTTCTTTACTTTATTTCCAGTGCTAATGACGTTGTTAGGGTCCTTCAAAACGAATATGGAGCTCGCCTCCGGGGCTACGATCTTACCCAAGCACTGGATGTTTACCAACTATGGAGAAGCGTGGGAGAAGGCGAAATTCTCCGCCTATACCTGGAACAGTCTATTTGTAAGCGGCGCTTCGACAGTGGGCACGCTGCTGGTAGCCTCTCTGGCAGGATACGTAGTGGATCGTCGTGAATTCGCGGGCAAGCGGCTATTTATCTTGATGCAAGCCTCTACCATGTTCATCTCGATAGGTGCGGTTGTGCTTCGACCGCAGTTCGAGCTTATGGTCAAGCTGCACTTGAATACCTCCTTGTGGGGCGTCATACTCATCTTGGTGAGCGCACACGCCAGCACGTTCTTCATATTACTCGGATTCTTTAAGGCGATCCCGCGGGAATTGGATGAAGCTGCTAATCTTGATGGCTGCAGCTTCCTAGGGATCTACGGCAAGATCATTCTGCCGCTGTTGAAGCCGGGACTTGGCGTCACTGCATTGTTTGCTTTTCGAACAGGGTGGAATGAATATATTCTGCCCCTGGTGTTCACGATGAACAACCCGAAGCTGCAAACGCTGACGGTAGGCTTAACGAATCTACGCTATGGCAACAGTGCGGCTATGCAAACCCATCTCATGCTGGCTGGAGCATGCTTATCGATGCTGCCGATTCTGATTGTGTACGTCTTTGCCAATAAATCGTTCATGCAGGTTACTGCAGGCTCTGTGAAAGGATAAAGGGAATAGCTAACGCATGTATCCAAAGAGAAAGCTGCCATCTTAAGGTGACAAATTGCACCTGAGTGGCGGCTTCTACGTTATTTGTCCGAGACTCATATTTCTCAATTATTGGAGACATGCTATACAGTGACTTTCTTATCCAATAAAGGAAAGTGGGGGAAGTTCATGCTTCCATGGAGCAAATTTCGGAGTAAAAGCACGCTAGACCATCGGCATTTCGCCGACAGCAGCCAACTTGCAAATGGGGCCTCTCCTTTGCTGCCATGTTTAGAGGATAATTTGCAGCAAATCCGAGTACAGTTTGGACAAAGTCCTGACATTACGATCCGACAATTTGAGGTGGGAGCCACCTTTACACCGGTTGCTGTCATCTATACAGACGGAATTATAGATAAAGACTTAGTCAATACGTTCATTTTGCATTCTTTGATGATTGATTCAGAAAGAGAAGACTTTGAACGGTTATCTAAGGAAAAAGGAATCTTTGAATTCATTCGAACCAATGCGCTTACCGTGGGCGAGGTTAAGGTGGTTGACAATTGGAACGGCGTGATCCTATCTATCCTTTCAGGGGACACAGTCATCCTTCTCGATGATAACACTCATGCAATGGTATGCGGTACCCGCGGCGGTGAAATGAGAGGGGTCACTGAGCCTACCTCACAGGTTGTAATTCGGGGACCTAAGGATGGCTTTAACGAGTCCATAGGCACGAATGTAGCGCTTGTGCGCCGACGAATCAGAAGCTCTAATCTATGGCTGGAGCCGATGAAAATCGGCACTGTGACACAAACAGATGTTGCGTTCATGTATATCAAGGGAATTGCCAATGACAAGATTGTTGAGGAGGTAAGGTACAGATTACAGCAAATTAATTTCGACTCCATATTGGAGTCCGGATATATCGAACAATTGATACAGGATAAGACGTACACCTTTTTCCAACCCTGAATAATACCGAGCGTCCCGATACGGTAGCCGGCAATTTAATTGAAGGCAAAGTCGCTATCTTTGTGGATGGATCCCCATTTGTCCTTATCGCTCCCTTCACGTTTTTTAGTTTTTTTCAAGCGGCGGAAGATTATTATCAGCGTTATGAGATGGCGACAGCGATACGATTATTAAGATTTATGGCTTTGCTCATCTCGTTGTTCATTCCATCCATCTATGTGTCTGCCATTACGTATCACCAGGAAATGATTCCTACGTCATTATTAATAAGCCTAGCTGCTCAACGAGAAAGCACGCCATTCCCGGCCTTCATCGAGGCGATGATCATGGAAGTCACGTTTGAAATTTTGCGGGAGGCCGGTATCCGAATGCCACGTGCGATCGGTCAAGCGGTGTCCATTGTCGGGGCACTTGTGTTGGGGCAAGCGGCAGTTGAAGCCGGGATCATCTCAGCATCTATGGTCATTGTCGTTGCCTTAACAGGCATATCCAGCTTCGCGACTCCTTCATACAGCATGGCGCTTGCGGTGCGTTTACTTCGGTTTCCCATGATTATCGCTGCCGGGTTTCTTGGCTTTTACGGGATTGCCATCCTCAGCATCATGATTCTTGCCCATATGTGCGGACTGCGTTCGTTTGGAATCCCGTATATGGCTCCGTTAGGACCTTTTATACTCGATGATCAGAAGGACACCTTCTTTCGCTTTCCGATATTCAAGTTAACGACCCGTCCCCGGTTGATCAGTCAGAATAAGGTATCCCGGACCAGTCAGGAAAGTCCGTCTGCAGCTCAAAGTGAGCCTGCCGGAGAGGAATCGTCATGAAACTTAAGAAGCTTGTCCCACTTGGGGCGATTCTATGCTTGATGCTTGTAATGAGCGGCTGCTTGAATGGTAGAGAGCTGGATGATCTAGCGATCGTTGTCGGAATGGGGATCGATAAGCCGCAGGATTCTGATAAATATCAAGTTTCATTTCAGATTATTATCCCTGGCTCTGTTTCGACAGGAACAAAGGGGGCGGGAGCGGGATTCCCACCTTGGTCTATTCCGAGTCTGACGACACCCTGTTCGGCGCTCTGCGCAAAACGTCACAAAAAGTGGCCAGGCAGCTATTCTTCGCGCATACCCAGCAGGTAGTGATTGGAGAAGCCTTAGCTAAAGAAGGGATTGGCGATCTGTTTGATTTTTTTGAGAGATCGCATGAATTACGCATGAGTTCCCATGTATTGATAGCGAGAAATACAGAAGCTGAATCTGTGCTTAGGATATTGACTTCGTTGGAAAAGGACCAGGCTGAAGGCATTGTCAAACGAGAAAAGATATCCTCGGAAATCTGGGGAAACAGCTTGGATAATAAAATCATAGATGTAGTAAAAGCATTGCTTAGTAAAGGCGAAACGGCAATAAGCGGTATTCGGGTGAAAGGAAATATAACCAAAGGCAGTGAGATGTCAAATAAGAGTAACTCCAAATTACCAACTTATATCCAAATCGACGGTATTGCCTTATTTAAGGATAAGAAACTAGTGAAATGGTTGGATGGAAATGAGGCGCGCGGGACGTTATGGCTGCAAAATAAAATGAAGGGCACTGTTGTCAATCTTCCATGTAAGGAAAGTAAGGAAGAGGCCGCGGTAGAGCTGATACGGTCCGAAACGAAGGTAAACATAACGATGATGCAGGGAAAACCGATGTTTCACATCCATATCAAGGAAGATGGAACTGTCAACGAAGTCCATTGCCCAATGGATCTTAGCAAACGTGATGTTATCGTTCATCTTCAGAACCAATGGGCGAAAGAAACGGAAGTTGAAGTGAAGGAAGCCATTCAAGTTGCTCAAAGCCAAAAGAGCGATATTTTTGGATTCGGTGAAGAGCTGAAGCGTCAATACCCCAAAGAGTGGAAGCAAATAAAAGATCATTGGCAAGATGTGTTTGCCGATTGTCAAGTTGAGACGACTATAGAAGCCTATATTAGACGGACGGGGATGAGAAGTAAGCCCTACTTTATTGAACAATAAGGGAGCTAGCCGGATCCTTCGTTGAAGTCCTGGCTAGAACCGTTTTTACTGCGGAAGAAAGCCTTCTTCACCGTATAATTGATTATGGGGTAGAGCAGGATGAAGATAAGAATGAACTCCTCCATCCTTGTGGAAGAGAAGTAGGCACGTTTCATAATATCAATGGCTGTTGACAGCTTCATGCCAGCTACCAAGTCCGTAATCAGCAAAAACGACAAGCTGATAAGTAAGATCGAAACATAAGCAGAGAGCACTCTCAAAGGAATTCCTCCAATTGCAATATAAATTCTAGTGCTTATAGGGTTGCCAAATCAAGGATAAAATAAGCTTAATTAAGCTTAGTGGTAAGAAAAGTGAAGGTGATGGACTTGTCAGATGTCAAAAATATTAGCTCCAATCAGTTGTTTGCGGTAATTGTCTTATTCGAATTTGGTACAGCTTTGGTTGTTCCTATCGGCTTAAAGGCTGAACAAGGAGTGTGGTTGTCCATACTTGCGGCCCTTCCCGGCGGAATTGCCATCTACCTTGTCTATGATTATTTGTTTCGCCAATATCCGAATGTCATACTCAGCGGTTATATTCGTAAAATAGTCGGACCCTATATCGGCTTTCCGATGATCTTCCTCTACATTGCTTACTTTCTATATAATGCTTCGCGCAATTTAAGGGAAGCCGGCGACCTCCTGATTACGGTTGCTTACGATCAGACTCCCATGCTTGTTATCCATGCAGTCATGATCATCGCAGTTGTCTATGTATTAAACAAAGGCATAGAAGTCTTCTTTCGGCTAGGAGAGATCTATTTAATAATCACGGTATGCTTAGGCTTAATCGGTGGCTGTACACTGCTTTTATCAGGTGTGGTCGAACCCAGAAATTTGCTCCCTATCTATGGAGCGGGTTGGAAGTCAATTCTGCAGATGGCCTACCCGAATATATTTTTGTTTCCCTTTGCGGAATTAGTATGCTTTACCACCGTATTTCCCCGATTGAATCGAACGAAAGCAGTTAGGATCAGCGGATTAGCCGGTATTATTATCAGTGGTCTCATTCTTAGTATGACGCATGCTCTTGAGATAGCAACGCTGGGTTCAAATATATACGGGAGATCTATTTTTCCGCTCTTTACGACGATAAGCTTGGCGAATGTAGCCGATTTTCTGCAGCGGATGGATGCTATTGTGGTTCTGACACTCATTATTGGGGTTTTCTTTAAAATGAGTATGTATTGTTACGCCGCCATGGTCATTACGGCAGATGTATTTCAAATCAAAGAGGAACGGAAACTTGCTTATCCCGTAGGGGCTGTGGTGCTGCTGGTTTCCATCTTATCGGCGTGGAGCTTCCCGGAGCATTTACAGGAGGGGGTTGAAAGCTCGATGTTTTTCCTGGGCATCGTGTCATTCTGCATTCCGGTACTGCTCTTTCTTGTACAGCTGATACGAAGACGGCTGTCTCCACCATCCCTTTTAAAATAAAAAACTGCTCCTGAGAGGAGCAGTCAGACTTTTGAGAAAGCGGGAGTGAAGAGCTCAGTAGTTTTCGGAGAAGCGTAGCGGTTGCCTTTGACAGTTTTGTTATCACCTTAGAAGCTTTGACTTCAATCAAATAACAAAATGTCAACAGCAATCGGAGAAAAGCTACTGAAGCTCGTAACGGACCCAGCTTTATCAACATACTCAAACTGCCCCTAGGGAGCAGTTTTTCATTTACCTACACCATGATTTTGCAAATATCATTAGTGAATTCAACCGGATCCTGCAGCGGCAGTCCTTCGATCAGGAGAGCTTGGTTGTACAAGAGCGCGGTGTACAGGTTCAGCTTATCCTTATCTTTTTCGAAGGCGTCCTTCAAGGAGCTGAATACTTCGTGATTCACATTGATTTCAAGCACTTTCTCGGCTTTGACATTCGGGTTGTTCGGCATTGCGTTCAACACTTTCTCCATCTCGATCGTTACTTCCCCCTCGGTGGAGAGGCAGACCGGATGAGAGCGCAGGCGCTTGGAAGCCTTAACGGTTTTTACCTTGCCGGACAATTGGCTAGCCATGTAGTCGAACAATTCTTTATTTTCCGTCTTGGCAGCTTCCGTTTCTTCCTGCTTATCTTCGGATTCGATGCCTAGATCGCCGCTGGAAACCGAACGGAATTCTTTTTCTTTGTACTGCATCAGCATTTTGATGGCAAACTCATCGATATCGTCTGTGAAGTACAGAATTTCATAGCCTTTTTCTGCGACAACCTCAGTTTGAGGCAGTTTTTCGATCCGCTCGTTCGATTCGCCGGTTGCATAGTAGATGTACTTTTGATCTTCAGGCATTCTTGATACGTAATCTTCAAGTGTTACGAGCTTCTTCTCTTTGGAGGAGTAGAACATCAGCAGATCCTGCAGCACATCCTTGTGTGAGCCGTAATCGCTGTAGACGCCGAATTTCAGTTGTCGGCCAAAAGCGTTGTAGAACTGCTCGTACTTCTCTCTTTCATTCTTCAGCATCGATTGCAGCTGGCTCTTGATCTTGCTCTCGATGTTCTTGGCGATCATCTTCAGCTGGCGGTCATGCTGCAGCATTTCCCTGGAAATGTTCAAGGACAAGCTCTCGGAATCGACCATACCTTTGACGAAGCTGAAGTAGTCGGGCAACAGGTCTGCGCACTTGTTCATGATAAGGACGCCGTTCGCATACAACTCCAAGCCTTTTTCAAATTCTTTGGAGTAGTAATCAAACGGGATGTTCTCAGGGATGAACAGAATCGCTTGATACACGACCGCACCGTCGGCGCTAACGTGAATATGCTTGAGCGGCTTGTCGAAGCCATAATGCTTCTCATGATAGAACTTCTCGTAATCCTCAGGCGTCAGCTCGCTCTTATTTTTTCTCCAGATCGGAATCATGCTGTTAATATGCTGTTCCTCTTGGTAATCCTCGAATTCGTTTTCGCTGCCTTCCTTCAGGCGCTTACCGGATACGTCCATCTTAATGGGGTAGCGAATGAAGTCGGAATACTTCTTGATGATTGATTTGAGGCGATATTCCTCCAGATACTCATCATAGCTTTCATCCTCAGTATTCTCTTTGATTTTCAGGATGATTTCTGTACCTACCGAATCTTTGTGAGTAGGCTCGATTGTATACCCGTCCGCACCTGTGGACTCCCATTTGTACGCAGTATCGCTGCCTAGAGCCTTACTGATCACGGTCACGACATCGGCAACCATGAACGCTGAATAGAAGCCTACGCCGAACTGGCCGATAATGTTGTGACCGTCTTTGGCTTCGTTTTCTTTCTTAAACGCGAGGGACCCGCTCTTGGCGATGACGCCCAGATGACTTTCAAGGTCCTCCTTGGACATCCCGATACCCGTATCGGTGATCGTCAGCGTGCGGTTTTCCTTATTAGGAATCACTTTAATGAAATAATTGTCTTTGTCAAAAACCAGACTGTCGTCAGTCAAAGCTTTGTAATAGATTTTGTCAATTGCGTCGCTGGCATTGGAAATTAATTCTCTGAGGAAAATTTCTTTTTGCGTATAAATGGAATTGATCATCATTTCCAAGAGCCGCTTGGATTCCGCTTGAAACTGCTTTTTTTCCATTAGAAATGCTCCTTCCCATTATCGAAAATGTTAGCACTCTCCATCATTGAGTGCCATTCCATTCTTTTTATATCATTACTTATTTTTAATGTCAACCAGACCTCTCCACACATTGTTTCCAGAAAACGGTTCTTTTATAGGAAGAGAGTGGAGGGAGCCTCTTATGTTATACTGATTAAAAAGCTGTTGAAACGAGAGCCTGCAGGCTGTACACGAAAGGAGAACGCTATGTGCCGTAATATCAAGCCGCTATTTAATTTTGCCCCTCCCGCTACCGATGAGGAGATTCAAGCAGCTTCGCTCCAATTTGTAAGGAAAATTTCTGGGTTTCAGCAGCCGTCCAAGGTGAATGAGGAGGCGTTCCATCACGCCGTGAATGAGGTGGCTGCCGCTGCGCGCACATTGATGGATACGTTAATTACTCAAGCAGAGCCCCGCAATCGGGAAATAGAGATCGAACGAGCCCGCGCAAGAAATTTGAAAAGATTCGGAAGCAAAGAATAAGACTCACATGCAAAGAATGCAGTAAACCATACATGTATGTATAAAGTAACGTGCATAACATCGCCAATAGCAAAAGCCCTTTCGTGAACTCCGCATCGGTGCCGGTGTCATAGAGAGGGCTTTATAGTTGTCGGGACCCATAGATGATGCAGGTAATGACCGTCAATGATGAATGGATATGAACGTGAGGTAGAGCTCCTCGAGGATTTGCTCAGGCGAGTATCCGCGAACCTCCCTTTGAAATAAATAAGAGTCGCTTGTCAATGCGGCCAGCAGCATGTCCGCCCTAAACACACTGGCAGGATAACGGCTATCGCCAAAAGCTTGTTCTTCCAATAAAGGAACCAGCAGCTGAAGCAGCTCATCGTATAGAGGACTTTGGGTTCGAGGTCTTCGGCGATTATTGGCCGAGGATTCCTCTACACCTGTCAGCAATTGTGCTTTCTTCTCTCTAAACCGGATAAAAAAGCGAAGCAGCTGCTTCAATCGAAGATGGGGCGGCTCAGCCGGATGCTGCTTTAAGTAATCCTCCATGTCCTCGAAAAGCTGATCCACGTTGTCTTTCATAAGATCCATACAAAGATCGCTTTTATTTCTGTACCGTCGGTAGAGGGTACCTGGGCCAATATTCGCTTCAATCGCGATTTGATTCATGCTCACTTGTTCGACGCCGTGCTCTTCGAATAACCGAAGCGCCGCATTCAAGATCCGCTGGCGGTTCTCGGCTGCATCACGACGTTCAGGCCGTGGTTGTATCGTGATCTCTTCATAGCTCATACTACATATCACCCCTTGCCTCAATAGAACGAACAACCGTTGTTGACAACGGAGAACTCTCCGCTTAACATCAAGTGGAGAGTATTCCGTTTCATACTAGCATACTTCGAGAGACATACACAATGACAGAGTAGATGCATCATGAATCTAATCTTGAAGGATCGAAAGAAGGAATCAAGGGATATGCCTATCTGGAAAAGAAACCTGATTGTATGTTGGTTCGGCATGTTTGTAGCGGGACTTGGAATGAGTCAAATCGCACCGATACTGCCGCTTTTTATTCATAAATTAGGTGTAGAGAACACGGGATCTATTGCACAATTATCAGGAGCTGCTTTTGGGATTACGTACATGATCTCAGCTATCTTCTCCCCAATATGGGGGCAGGCTGCGGATAAATATGGGCGCAAGCCCATGCTACTGCGGGCTAGTCTCGGCATGGCGGTCATTGTAGGATGCATGGGCTTGGCGACGAATGTGTATGTGCTGATCGGGCTTCGGCTGCTGCAGGGTGTAATCACAGGCTACGGCACAGCATGCACGACGCTTATAGCGACGCAGACGGATAAAGAACATGCAGGCTATGCGCTTGGTGTACTTTCGACGGCCAATATTGCGGGTTCGCTGCTGGGTCCCATGATGGGCGGCTTTATTGGAGATCATGTCGGATTGAATGATGTATTTTATATCACCGGTGGGCTGCTATTGATCGCATTTTTGGCAACTGCATTCTTTGTTAAAGAGTCGTTCAATCGTGAAGATAAAAAGGTGCTGCGCTTCCAGGAGCTTTGGCGGCTTGTGCCTGAGAAACAACTGACGATCACGATGTTTATCACCTTTTTTGTCATTACAGTGGCCTTGTACTCGATCGAACCTGTACTTACGGTCTATGTCACGAGCTTGCTGCCAAGCGGCCACACCCATATTGCCTTGATTGCAGGCCTCACTTTTTCCGCATCGGGCCTCGCTACTATCTTCGCTGCACCGCGTCTAGGCAAGCTGTCAGACCGGATTGGGCCGCATAAAGTCATACTCCTCTGCTTGTTAGCGGCAGGAATCCTTTTCCTTCCTCAAGCCCTGGTTACAACACCTTGGGAGTTAATGGGGCTTCGTTTTCTTTTAGGTCTGACAGTAGCAGGGTTGACCCCCTCGGTAAACGTCTTGATCAAAAGAATAACACCTGCCGCGATAACCGGCCGCGTATTCGGGTTCAGCATGTCCGCCGGATATTTGGGTGTATTTGGGGGCTCGGTATTAGGCGGACAAGTGGCGGCATGGGTTGGAATCCGTTATGTTTTTATCGTGACGGGCGCTCTGCTTCTCATGAATGCCATCTGGGTGTACTTCAAGGTGTACCGCAAATTAAATAATGGAGAGAAGGGGCTTGCACGATAACAAGTGTTAGCCCCTGATTTTTGTTAAATATCTAGAAAACGTTGAATATCAGTAAAATCGATATGATCGCGCTCTGCTTTAATGCTTTGGAGACCAGACCGTAATCACCTATGACTTTGAATGCACCTAACCAGGAGTTTTCTACATGGTACTGCCTATAAATTTTTTCTCAGGATCGGGAATCATGGGAAAAGGGGCTTGTGCTGATTTACATGCTCAAGAATACCATTAATTTTTATTAAAGGCACTCCTGAGATACTGTCTGAATAGCTCCACATTCTTCTCCAGCACGATTCGATTATCTCTCGCTTTTGCGAGAATAAGAGAACCCTGATAAAGCGAAAGAAAATAGTCGGATAGCTGCTGGCTGTCGGTTGGTATATGTGAAGGGTATTGCTCCATAACCTCATCTAGAATTTTCTTCAATGGCTTTGTATTGTTAAATAGCTTTTCTTCACACAACGAACGGAATTCGGAATGGGTATCCGACAGTTCCTGTGTCATCACGGCCGTTAAACAACCACTGGGGGATGAAGGGTCTTTGGCTAATGCCACGAAAAAATCCAAATATGCTTGCAGCTTCTCCCAAGGATCTTGAACAAGATCCAGCTCTGCCCCTGCTATGAGATAGGCTTGCATGCTCTCAAATTGCTCGATCGCCGCTTTGCCGATATCCTCTTTAGTTTTAAAATAGTGAAAAAAACTGCCTTTCGTTACGCCCGCTGCAGCGCAAATTTCGTCAACAGTAGTTCCATGGTATCCTTTTGTTATAATAAGCGATAGTGTTGCCTCTAAGAGCTTACTTTTTTCAAAGGTATGCTCTCGTCTACATAGTCCATTACCGTTCCAGACCTCCAATGCAAACCTACTAGTTGGTATCTTATCAGGGGTTTTATTCCACGTCAACAGTGACATTGAACATGGATACATTCCTGTAGCAATCGAGACAAGGCAAGACATACAGCAATCAGAAAGAAATAACATGACCATCTTTCAGTTAAAATAGAACACGTAATCTATTTACCAAGGAGGAGTCTACTGATGAATGATGCCAGAAATTCTGTTAAGCAGCCCATCACCACGCATTTATGGTTTGATCAGCACGCCAAAGAAGCTGCGGAATTTTACTGCTCTGTATTCCCGAATTCCAAAATTATAAGTACAGCCACCTTGCAAGATACGCCTTCGGGTGATTGCGACGTCGTTTCCTTTCATCTCTGGGGACATCCGTTTATGGCAATCTCAGCGGGACCGCATTTTACATTCAATCCAGCTATTTCGTTTATTGTCAATTTCGATCCCTCACGGGAAAAGAATGCGAATGACATGATCGATGAGATGTGGAATAAGTTGTCTGAAGAGGGAATCGCGCTTATGGCGCTTGGTGAGTATTCTTTCAGTAAGCGGTTTGGTTGGATTCAGGATAAATACGGTGTCTCCTGGCAGCTCATGCTGACGAATCCGGAGGGAGAGCCTAGGCCTGCAATCATTCCCTACCTTATGTTCATCGGTGACAATTGCGGGAAGGCGGAGGAGGCACGCGAGTTCTACCTGTCGATTTTTCGAAATGCGAAGCCCGGAACTCTTCTTCGGTATGGCTCAGGACCAGGACCGGATCAGGAGGGAACGGTTATGTTCACTGATTTCATGCTGGAGAACATCTGGTTCGCGGCCATGGATAGTGCGTATGAGCACAAGTTTCAATTCAATGAAGCAATTTCCTTGCTCATTCAGTGCGAGACGCAGGAAGAGATTGATTACTATTGGGATAAGCTTTCCTATTACCCAGAGGCTGAGCAGTGTGGGTGGCTGAAAGACAAATATGGTGTTTCATGGCAAGTTACTTCATCGGTAATAATGGATATAATGAGCAAAGGAACGCCAGCACAACGTGATCGTGTTACGAGGGCATTCATGAAGATGAAGAAGGTTAAGATTGCGGAATTGCAGCAAGCTAGTATAGAAGAGTAGAATGACGATTTCGGAGCGCCGCCCGCTTGTTGGGCGGCGTTTGATTTCGCGGAAGCATACAATGAAACGCGGAAGTCCAATCATAGTAGGTTAGCAGTGCGACTTTATCGCTGCCATGGCTTCTATGTTTCTTCTTTTGCTATGATCTTTAACAGCATATCGACCTCTTTCATCCAATAACCCGGGGAAGCAGGCGTGTCTTGAAGCATTAACCCTGTAACGACGGAAAAATACAGGAACAGCAAGCGTTGGGGTTCACCTTCAACAAATTCACCGATTTCCTGGCCTTGTTTAAATAATGGAACAAATTGACCTATCGTGTCAATGGCGGAATAGCGGGTTAACCACTCCTTCGCCTGAGCGGGGATGTCTTCGGATGTCATGGCTACTTGGATCAGCATGAAGTGCGCT
This sequence comes from Paenibacillus hexagrammi, assembly GCF_021513275.1. Classification (NCBI taxonomy): domain Bacteria; kingdom Bacillati; phylum Bacillota; class Bacilli; order Caryophanales; family Paenibacillaceae; genus Paenibacillus; species Paenibacillus hexagrammi. The sequence goes on along the minus strand of NZ_CP090978.1, from coordinate 3,934,949 downwards.
TTTTGGCTTTCATCCAACATTCGCTGCGTAAAAGCTTTCAACTTATCCTTAGGCGATCCGGGCAGATTCTGCAAGTCCTGAATTGCGCTCTGTGCTTCTTCTAATGCCTCCTGTACGAGCATCGTGAAAATCTCCTCTTTAGAAGAAAAATAGCGATACGACAGCCCTTGACTAATTCCGGCTTCAGCAGCAATTGAACTCATTTTCGCACCGGTAAGTCCCTGCTTGGCGAAGACCTTAAGCGCCGCTCGTTTTATTTGTTCTCTGCGCTCATCTACTGATTCCGACATAGATGTCCTTAACGTATTCATAGGTTGATTAAACACTCCTCGCTCAAGAAAAAAATGTTTCTCCGACTTGCGTCTCGCTTACATCCCAAAGACGAGCAGCGGCGGCCTTGTCGAGGGCGGCTGCGGATGGAATTTCGGCGTGGCTGTCTTTATAATAGCTTGCATTGGCTTGTTCCAACATCGCATTCGAATCCGCAAGCCAGACAAGGGTCTCCGCTCCCTGTTCGGGAGTTCGGGAGAATCGTTTCATGACAGACATTGTCAGGCGAGCCATCCAACCGTTGTCTTGATTGAAATTCGTTGCAACCAATCCCGGGTCAAAAGCAGCGACCCTAACCCCGCTGCCTGCCAAACGATTACCCAGCTCGGTCGTGAACAAAATGTTGGCGAGTTTAGTTTCGCCATATCGAAAGTTAGGACCGCCTAACATAATACCCATCGGACTTAAACGTTTTTTCGCGTCTAAATCCTCAAATCGAATCCCCTTGCCTGCCATCTTGTGTCCATGAGAAGCTGTGGTGATAATCCGAGCATTTCCAGATTCCATCAGTCGTTGCAGTAATAAGTTCGTCAATAGGAAGGGGCCCAAATGATTCACGGCCCAAGTCATCTCGATTCCATCCTCAGTCAGGATCCTCTTAACGAACATGGCACCGGCGTTGTTGATCAAGATGTCAATCCGCGGCCACTTTTCCAGTATCTGAGCTGCGACTCGTCGGATGGATGACTGTGATGCCATATCTGCAACGAATACGTCCACCGTTATCGGCTCCTTGGACGAAGCTCTGAGATGAGCCGCCAGCTCTTTCGCTTTGTGTTCGTTACGAGCAACAATACCCATATGAGCGCCGCGAATAGCAAGCTCGTTGGCTGCTGCGAGTCCGATTCCGCTCGTTGCTCCGGTGATGATAACATACTTACCTTTTACCGTCCAGTTGGCATTTATCTTGCTTTCCATAAAAATCACTCTCCTCTAGTAAATGAATGAATCATTCATTCAATAAGTTAATACTAATTTGTTTTCCACAAAATGTCAAGTGGCTGAATTCACTTCTTTTGTCGAGAGGACCCAAGGATAGACGATGTGATATTTACGTTTGAAAGCTATTATTGACAGCTACATGCATGTGTGTGATGTTATCATGTGTGTAGCACTTATTAAAAAAGGCTGAACTTGAGAGAGGTGATCCAACCATGCAGCTTGTAAAATTAGAAGGAATTACATTATTAGCAGATGATGTTGCTCGACTGGCCAGGTTTTATCAAGATGTTTTGGGATTTACTATCGTTATTGAGGAAGAGCATTATGTTGAATTCAGCGGTCAT